>NZ_JBEXVL010000034.1:0-58320 GCF_040638805.1 Streptomyces sp. NPDC005925 | reverse complement strand
AGTCTTTTCAACTATCTGGTGGATGAGCATCCGGAGGCTTTCGCGTCGGTGGGGGTGGTGTTCACCGGTGGTGAGCCGGCGTCGCCCACGCACATCTCTCGGTTGTACGGGCTGTGTCCGCGGTTGAGGATCGTCAATGGTTACGGTCCCGCGGAGTCGATGGGATTCACGACCACCTACCGGGTGGACCAGCGCTCCGTCCCCGACGTGAGTGTGCCGATCGGGCGGCCGGTCGTGAACAAGTACGCGTACGTCCTGGACGAGCGGTTGCGTCCGGTGCCGGCCGGGGTGATCGGTGAGGTGTATTTGGCCGGTGACGGTCTCGCGCACGGTTATCTCGCGCAGCCGGGCACCACGGCGACCCGGTTCCTGCCCCATCCGTTCGGGTCGGCGGGCAGTCGTCTCTACCGCACCGGTGACCTGGCGCACTGGGACCGGGACGGTGCTCTGCACTACGCCGGCCGGACCGACGGCCAGGTCAAGATCCGCGGGTTCCGTATCGAGCCCACCGAGATCGAGACCGTCCTCACCACCCACCCCCACCTCACCCAGGCCGCACTCGCCGTCCACACCGACGTCGACGGCACGCCCCGGCTCGTCGCCTACACGGTGGCGGCCGACCCCGCCGGTACCGAACCGCAGGAGATCAGGCGCTGGTTGCGGGAACGGATGCCCGATCACATGGTGCCCGCGTTCGTGGTGCCGATGGAGCGGCTGCCGCTCACGCCCAACGGGAAGATCGACAAACGGGCGCTGCCCGCCCCGCAGGCCGTGGTGTCCACCGACGGCCGGGCCCCGCGCACCCCTCTCGAAGGCACCGTCCGCGACGCGTTCGCCGAAGCGCTGGGCGCGGCCGGCCCTCTGACGATCGACGACGACTTCTTCGCGCACGGCGGGCACTCCCTGCTCGCCGCCCGCCTCACCCACCGGCTCGGAACCGCGCTCGGTGTCACCCTCACCCTCCGCGACGTGTTCCAGAACCCCACCCCGGCCGCCCTCGCCCAGTGCATCGCGTCACGGCAGGCGTCCGGCGCCAACCGGCCCCGGCGGGCCCGCCCCGCCCTGCGCCGCCGCACCACCGACCAGGAACGGAGTTCCTCATGACCGACCCGACCGCACCGGCCGGCCCGATCGACCTGGGCACGTACGCCCCCGACGGGCCCGCGCCCGACGACGTGGTGTGGGACCTGCCGGGCGAGGGCCCGCAGCGCACCGCGCTCCTGGTCCTGCCGCACGCCGGGGGGAACGCCCACGGCTACGCCGAGTGGCGCGAGTACCTCCCCGCCGACGTACGGCTGCTGGTCGGCCAGTACCCGGGGCGCGGAGCCCGCTACGCAGAGGAACTGCCCCGCGACATCGCGGACCTCGCCGGACCGGTGGCGGCGTGCCTGCCCGACGGGGTCACCGACGACCTCGTGGTGCTGGGCCACAGCATGGGCTCCCTCGTCGCCTTCGAGGTGGTCCGGCTGCTCCAGGCGGCCGGCCGCACCCCGCGGGCCCTGGTCGCCTCCGCGTGCCGGGCGCCGTTCCTCGCCAACCCGGCCGTGGTCCACCCCGAGCGGCTGGACGACGACGAACTCGTGGCCGCCATCAAGGTCCGCGGCGGCACCGACGACGGGATCCTCGACGACCCGGAGCTGCGCGAGATCGTCATCCCGTCCATCCGCGCCGACTTCGCCATCGACGACGTGTACCAGTGCCCGGCGGACAAGGCGCGCGTGGACTGCCCGGTGACCGTCATCGGCGGCGACGCGGACCCGGTGGCGCCCGCCGAGTCGCTGCACCACTGGGCCGACGTCACCGACCACGGCTTCGCCCACCACGTCCTGCCGGGCGGCCACTTCTACTACCAGGGCCGGCTGCCGGAGTTCTTCACCGTGCTGTCCACGGTGCTCGACGGCAAGGTCACGGCCACCGTCGCCTGACGGCCCCGCGACCGCAGGCACCGCCTCCGCCGCCCGCCACGGCCTCCCGACCGTCCCCGCGTTTCCGTCTCTCCCGGAGCACGCACCGTTCGACGCACGCGCTCTCCCGACGCACGCGCTCTCCCGACTCACGCACGCTCCCGACTCGCGCGAGCCCCGCCGTCCTCCGCGCGGACGCACGCAAAAGACGCACTCACCCGAGGAACTCTCATGACCCTTCACGCAGACGCCCCCGCCCCGGCCGCCCTCGACACGGACCCGGTCGTGCCGGTCCGCGAGGCGGGCAAGCCCGTCGTCGTGCACGTGCCCGCCACCGGCGGCATCGACGAGGCGGTGGCCTGGCTGACCGCCCACCGCGAGTCCGTCCAGGCCGAACTGCACCGCTCGGGCGCCGTCCTGCTGCGCGGCCTGCCCGTGACTGACGCCGCGAGCTTCGCCGCCGCCCGCGACGCGCTGATCAGCCGGCGCGCCGGCTACAAGGAGAAGGCCACTCCGCGCACCGACTTCGGCGAGGGCGTGTTCTCCTCCACCGACCTGCCCGCCGTCCAGCCGATCCGGCTGCACAACGAGAACAGCTACACCCTGGACTTCCCCGGCGTGCTGCTGTTCGGCTGCGTCACCGCGCCCGAGGAGGGCGGCGCGACCACCGTCGGCGACATGCGCGAGGCGCTGCGGCTGCTGCCGCCGGAGCTGGTCGCCCGTTTCGAGAAGACGGGCTGGCTGCTGGTCCGCAACTACTCCGAGCTGGCCGGCCTGCCCTGGTACCGGACCTTCGCCACCGAGGACAAGGCCGTCGCCGAGGCGTACTGCACGGAGAACACCGTCGGCTACGAGTGGCTGGACGACGACTCCATGGTCACCCGTCAGCGCCGCTCGGCGATCATCACCCACCCGGTGACGGGCGAGCGCTGCTGGTTCAACCACTTCGCCTTCTGGAACAGCCGCACCCTCGACCCGGACGTCCGCGAGGTGCTGGAGGAGACGTACGGCGAGGACGGCCTGCCGTTCAACACCTACCTCGGCGACGGCAGCCGCCTCACCGACGACGAGGTCGACGCCATCAACGCCGTCTACGACCAGGTGACCGTGCGGGAGACCTGGCAGCAGGGCGACCTGATGCTCGTCGACAACCTGCTGTGCGCCCACGGCCGTGAGGCGTTCAAGGGGGACCGCAAGATCCTCGTCGCCATGGGTGAGCCGGTCGCGCTCGCCGACTGCGCCCCCACCTCCCAGCCGTCCACCACCGTTCACACCGGAGCGTGACCACCGCCATGACCGCCGTCCTCCCCGAGCGCACCCGCACCGCGCCCGACACCGACCCGAACCCGTCCGTCACCGACCTGCTGGACCGCCTGGCCCTCGCGCCCGCGGACCGCCCCGCCGTGGTCGCCGCCGACCGCGAGCTGTCCTTCGCCGCCCTCCGGGCCGAGGCCATGCGCATCGCCGGCCGCCTCACCGCCCGCGGCATCGGCCCCGAGAGCGTCGTCGCGCTCGCCCTGCCGCGCGGTGCCGACCTGGTGGCCGCGCTGATCGGCACCCTCACCGCGGGCGCCGCCTACCTGCCCGTCGACCCGAAGCTCCCCGCCGACCGGCGCCGCTACCTGGTCGAGGACTCCGGCGCCGACCTGGTCGTCACCGCCGACGGCACCGCTGAGGTGCCCGGCACCCCGCACATCGCCGTCGCCGACCTCCTCGCCCACGACGGAGCCCTCGGCGACAGCCACGGCCAGGCCTACCGGCCGGTGCCCGTCTCCGGCGGCAGCCTCGCGTACGTCATCTACACCTCCGGTTCCACCGGCCGCCCCAAGGGCGTGGAGATCAACCGGTCCGCCGCCTCCGCGCTGCTGGCCGAACTGGAGTCCGAGGGCATCGCCTCCCCGGGCCTCGGCCGGGTCGGCTGGAACGCCTCCCCGTCCTTCGACGCCTCCGTGCAGCAGTGGGTCCGGATCTGCCGCGGCGACACGCTCGTCATGATCGACGACGACACCCGCCACGACCCCGTACTGCTGGCCGGATTCGTCGACGAGCAGTGCCTGACCGACCTGGACATCACCCCGTCGCACGCCGAGCCGCTGCTCGACCTGCTCGCGGCCGACGGCGGCCACCGGCCCCTGACGCTGCTCATCGGCGGCGAGGCCATCAGCCCGGCCCTGTGGCGCCGCATCGGCGAGCAGGTCACCGCCGGGGTGCTGCGCGCGGTCAACCTGTACGGGCCCACCGAGTGCACCGTGGACTCCACCGCAGGCTGGATCGACGCCGCCGACGAACCGCACATCGGGTCGGTCCTCCCGGGCCTGAGCGCGCGGGTCCTGGACGAGAAGCTGAACCCGGTCCCGGCCGGCGGAAGCGGCGAACTGTACCTGGCCGGCTCGCGAGTGGGCCGCGGCTACCGTCGCCGCCCCGGCCTGACGGCCGAACGGTACGTGCCCGACCCGCGGGCCGACGGCGGCCGCATGTACCGCACCGGCGACCGCGTCCGGCTGCTGCCCGAGGGCCGCCTCGCCTACCTGGGACGCGCCGACGGCCAGATCAAGCTGCGCGGCCACCGCATCGAACTCGCCGAGATCGAAGCCGCCCTCGCGGCGCAGCCGGAGATCGCCGAAGCCGTCGTCGTCCTGCGCGACGAGGTCAACGGCGCCCCCGGGCTGGTCGCCTACCACCGCCCGCAGGACCCGTCGGCCGCCCCGGCCGGCGCGGCCGAGCTGCGCGACCGCCTCGCGGCCGAGCTGCCCGCCTACATGGTGCCCGCCGCGTTCGTGGCCGTGGACCGGTTCGCCACCACCACCCAGGGCAAGCTCGACAAGGCCGCGCTGCCCGCGCCGACCGCGACCGAGGCCCCCGCCGGGACCGCCGAGCCGGCCCTGACGCCCTCCCAGGCGCTGATCGCCGGAGTCTGGTCCACCGTGCTCGGCAAGACCGGAATCGGCCCCGACGACAACTTCTTCAAGCTGGGCGGCCACTCCCTCCTCGCCATCAAGCTGGCGTCGCGGGTCCGCGCCGAACTCGGCGTCACCCTCCCCGTCAAGGCCGTCTACGCCAACCCCCGGCTGCGCGACCTGGCCATCCACATCGACACGCTCGTCGCCGCCGCGCCGGGCCAGGACACGTAAAGGACGATGACCGTGATCCCGCTGTCGTTCGCCCAACGCCGGCTGTGGTTCCTGGGCCGCCTGCACGGAGCCTCCGCCGCCTACAACGCCCCCGTCGTGCTCCACCTGGACGGCGTCCCGGACACCGGAGCCCTGCGCGCCGCCCTGGCCGACGTGGTCGAGCGGCACGAGGTGCTGCGGACGGTCCTCGCGGCAGACGCCGACGGGGAGCCCCACCAGCACGTCCGGGAGGCCGGCGCCGTCGGCCCCCTCACCGTCGAGGACCACCCGCCCGGCGAACGCGACGCAGCCGTCGCCGCGTTCGTCCGGCAGGCCATCGACATCACCGCACAGCCACCGCTGCTCGCCCGCCTGTTCCGGTCCGGCGCCGCCACCCCGGACGGCCGGGACACCTCCACCCTCGTCCTGCTGATCCACCACGTCGCCACCGACGGGTGGTCCGTACGCCCCCTGCTGCGCGACCTGGCCGCCGCCTACGACGCGCGGCGCGCGGGCCTGGCCCCCGACCGGGAGCCGCTGCCCGTGCAGTACACGGACTACACGCTGTGGCAGCACGACATGCTCGGCGACCCGGACGACCCGGAGAGCCTGGCCGCCGAACAACTCGCCTTCTGGCGGGACGCCCTGGCCGGCGCGCCGCCCGTGATCGCCCTGCCGGCCGACCGGCCCCGTCCCACGGAACCGTCCGGGCGCGGCGCCACCGTCACCGCCCGGCTGGACGCGGCGGCCCACGGCGGGCTGCTGGCACTGGCCCGCGGCCACCGGGCCACCCTCACCATGGTGACCCGGGCCGCGCTCGCGGCGACACTGACCGCGGCCGGGGCGGGCGAGGACGTGGTGATCGGGACGCCCGTCGCGGGCCGCCCCGAGGAGGACCTGAGCGACCTCGTCGGATTCTTCGTCAACTCCCTGGCCCTGCGCACCGACCTGTCCGGCGACCCGGCCGTCACCGACCTGGTGGCCCGGGTCCGCGACACCGACCTGGCCGCCTACGACCACCAGGACCTGCCCTTCGACGTGCTGGTGGAGAAACTCGCACCCGAACGGGCCCTGGGGCACCACCCCTTCTTCCAGGTGATGCTGACCGTCGCGGCGGACGACACGGACGCCGGTACGGTCCGCTTCGCCGACGGCATCACCGGCCGCGCCGCGGACACCGGTCTGGACGCCGCGAAGTTCGACCTGACCTGGTACTGCGCCGAACAGCACACCGCGGACGGGCGCCCGGACGGCATCACCGTCTCCCTCACCTACGCCGAGGACCTCTTCGACGAGGACACCGCCCGCCTCCTGCTCGACGCGCACCTGCGAACCCTCGCCGCCTTCGCCGACGAGCCGCTGCGCCGCCTGTCCGAGCTGCGGACCCTGACCGCCGGGGAGCGGCGCGCCCTGGCCGCCCGCAGCGAACGCGCCGCGCAGGCCGTGACCGCCGGCGAGGACCGGCCCGCGCCCGTACGGGCGGACGTCCTCACGCCGCGCGAGGAGATCCTCTGCGGACTGTTCGCCGAGGTCCTGGGCCGCGACACCGTCACCGCGGACGCCAACTTCTTCCGCAGCGGCGGACACTCGCTGCTCGCCGGGAAGCTCGTCAACCGCGTCCGAGGCGCCCTCGGCGTCCAGGCCGGCATCCGCGACCTGTTCCTCGCGCCCACCCCCGCCGCACTGCACCGCCGCCTCACCGAGACGGCCCAGAGCGCGGGCACGGCCGGCCGGCCCGCCCTGACCGCCGTACCCGCCGCCGAACGCCCCACCCCGCTCCCGCTGTCGGCGGCGCAGCGCGCCCTGTGGCTGCTCGGCCGCATCGAGGGCACCTCCGCCCGCTACAACGCGCCGCTCGTGCTCCGCCTCGACGGCGTGCCCGACCGGCGCGCGCTGACCGCGGCCCTCGCGGACCTCCGCGAACGGCACGAGGTGCTGCGCACGGTGTACGGCGCGGAAGGCGGCGAGCCCCACCAGCAGGTGCTGCCCGCCGCCCTGTGCCCGGGCGGACTGCCCGCGTGGGAGGAGTGCCCGGCCGCCGAGACCGACGCACGCGTGGCGGCCTTCGGCCGCGAACAGCTCGACCTCACCACCGAGGGGCCGTTGCGGGTCCGGGTGTTCCTGCCGGGCGACGGCACGGCCGTACTGGTGCTCCTCGTGCACCACATCGCCACCGACGGCTGGTCGCTCGCGCCGCTGCTGCGCGACCTCGGCGAGGCGTACGAGGCACGGCTCGCCGGCCGGGCACCGCAGTGGCGGGCGCTGCCCGTGCAGTACGCCGACTTCGCCCTGTGGCAGCGCGAACTGCTGTCCGGGCCGGCCCACGAGCGGCTGACGGCCTTCTGGCAGCAGGCCCTCGACGGCCTGCCCCCGCGCACGGACCTCCCGTACGACCGGCCCCGCCCGGCCGAACCCACGGGACGCGGGGCGGCGGTCACCGCGACGCTGGACGCGGACACCCACCGCGCGCTGGCGGCGCTGGCGCGCGAACGCCGCGCCAGCCTGTTCATGGTGGCCCGCGCCGCGCTGGCCGCCGCGCTGTCGGCCGCCGGCGCCGGCACGGACCTCGCCGTGGGCACCCCCGCCGCGGGCCGCTCCCACCAGGACCTGCACGACCTGGTCGGCTGCTTCGTCAACTCCCTGGTGCTGCGCGCCGACCTGTCCGGCGACCCCGCCGTCGGGCAGCTGGTCGACCGGATCCGGGACGCCGACCTGGCCGCCTTCGACCACCAGGACCTCCCCTTCGACCTGCTCGTGGAGAGGCTCGCCGAGCCGGACCGGGCCCTGGGCGAGCACCCCCTCTTCCAGGTGATGCTCACCGTGCAGGAGGCCGCCGCGGAACGGGCCGCGCTCGGCCGGCTCACCGCCGAGGCCACCAGCACCGACCTGGGCGCCGCCAAGTTCGACCTCGCCTTCCACTGCGCCGTACGCCGCGCGCCGGACGGCGGGCCCGCCGGTCTCGACCTGCACCTCCAGTACGCGCGCGACCTGTTCGACGCGCGCACCGCCGAGACGCTGCTGGAGATCTTCACCCGGGCCCTGCGCGCCCTCACCCGGGGCACCGAGGCACGACTGTCGCAGCTGTCGCTGGTCACCGCCGAGGAGGAACGCGCCTTCGCCGCCCGCCGCGCGGCGCTCACGGCGGCCGCCGCCCCCGGACCGGCGGACAGCGCACCCACGGCCCCCGCCGCCGGCCCCCGCGTGGAGATCCTCACCGCGCTGTTCGCCGAAGCCCTCGGCCGGGGCGAGGACTTCACCGCCCACAGCAACTTCTTCAAGTCCGGCGGGCATTCCCTGCTCGCCGGGAAACTCGCCAACCGGGTCCGGTCGGTCCTCGGCGTCGAGGCCGGCATCCGCGACCTGTTCCTCGCCCCCACCCCGGCCGCCCTGCACCAGCGGCTCGCGGCGAACGGCACCGGCGCCCCGGCCCGGCCCGCACCCACCGCGACACCCCCGGAAGAGCGCCCCGAGCGGCTGCCCCTGTCGTACGCGCAACGCAGGCTGTGGTTCGTCGACCAGCTCCAGGGACCGTCCGCCACGTACAACATCGCCCTGGTACGGCAGTTGGACCGGCCGCTGGACCCGATGACCCTGGCCGACGCGCTCGCGGACGTGGCCGAGCGGCACGAGGTGCTGCGCACCGTGTACGGCACCGAGGGCGGCGAGCCCCACCAGCGGGTGCTGGAGCAGGCGCGGCCCCACCTGGAACTCGGCCGGCCGGCCGACGTCGCGGCCGCCGTGGACACCGCCGCCGGGCACGTCTTCGACCTGGCCCGGGACATCCCGCTGCGCGCCTGGCTGTTCTACCCGCAGGGCCAGGGCCGGCAGACCCTGGTGCTGCTCCTGCACCACATCGCCGCCGACGGCTGGTCCACCGGACCGCTGCTGGCCGACCTCTCCGCCGCCTACGAGGCACGCGCCGCGGGGCGGGCACCGGACGGACCCGCGCTGCCGCTCCAGTACGCCGACTACACCCTGTGGCAGCACGGGCTGCTCGCCGACGGGGGAGCCGACCGCGACCTGCGCTTCTGGGAGCGGACCCTCGCGGACCTGCCGCCGCTGACCGACCTGCCGACCGACCGGCCCCGCCCCGCGCTGCCCTCGGGACGCGGCGCGCTCACCGGTTTCACGGTGCCCGCCGCCACCCACCGGGCCCTGGCCCGCACGGCACGGTCCCGGGGAGCCACCCTCTTCATGGCCGTGCAGGCCGCCCTGGCCGCGTCCCTGACCCGGCTCGGCGCGGGCACCGACCTCGCGATCGGCACCGCCGTCGCGGGACGCTCCGACGACGCGCTGTCCGGACTGGTCGGCTTCTTCGTCAACACCCTGGTGCTGCGCACCGACACGTCGGCCGACCCCGACTTCGGGACGCTGCTCGAACGGGTCCGCGACGCCGGCCTGGCCGCCTACGACCACCAGGACCTGCCCTTCGACCTGCTGGTGGAGCACCTCAACCCGCACCGCTCCTCCGCCCACCACCCGCTTGTGCAGGTCATGCTCCGCCTCGACACCCTCGGCGGCACGGGGCCCGCGCCGGCCGGTCCGCTGGCCGGCACCGAGCTGGCCCACCGGTCGGGGTCCGCCAAGTCGGACCTGACGTTCGCGCTCACCGAACAGCCGGACGGCACCCTCGCGGGCGTCCTCGAATACGCCACCGACCTGTACGGACCCGCCGGGGCGGCGCGTCTGACCACGCTGCTCACGACGGCCCTGGAACTGTTCGCCGCCGACCCCGGCGCCCGGGTCACGGACCTGCCCGCCCCGGCCGACCGGCGCGGCGAGCGGCCCGTGGCGAACGGCTACCGGATCGACGTACGGCACGTGGCGGCGGTGCTGGGCGACCACCCGGCGGTGAGTGAGGCCGGCGTCCGCGTCGAGGACGACCGGGTCACCGCGCGGGTGACGGCCCCGGGCGTCACGGAGGCCGAGCTCCAGGCGTGGGCGGCCGAACGCCTGCCGGAGTACACGGTCCCGGCCGTGATCACCCTGGCGGACACCCCGCACCCACCCCGGGAGCACACCGAGGAACCGGCCGGGCCGCAGGAGACCCTGCTCACCAACGTGCTGCGGCTGTTCGCGGAAGTGCTGGACGGACGCGACATGGGCCCGGGCGACAACTTCTTCAAGGCCGGCGGCCACTCCCTGCTCGCGGTCCGCCTGGTCAACCGCATCCGGGCCGACCTGGGCCGCGAGCTGACCCTCCGGGAGGTGTTCCGCCACCCCACCCCGGCGAAGCTCGCCGCCCACCTCGCGGCGGAGGCCGGCCGGTCCGCGCCCGGCCCGGTACCGCCCACGCCACCGCCACTGCGGCGCCGGACACGCGGGGGGACCCCGGTCAGCCGGCCGTAACCGCCCGCCGCCCGCCCGCCCGCCCGCGCTCGTCCCGTCGACCGGCCCGGAGCACGTGACCCCGCGTCACGTGCTCCGGGCTTTCGCGCGCTCACGGAGCCCCTGCGCCGCGGGCCCCTGCGGCAGATACAGCGGCAGTAGCGCGCGCCGAGGGGCAGCACCGCACCGTCCGGGCGCCGCGGAGCTGCCCCGGGGACTGCCGCTCGGGCGCGCCCGGTGTCCCTAGCGTGGGGGCAGACCAGTCACCCGCTCCTCCGACCACCTCGCCTGGAGGCTCCGCGATGCCCTCGACCGCCCCTGCCGCGTCCGCCGTCCTGGACGGCGGCCCGGTGCCCCAGCCGGCGCCCCGCGTCCTGGACCGGATCGCCGGGCAGGACGCCGAGCGGATCGCCCTCGTGGACGGCGAACGCCGCCTGACCTACGGGCAGCTGGCCCTCGCCGTCGCCTTCCGCGCCGACGAGCTGACCGCCCGGGGCGCCGGGCCGGGACGCCTCGTGGCCGTCAGCAGACCGCGCGGCATCGACGCCGTCGTCGGCCTGCTCGCCGCCCTGCGGACAGGCGCCGCCTACCTCCCGCTGGACCCCGCCGCCCCCGCCACCCGCACCGCCGCCGTCCTCGCCGACTGCACGGGAACCGACCTCGCGGCCGTCGACGGCGAGCACGTGCTGCCCGGCCCCGGCGTCGACCCGGAGGCGGCGTACGTCATCTACACGTCGGGCTCCACCGGCACCCCGAACGGCGTGGTCGTCGGACAGGACGCGCTCGCCCGGTTCACCGCCGCGGCCACCGCCGTGTACGGCGTCACCGCCGACGACGTGGTGCTCCAGTTCGCCCCGCTGCACTTCGACGCGAGCGTGGAGGAGGTGTTCCTGACCCTGGGCGCGGGCGCCACGCTCGTCCTGCGCGACGAGGAGATGCTCGACGTGCCGGGGCTGCTGGCCGGCTGCGCCGCCCACGGCGTCACCGTCCTCGACCTGCCCACCGCCTACTGGCACGAGCTGGCGCACGCGCTGGCCGCCGGGCTCGCCGAACTGCCGCCCACCCTGCGGACCGTGATCATCGGCGGCGAGGCCGCGCTGCCGGAGCGCGTGGCCCAGTGGTGCGCGGCCGTGGACCCCGGCCGGGTGCGGCTGCTGAACACGTACGGGCCCACCGAGGCGACCGTCGTCGCCACCGTCGCCGACCTGTCCCGCCACTCGGACGGCCCGGTGCCGATCGGCACCCCGCTGCCCGGCGTACGCGCCGCCGTCGTGGACGGTGAACTGTGGCTGCTGGGCGGTGGACTGGCCCTCGGCTACCTGGGCCGGCCGGACCTGACCGACCGCCGCTTCACCCGGCTCGGCGAGGAGCGCGCCTACCGCACCGGCGACCTCGTGCGCGTACGGGAAGACGGGCAGCTCGGCTTCGTGGGCCGCGCCGACGACGAGGTGAAGATCAACGGCCACCGGGTCGACCCGGCGTCCGTCGAGTCGGTGCTCTCCGGCCACCCGGCCGTGCGCGAGGCGGCCGTCGTCGCCGTGGACGGGCCCGGCGACGGCAAGCAGCTGACCGCCTTCGTGGTCGCCGAGCCCGGCACGGACCCGGACGGGCTGCGCGAGCACACCCGGCGCGCGCTGCCCGCCGCCGCCGTGCCCGGCACGTTCACCCTGGTGGACGCCCTGCCCCGCACTTCCTCCGGAAAGATCGACCGCAAGGTGCTCAGGGCCCGCGCCGCGCGGCCGGTCGGCGGCGCGCCCGCCCCGGCCGCCGCGCCGGACCCGGCGTACGACGTGCACGACGCCGCTGCCTGCGACCCGCCCGCCGCCGAGGACCGCGTGCCGCTGTCGTACGCGCAGAAACGGCTGTGGTTCCTCGCCGCGCTGGAGGGACCCTCCACCACCTACCACCTGCCGATCGTGCTGCGGCTGGACGAGGCGCCCGACACGGAGGCGCTGGCCGCCGCCCTCGCCGACCTGGTGGAGCGGCACGAGGTGCTGCGGACCGTGTACCCGGCCGTCGACGGGGAGCCGTACCAGCACGTCCTGGACACGCCGCCCGTCCCGCTGGACGTGCGGACCTGCGCCACCGCCGCCGACTCCGACACCGAGGCGGCCCGCTTCACCTCCGGCACCTTCGACCTGGCACGCCAACTGCCGCTGCGCGCCGCCCTGATCCTGACCGGGACGCAGACGGACGGAGAAACGGACGACGAGCCGCGGACGGCGACGCTCGTCCTGCTCACCCACCACATCGCCACCGACGGCTGGTCCGTCGGCCCCCTGCTGAACGACCTCTCCGCCGCCTACGCGGCCCGTCGCGCGGGCACGGCCCCCTACGGGGAGCCGCTGCCCGTGCAGTACGCCGACTACACCCTGTGGCAGCGCGACCTGCTCGCCGACCCGGACGCACACCTGACGTACTGGCGGGCCGCCCTCGACGGCATGCCCGGCGTGCTGGACCTGCCCGCCGACCGGCCCCGCCCGACGGAACCCACCGGCACCGCCGCCACCCTCACCGCCACCCTCGGCCCCGACGTCCTGCGGCGCCTGACCGCCCTGGGCGAGGAGCGGGGCGCGAGCCTGCTGATGCTGCTCCAGCCGGCGCTGGCGCTCGCCATGGCCGCGGCCGGCGCGGGGCAGGACATCGCGATCGGCACACCGGTCGCCGGCCGGGGCGACGAGGCCCTCGACGGGCTCGTCGGCTTCTTCGTCAACACCCTGGTGCTGCGCACCGACGTGTCCGGGCCGGTCTCCTACGCCGAGCTCGTGGACCGCGCCCGGGACGCGGACCTCGCCGCCTACGCCCACCAGGACCTGCCCTTCGACCTACTCGTGGAGCACCTGGCGCCCGAACGCGGCCTCGCCGTGAACCCGTTCTTCCAGGTCATGCTCACCGCCGAGACCGACGACGGGTCCGGCGCCGGCATCGAGGGCCCGCTCGCCGGGCGGTTCGCCGAACCGGGCCTGGAGGCCGCCAAGTTCGACCTCAGCGCCTCCTGCGTGGCTCTGCCCGACGGCGGTCTGAAGGTGTGGTGGCAGTACGCCGCCGACCTGTTCGAACCCGGCACGGCCCGGCTGCTGCTCGACCTGTTCGTCCGGGCCCTGGAGCGGGCCGCCGCCGACCCGCACGCCCCCGCGGCCGGCGACCGGCTGCCCACCCCCACCGAACAGGCCCGCATCACCGCCCTGCGCGCAGGACTCGAACACGCCCGGCGCGAGCAGCAGGCAACCGCCCGGACCCGTCCCGCCGTCACCGGACGGCCCGACGCGGTGAAGGTGCTGTGCGAGCTGTTCGCCGAGGTGATCGGCCGCGGCGAGGTCGGCCCCGACGCCAACTTCTTCACGGTCGGCGGGCACTCGATGAACGGTGTCCGCCTCGTCAACCGCATCCGCGCCACCTGGGGCGTGCAGGCCCGCATCCGGGACCTGTTCCTCGCCCCCACCCCCCGCGAGCTCGCGGCACGCCTGACCGAACAGGGCCTGCCCGCCGGACGCTCCGGACCGGTGCCGGTACCGGAGGCCCTGCGGCCCGCGCGGGTCCCGCTGTCGTACGCGCAGCGCCGGCTGTGGTTCGTGGACCAGATGGAGGGCCCGAGCCGCTCCTACACCATCCCCTTCGCCCTGCGCCTGGACCGGCCGCTGGACGCCGGCGTGCTCGCCGAGGCGCTGGCCGACGTCGCCGGCCGGCACGAGGTGCTGCGCACCGTCTACCCGGCGGTGGACGGGGAGCCGTACCAGCACGTGCTGACCGGGGGCGCCGCCCGCCCCGTACTGGACCTCGTCACCTGCCCGGCGGGGGAGACGGCGGACGCCGTGGACGCCGCCGCGGGCCACGTCTTCGACCTGGCCGCCGACCTGCCGCTGCGGGCCGCCCTCATCACCGAGGAGAGCACCGGCGGGGAGGGCCTCGCCGGCGAGGACGGCGCGGGGCAGATCCTCGTGCTCCAGGTGCACCACATCGCCGCCGACGGCTGGTCCACCGGCCCGCTCCTCGCGGACCTCGCCGCCGCCTACGAGGCACGCGAGGCCGGGCGGGCCCCCCACTGGAAGCCGCTGCCGGTGCAGTACACCGACTACACGCTCTGGGAACGCGCCGCCCTGGAGGGCACGGCCGCCGACGCGGACGTGGCGTTCTGGCGCGACACCCTCGCGGGCGCCCCCGAGTCGCTGGCACCCACCCCGGCCAGGACCCGCCCGGCCGAGGCGTCGCAGCGCGGCGCGTACGTGCCGCTGACCCTGGACGCCGGCGTGCACGCCCGGCTGGAGCGGCTCGCCCTGGACCACGGGGCCACCCTGTTCATGGTGGTGCAGGCGGCGCTCGCCTCGCTGCTCACCCGGCACGGCGCGGGCACCGACCTGCCGCTCGGCACGGTTGTCGCGGGCCGCGACGACGAAGTCCTCGACGACCTGGTCGGCTTCTTCGTCAACACCCTCGTGCTGCGCTGCGACACCTCGGGCGACCCGCGGTTCGCCGAACTGCTGGACCGGGTGCGCACCACCGACCTGGCCGCCTTCGCCCACCAGGAACTCCCCTTCGACCTGGTCGTGGAACGCCTCAACCCGCGCCGCTCCACCGACCGGCACCCGCTCGTGCAGACCATCGTCCAGGTGGAACCGGCCGGGCCCGGGGCCACTGCGGGCGGCGCGCTGTCGGGCACGCCGCTGGGCACCGACTCCGGGTTCACCAAGTTCGACCTGACGGTGTCCCTGAGAGAGACCCGGAGCGCGGACGGCGCTGCCGCCGGACTCGTCGGCGTGCTGGAGTACGCCACGGACCTCTACGACGACGCCACCGCGCGCATGCTCACCGCGCACCTGGAGCGGACCCTGCGGGCGGTCGCCGAGGACCCGTCCCGGCGCATCTCCGACATCGGCCTGCTCACGCCGGACGAGGAGTTCCGGCTGCTGACCGAGTACAACGACACGGCCGTGCCGCGCGCCGCCTGCGGCCTGCTGCACGAGCGGTTCGCCGCCCGGGCCCGCCGCACCCCCGACCGGGTCGCCCTGCGGCACGGCGACGACGAGGTCACCTTCGCCGAGCTGGACGAGCGCGCCAACGCCCTCGCGCACACCCTGCTCGCCGCCGGCGTCGCCCGGGACGGCGCGGTCGCGGTGCTGATGGACCGCACCCCGCTGCTGCTGGTGGCCGTGCTCGCGGTGCTCAAGTGCGGGGCGGCGTACGTGCCGATGGACCCGAAGCTCCCGCAGGCGCGGGTACGGATGATGACCAAGGACACCGGAGCCACGGTGCTGCTCACCCGGCGGGCGCACCTCGCCGCGCCGTCGGTGACCGCTCGGGCCGCGGCGGGGGTGCGGGTGCTGGCGGTGGACGCCCCCGGCACGGTGGACGGGACGCGCACGGACGCCCCGGACGTGACGGTCGGCGAGGACGCCGTGGCGTACATCATGTTCACGTCCGGCTCCACGGGCCGGCCCAAGGGCGTCGGCGTGACCCACCGCAACGTCGTGGAGCTGGTCACCGACCGCTGCTTCAACCGCGCACACCACCGCCGCATGCTCGTGCACTCGGCGATCGGCTTCGACGCCTCCACCTACGAACTGTGGGTGCCGCTGCTGGGCGGCGGACAGCTCGTGTTCTGCCCCGGTGACGGCACCGACCTCGCGGAGATCGACCAGACCGTCCGTACGTACGGCGTGACCGCCGCCTACTTCACCATGGGCCTGTTCCACATCCTCGCCGACGAGGGCCTGGACACCCTGAAACTGCTCGACGAGGTGTGGGCCGGCGGCGACGTCGCCTCCCCGGAGGCCCTGCAGCGGGTACTGACGCACTGCCCGGACACCGTCCTCGTGCACAGCTACGGCCCCACCGAGACCACCTTCGCCTCGCACTACCAGCGCTTCACCGTCCACGAGCGCACCGTCCGCGGCGTGTACCTGGGGGTGCCCCTGGACAACACCCGCGTCCACGTCCTGGACGAGCGGCTGCGGCCCGTGCCGCGCGGCGTGGCCGGCGAGATGTACCTCGCCGGCAGCCAGGTGGCGCGCGGCTACGTAGGCCGCCCGGGGCTGACGGCCGAGCGGTTCGTGCCCGACCCGTTCGGCGCGGACGGCGGGCGCATGTACCGCACCGGGGACCTCGTGCAGTGGACGGCCGACGGCGAACTCCGCTTCCTCGGCCGGGCCGACGGCCAGGTCAAGCTCCGTGGCTTCCGCATCGAACCCGGCGAGATCGAGGCCCTCCTCGCCCGGCACCCGGCCGTCGGCCAGGCGGCCGTGGTCGTGCGCGACGACGGCCCCGGCGGCAAGCGCCTCGTCGCCTACGCCGTGCCGCGCGCCGGACACGACCTGACCGGCCCCGGCCTGCTGCGCTGGGCGGCGGACGAACTCCCCGAACACATGGTGCCCTCGGCGGCGGTCCTGCTCGACGCGATCCCGCTGACCGTCAACGGCAAACCCGACCGCAGGGCCCTCCCCGCGCCCGCGCCCGCCGAACGCACCACCGGCCGGGTCCCGCGCACCCCGCGCGAGGAACTGCTGTGCGGCCTCTTCGGCGAGGTGCTCGGCGTGCGGAACGTCGGCATCGACGACAACTTCTTCACCCTCGGCGGCCACTCCCTGCTCGGCGTCCGCCTGATCAGCAGGATGCGCGCGGTCCTCGGACTGGAATGCGGCGTACGGGACCTCTTCCGCACCCCGACGGTCGCCGGGCTGCTGGCCGACGAGCCGACCGGCTTCGACCCGATGGGCGTCGTCCTGCCCTTCCAGACCGGGGGCAGCAGGCCACCGCTGTTCTGCCTCCACCCCGGCACCGGCGTCGGCTGGTCGTACGCCGGCCTCACCCGGCACCTCGGCCCCGACCAGCCGCTCTACGCCATCCAGGCGCGGGCCCTGGGCGAACTCGGCCACGACTCACCGTCGGTGGAGGCGATGGTCGACGACTACCTGCCGCTGATCCGCGAGGTCCAGCCGCACGGCCCCTACCGCTTCCTCGGCTGGTCCTTCGGCGGCACCGTCGCCCACGCCCTCGCCGCCCGCCTGGCCGAGCTCGGCGAACGCACCGACCTGCTGGCCATGATGGACGTCCATCTGCTGCCGACCGAGCCGGAGCGGCGCCGCATGACGCCGGCGCAGAAGCGCGACATGCTCGTCGGTGACGCGGCGGACGTACCCGAGGACGCCCCCTTCGACGTCGAGGCCCTCATCGAACTCGTCCGGCTCACCGACCCCGTGCTCGGCGCGTTCTCCGACGACGAGATCCGCTCCGTGATCGGCGCCTCCATCAACCACGCCGAAATCATGAACCTGTATTCCCCGCGCCCCGTGAAAACCGACCTGGTATTCCTGGGGGCCCTGGAGGAAGGGGAAACGGAGAACCATCTCTTCAAGAACTGGTTGCCCTATATCGACGGCACTGTCGAGAATCACCTGATCGGGGTTTCCCACACCAGAATGGGAGAACCCGAACCGCTCGCCCTGATCGGCCGTATCCTTTCCGAGAAACTGAGGAGCCTGTCATGACCAACCCCTTCGACGACGCCGATGGCACCTTCCACGTCGTGGTCAACACGGAGGGCCAGCACGCCCTGTGGCCCGTCTTCGCGGACATTCCCGCAGGCTGGGACGCTGTCTGGGGCCCGGGTGCGCGTGCCGACGCCCTGGAGTACGTCGCCGCGAACTGGACCGACATCCGCCCGCGGAGCCTCGTCGCGCAGTATTCCTGAACCCGCCGGGACATCAGTACCCCGCCAAAAGGCAAACGAAGGCAAAGCGCCGGCCGCGACCCGTGACATCACGGGTCGCGGCCTTTTCCGTGTCCGGCGGCCTTCTTTTCCATCTGCCGTCGTACTGCCGCCACAACTTCCCCTCGGCCGGTGCATCCGAACCTATATTTCTGCCATGCGACGACGGAATGTGCAGACCCTGCTGGCAGGTACGGCCTCGGATTCCCATACCTGGAACCTCGTCTACCTCCAGCTGTTCCTGGAGGAACGGGGACACCAGGTGCGCAACCTGGGTCCCTGCGTCACCGACGAGCTGCTGACCGCCGCCTGCGCGGCCGAGCGGCCCGGCCTGGTGGTCCTCAGCAGCGTGAACGGGCACGGATACCGCGACGGGCTGAACGCCGTACGCGCCCTGCGCACAGCCGGCCTGCACCAGCCCGTCGTCATCGGCGGCAAACTGGGCGTGGCCGGACAGGTCGACCCCGAGCGCCGTCACCGACTGCTGGAGGCCGGCTGCGCGGCCGTCTTCGACGACGGCGACACCGCGGCACTGGGGACCTGGCTGGACGAGCACGCCGGCCGACGGGCAGCGGCGTGAACACCGCCGCCGCCCGGGAAGCGGCGCCACCGCCCGGGCCCGCCGACACGAGCCCCGCCCCGCCCGTCGACGCCCCGTCCTTCGGACAGTTCGTCGCCGCAGCGTCCGCCGCAGGCAGGCTCGTGGTCCAGCCCCGCATGGGATTCGGCGACCCCCGCGCCATGCGCGCCGGCCTGGAACGGACCCGCTCCGCCGTCGGCACCACCGCCGGCACCCTCACCATCGACAGCTACACCCGCGTCGGCGACCTCGCCGGGGCGCGGGCCGCACTCGCCGAGGGCCTCCCGCTCAACGGCTACCCCATCGCCACCCACCCCGCGGACGTCACCCGCGACCTGCTCCACACCGCCCCCGTCCTCGGCTTTCCCGTCCAGGTCCGGCACGGCTCCTCCCGGCCCGAACCGATCATCCGCGCCCTCACCGCCGCGGGGCTGCACGCCACCGAGGGCGGGCCCGTCTCCTACTGCCTGCCCTACGGCCGCACACCGCTCGCCGAGTCCGTCGACAACTGGGCCCGCGGCTGCGACCTGCTGGCCGCCCTGACACCCGCACCCCACGTCCCCCACCTGGAGAGCTTCGGCGGGTGCATGCTCGGCCAGCTCTGCCCACCCGGCCTGCTGGTCGCGCTCAGCCTGCTCGAAGGACTGTTCTTCGTCCGGCGCGGCATCCGCAGCATCTCCCTCAGCTACGCCCAGCAGACCGACACCGCGCAGGACGCGGAGGCCATCCGGGCACTGCGCCGGCTGGCGGAGGAGTTCCTGCCCGCCGACGTGGACCGGCACGTGGTGCTCTACACCTACATGGGCGTCTTCCCCCGCACCCGGTCCGGCGCCACCCGCCTGCTCGAGGACTCCGCCCGACTCGCCGTCCACGCCGGAGCGCAGCGCCTCATCGTGAAGACGGCCGCCGAGGCACACCGCATCCCGACCGTCGAAGAGAACGTGCGCGCCCTGGAGACCGCGGCAGCCGCGGCCGCCCGCACCGAGTACGCACCGGGTCGCCTCCACGGGCCCGACGGCATCGACAGCGAGGTCTACCGCGACGCGCGGACCTTCCTGGAGGCCGTACTCGACCTGTCCGACGACCCCGGCCGCGCCCTGCGCACCGCCTTCGCGCGCGGCGTGCTGGACGTCCCGTACTGCCTGCACCCGGACAACGCCGGACGCAGCCGCAGCGTCGTCGGCCCCGACGGACGACTGCACTGGTCGGCCGTGGGACGGATGCCCGTGGCGCCGCACGCGGCACCCGGCGCCCGCACGCCCATGACCTCCACCGGCCTGCTGCGCGCCCTGGACACGGTCGCGGACCGCTACGACGTCCAGGCCGCCCCACCCGGTCTTCCCCCGCACCACCGGACCGCACTCTCCCCCACGGGATCCACAGGACAAGGAGACGACATGGACCTCACCACCCCTCCCGCGCTGGGTGAACATCTGGCCTCGCCGACCCTGCGCTCCGCGATGCTCGTCCAGCAGGAAGCCCTGTACGCGGCGCGCGAATTCCTGCGCGGCGAGGGCTTCGTGGAGCTGCTGCCGCCGCTCGTCGGCCCGGTCACCGACCCGGGCGGCCGGGGCGCCAAGGCCCTCGACGTCGACTACTACGGGCAGCCCTACAAGCTGATGACCAGCGCCATCCTGTACAAGCAGGCCTCCCTCAAGGGCTTCCCGAGGCTGTTCTACATCGCGCCGAACGTGCGCGTGGAACCCCCGGAGACCGCCGGCACCGGCCGCCACCTGGTGGAGTTCCACCAGATCGACGTCGAGATGGCGTCCGCCACCCGCGAGGACGTCCAGGAGCTCGCCGCCGGCCTGCTGACCCACGTCGCGGAGCACGTCTGGACGGCCGTGCCCGACGTCCTGCGCGAACTGGGCCGCGACGAACTCGACTTCGCGGAACTGCGGTCCGGCAAGTTCGACGTGCGCACCCACGAGGAGGCCGTGACCCGGCTGCTGGCGGCCGGCCACCCGCAGAGCCCCGACGCCGAGATCGACTGGGCCGGCGAACGCCTGCTGTCCCTCGAGTCCGAGCGCCCCTTCTTCATCAACGACTACCCCAAGGGCTCCCGCGGCTTCTACGACCGCGAGGACCCCGACAACCCGGGCGTGCTGCGCAACTTCGACCTGATCGCCCACGGCGGCTACGGCGAACTCGTCAGCGGCAGCGAACGCGAGTCCCACTACGCGACCCTCGTGACCCGCATGCGGGAGAGCGGCGAGAACCCCGCCAAGTACGCCTGGTACCTGCAACTGGCCCGTGAGGGCATCAGCCCCAGCGCCGGCTTCGGCATGGGCCTGCAGCGCCTCGTCCGCTTCCTCACCGGCCTCGACGCCCTGTGGCAGGTCAGCGCCTACCCGAAGCTGCCGGGGGTGATCGCGCCGTGAACGGCCTGCACGCGACCGGATTCCCCGAGGCGGACGTACGGGCCCGGGCCCGCACCGGCACCGCCACCGTCTTCCCCCCGGCGCAAGCGTACGGCGGCGAGCTCTTCGGAGCCGCGCGCCCCGCCCCCCGGGACGTCCCGGAGGTGACCGACGATCTGGACCGGACACGGATCGTCCCGCCGGTGTTCATGCCGCGCCGCCTGGAGAAACTGATCGACGAAGGCCGCGAGCCGACCCACGACGACGTGGACCTGACAGGCAGCGTCGGCGGATTCACCGCACACCTGCCCCTGTACCTCTCGGCGTTCGGCTCCACCCGGGCGGGCAGCGGCGACCTGGGCCCGGCCTCGGCCCGGCAGGCGGCCCGCCTCGGCATCCCCATGGTGATCGGCGAGAACATGGTGCCGGTGCACGGCTACCGGCGCGGCGCCGAAGCCGGCGCGACCCGCTCCGCCCTCCTGGAACGCATCGCCGCCTACACCGAAGCCGTCCCCGAGGGCGTCGGCGGCGTCGTCGTCCAGCAGTCCACCGAGGACGCCGACTCCGAGGTGTGGAACCTCCTCTACAGCGACCCCGGCACCCGCGCCCTGCGCGACTCCGGCCGTCTCGGCTTCGAACTCAAGGTCGGCCAGGGCGCCAAGCCCGGCCTCGGCGGCATGACCGTCGTCGGCGCCGACGAAGCACGCCGCCTCTCCGGGCAGTTCGGCGTGCACGACGTGCTGGGCGACCCGGAACGGCGGCTGCGCTGCGCCACCCCGGGCACGTTCACCGAGGAGATCGTCCGCCAGCAACTCCGCTTCATGCGCAACAACTTCCCCCTCGCCCGCACCTGGGTGAAGTTCCACCCCGGCCGGGACATCGCCCGGGCCGCCTCCGTCGCGTGGCAGGCCGGGGCCGACGCGGTCACCGTGGACGGCGCGGAGGGCGGCACCGGCTGGGCACCGCGCGTCTTCCTCGACCACGTCGGACTGCCCCTCGGCGAGTGCCTGCGCCGCATCGGCCGACCCGCCGGCGACCTGCTCGCCACCGGCCGGATCTGGGAGGGCGCCCGTGCCATGCGCGCCCTCGCCCTCGGCGCACGGGCGGTCGGCCTGGGCCGCGCCGCCCTCCTCGCCGTGGACGAGGACCCCGAAGAGGGTCTCGTCCGGCTCACCGGCGCCCTCGCCCTGGAACTGCGGCTGCTGATCAGCGCCGTGGGCAAGTACCGCGCCGCGGACCTGGACCCGGCCGACCTGTGGGACCCGGCCGCGGTCTACGGCACCACCCACGTCACCGAGCCGTCGGACACGCCTGCCTGGGACCTGCGGTGAGCGGGTTCGAGCCGGTGGCCGGTGGCGGGATGCGGGCGGTGTCCGGGTCCGGTCCGGTGGCCGACGGCTGGAACCGGTTACGGATCTCGGTTCGCAGGTGGTGGCCCGCCCGCCGGCCGGGTGCCGGGTGGGGCCCGGCCAGCGTCCGGGCGAGTGGCCGGCTCCCCGCGAGCCGGCCGGGCGCCGGACGGAGCCTGGTGACAGCCCGGTTCCGGCTGGCCGGTCCGGACGGGCTGCCGGGTGTCGTCGTCGACGCCCGCTCCGGCCCCGGACCCGGCCGGGGCGCGGGTCCCGGCCACCCCGGTGCGGTGGCCACCCGTGCTCTCGCCGAAGCCGGGCTCGGCCACCTCGGCGGTCATCTCCGACTGCGCACCTACGGGCAGCCACCCGCCGCCGACACGGCCCGCGCGGTACGCCGGGCGGTGCGCCGCGCCGTGATGGCCCACCGCAGCTGAAGCCGGCCCCCCCTGCCTCCGGCCCCACCCCCCTGTCCCCGAATCCACCCCCTGTCTCCCGTCCCTTCCGTCCCTCCCGTCCCTCCTTCTCACCACTCCCACAGAACGGGTACGTCCATGGACACCACCGCGCAGCCTCCGGTCCCCTGGGGGCGGATCTCCTCCCTGGTCGGTGGCCAAGCCGCCGTCCAACTCGGCAGCTTCGCCCTGCTCATCGCCATGAACTGGACCGCTGTCGAGCTCGGCGGAACCCGCTCGGTCACCCTGCTGACGCTCGCCGCCACCGTGCCGCGCGCGCTGATGCTCATCTTCGGCGGCGCGGTCGCCGACACCCTGGGCCCGCGCTTCGTCCTGCTGCGCACCACCACTGCCCGCGTGGCACTACTGGCCGTGGGCGCCGTGATCACCGCCACCGCGGAGTCGCTCTGGCCGCTGGTCACGATCGCCCTGATCGAGGGGGTGCTGCTGGGCCTCGCCGGACCGGCCTCCGGTGTCCTGCTGCCGATGCTGGCCCGTGGCGATCAGCTGACCCGCGCCAACTCCCTGTACGCGATGGTGCTCCGGGTGGCCCCGATCCTCGGGGCGCCCGCCGGGGCGTTCCTGATCGCGGAGGGAGAACTGTGGGTCGCGATGGCCGCCGGCGCGGTGACCGGACTGATCTGGCTCGGCTGCCTGATGCACGTCACCCACGGCTTCGCCCGCCCGAAGCCGGAGCCCGGCGTCTCCCTCCTCCGGCGCTCCGGCGACGGCTTCCGCCTGCTGGCCGGGCACCCGCGCCTGCGCTGGATGTTCATCGCCGCCCTGTCCCTGGACATGGCCTTCAGCTGGCCCGCCGAGGTCGCCCTGCCGCTGCTGGTCTCCGAACGCGGCTGGGGCGTGGGCACGGTGGGCGTCGTCCTGGCCGCCTTCAGCGCCGGCGCCCTCGGCTCCAGCGCGCTCGGCGCGATCCTGGCGCACCGCATCCCGATGTACGTCCGCCTCGTCGTGACCGGCGCGGGACTGGCCGCCGGGATCCTGGTCATGGCCCTGATGCCGACGACGCTCTCGCTCACCCTGGTCGCCGCCGCCGTGGGTCTGCTGTCCGGGCTCAACGGGCCCGCCATCGTCACCCTCTACCAGCAGGCCGCGCCGGAGGAGCGGATGGGCGCCGCCATGTCCACGCTGTCACTGGCCGGCATCGGCACCGCCCCGATCTCCATCGCCGTGTTCAGCTCCCTGTCCCTCGTCCTCGGCGTGCAGACCACGTGGCTGCTGTGCGGCACGATCGCCTTCGTATCCCCGCTGGCCGCCGTCCTCGCCCTGCGCCACCCGGCCCAGGCGGAGGAACCGGAGGCGACGCCCGCCGAGCCGACCGGGCCGGTGTCCGAACCGATCGACCCGGCCGGGGCCGCCCCGGAACCGCGCGTGCCGGCCGCCGCACTCGCCACGCCGACCACCGCACCGCCGTCCGCGCCGTCCGTGTCGTCTGCGGAGGTGCGGGAGCCCGTCGCCGGATCGCCGGTGTCCGTCTCCAAGCCGCCCGTGCCCGCAGCCTGAAGGAGGGCCATGACCATCCTGACCGTTCCCCGACTGCTGCTCCCGAGGCGGCTGACCGGCCCGGGACCGGGCCCCGGACCGGACCCCGGCGGCCACGACCGGGCCTACGATCCCGGCCGGCGGCACACTCCCGGCCCCGGCCCGGAGGTGTGGCTGGTGGACACCACCGAATTCCGGTCGCACGCCCACCGGCAGGCGCCGGCCACCCTGGACGCCCAGGAACTGGCGCGAGCGGCGGAGTTCGTCCAGGCGGCCGACCGGGACTCCTACGTGTGCGCGCATGTCGCTCTGCGACGGCTGCTCGGCGCCTACCTGGACATCGCCCCGGGTGACGTCACCGTCGAACGGGCACCGTGCCTGCACTGCGACGAACCCCACGGCAGACCGGTCCTGCCGGACGGCGCGCTGCACTTCTCGCTCTCGCACTGCACCGGCCTGAGCCTGCTGGCCTTCGCGACCGCGCCGGTCGGCGTGGACGTGGAGGAACTGGTGACCCCGACGACCGTCCTGGAGGCGTCCGACGTCCTGCACCCCAGAGAGGCCGCGGAACTGGCAGGGCTCCCCGCGGCAGAACGGCCCGCCGCCTTCACCCGGGTGTGGACCCGCAAGGAGGCCTACCTGAAGGGACTCGGGGTGGGCCTCTCCGCCGACCCGGCGTCCGACTACGTCGGCTCCGGCCACGACCCCGCCCACGTACCTGGATGGCTCCTCACGGACGTCGCCGTCCCCGGGGGACACTGCGCCGCGGTGGCGCTGTGCACGGAGTGATCCGAGACAGCGGGGCGGGAAGCCGAAGCCGGTGCGACGGGAGCCGGGGCGACTGATCCACAGTCGCCCCGGCCGCTGCCGTCGGTCACCCGGCGGGCACCCCGCGGCGGCGGCCCGTGATCGGGTCCGGGACGGCGGTGTCGCCCGGCCGGCGGCGGGCGGTGCCGCCCCTCTTCCGTCCTACGACACGTTCTGGCCGGCGTCCCGGGCGCCGCGACCGCCGCCGCGTCTCAGCCGACCGTCAGTCCGTACGCCGAAAGAATCTCCACCACCGGCTGGAAGAACGTCGTTCCGCCCGAGGAACAGGTGCCCTGCCCGCCGACCGCGATACCGAGGGCGGCGGTGCCGCTGAAGCCGGGTCCGCCCATGTCGCCGGGCTCGACGCAGAGGTTGGCCGAGAAGAGGCCGCTGATGCTGCCCTCCGGGTAGCTCACGGTGACGTTGACCGCGGTGACCCGGCCGCACTGCAGACCGCCGGTGAGACTCGGCATGCAGACCTGCTCGCCGACGACCGGGTTGCGGGCCGTGGTGATGGGGAACGTGGAACTGCCGGAAGCGACCACGCTCGGTGCGGAGACGGTGTCGAAGTAGCGCAGCACACCGTAGTCGTTGCCGGGGAAGCTGCTGCCCGCGGCGGTGCCCACCGGCTGCGTGTGCGCCGAGTCGCGGTACCACGTGGTGCCCGCGGAGAGGCAGTGGCCCGCCATCAGGCCGTAGTTCGTCGTGCCCTGGTGGGCGTTGAAGCCCACACGGCAGCGGCTGGCACCGCTGTACAAGGTGTCTCCGCCCCGCACGGTCACCGCCGCTTCGGCCGCACTGGCCGGGGAGCTGAAGAGGGCCGCGAGAACAGCGAAGGCGGCGACGAAGAGTGGCAGGCGTCTGAGCATGGGATCCTCCGTGGGCGTGGGTCGGTGGTGCCCTGGTGGCCCCCATGGTCGTGGCTCCCGCGCCGCCCAAGAAGGGTCCGTACGCCCGCAGAAGCGGGGCAGGACGGTTTTCGGACGCCTGAAACCGGGCGGCACTCTCCCGCGCACCCTGCGTCGCGTAACGGTCGACGCCGACGAGGACGCGACCCGGGTCAGAGACGTGGGAGCGTCCCCGTCCGTACCGCTGGCGTGTCGCTGCCGTGCACCGGACGGACCCGGGTCGCCGCGTTCGGCCCCCGTCGACCGGTGCGCTCCGGGCCGATGTGATCCGCACCGACGCGAGCCCGCAGGCCGTCAGCCCGAGGGGGCAGCCACGCAAGGTCCTGAACCGGCCTTTGCGCGTGCCGTCCGGCGGTCCACCGCGTTACGGCCGGCCGGCACGACGACCGCGCGGGCAACGGGCCGTCGCATGCCGTCCGGCTCCCCGAAATCCACCCGGTGACCGCGTGCTTTCGGCCAAGGACGGTGCGACCACCGCCTGTCCGGCCGAAGCTCCTGTCCCGCCCTGACAGTTGATCATCTACGGTATTTGGCAAGCCCGTTACTCAATTCAGGGAGCACCATGTCCACCCCGCAGCAGGTCCCCGACATCCTCTCGCCCGAGTTCGCTGCGAACCCCTACCCCGCCTACCGCGCCATGCGTGAAAGCGCTCCCCTGATCTGGCACGAGGCCACACAGAGCTACATCATCTCGCGCTACGAGGACGTGGAGCGCGTCTTCAAGGACAAGGCGGGCGAGTTCACCACCGACAACTACGACTGGCAGATCGAGCCCGTGCACGGCAAGACCATCCTCCAGCTCAGCGGCCGGGAGCACGCCGTGCGCCGCGCGCTCGTCGCGCCCGCCTTCCGCGGCAGGGACCTGCAGGAGACGTTCCTGCCGGTGATCGAGCGCAACTCCCGCACGCTCGTCGACGCCTTCCGGCACACCGGCTCCGCCGACCTCGTCACCGACTACGCGACACGCTTCCCGGTCAATGTGATCGCGGACATGCTGGGCCTGGACAAGGCCGACCACGACCGCTTCCACCGCTGGTACACGTCGGTCATCGCGTTCCTCGGCAACCTGTCGGGCGACCCGGAGGTGACCGAGGCGGGGGAGCGGACCCGGGTGGAGTTCGCCGAGTACATGCTGCCGATCATCCGCGAGCGACGGGACAACCTCGGCGACGACCTGCTGTCCACGCTGTGCGCCGCCGAGGTCGACGGCGTGAGGATGAGCGACGAGGACATCAAGGCGTTCTGCAGCCTGCTGCTCGCCGCCGGCGGGGAGACCACCGACAAGGCGATAGCCAGCATCTTCGCCAACCTGCTGATGCATCCCGAACAGCTCGCAGCCGTCCGCGAGGACCACAGCCTGATTCCGCGGGCCTTCGCCGAGACGTTGCGCTACACGCCGCCCGTCCACATGATCATGCGCCAGTCGGCGACGCGGGTGGAGCTCGGCGGCGGCACCATCCCCGCGGGTGTCACCGTCACCTGCCTGATCGGCTCCGCCAACCGGGACGAGAACCGCTACCGCGACCCGGACACCTTCGACATCTTCCGCGACGACCTCACCACGACCACCGCGTTCTCCGCCGCCGCCGACCACCTCGCGTTCGCCCTCGGCCGGCACTTCTGCGTGGGCGCCCTGCTGGCCAAGGCCGAGGTCGAAATCGGCGTCGCGCAACTCCTCGACGCCATGCCCGACGTACGGCTCGCCGACGGCTTCGACCCGGTCGAACAGGGCGTGTTCACGCGAGGGCCGAAGTCCCTGCCGGTGCGCTTCACCCCCGTCACCGCCTGACCTGTCACTGCCTGACCGTCACTGCACTGCGCTGCGCTGCGCCTCCGCCATCTTGAAGGCGCAGGTCAAAAGGCTGGTGTGTCCGGTTCTCGGGCTGCTCATGCTGGTTGTTGGCGGACGTCTGCGGAGTAGATCGTCTGACGGAACCGGACGGTTCGCTGGTTTCAGCCCGCTGGCGCCGGGTGGCCTTCTACGATCCCGGTGCGTGGATCCCGAGCTGCTGGAGCGGATCACAACACGGCGTGCAGAACTGGACGGACTGGAGGAACAGCTGTTGCTCTCGCCGGACTGATCAGAGCATTCTCGCCGCTGTACGACGTCTTGCGGGCCCGGTCATGACTCGGCAGGTCGGAGAGATATTCAGCACCGCTGCGCGGAAGGCTCGTCAGGCTTGTTGATCGCGGCTGGCTGCGGAAACTGCCTGACGGTCGCTTCTCCGCCCGTCTGTGACCGAACGTGTCACCACCCGAAGTGGTGCACCAGAGCCGTAACCGGAATGCCCTCGGCAGTCGTCGGGATCGTGTGACGGAAGCCAACGCGCCGGGGGCGCCTGCTCACTTGTCTACCGGTGCCGTCTGTCGCTGTCCACGCGCACCGTCAACCACCTCGCCGATCTGCTGAGACGCCATTCGAAGGCGATACGGTCCCGGTGGCGGATCCTGCCGTCCGGGCAGATCGCCGTGATCGTCCTGGCCGTGCTGCGGCACGACCAGCGCCTGGCCGACATGGCCGACGGCTACTATGCGTCCGAGTCCACCGTCCGTCGATGGCGGGACGAACTGATTGGACTGCTCGCCGCGCAAGCTCCGCGCCCGGGCCGTGCCCTGAAGAAGGCCGCAGGCAGGGCGGAGAGGTCGTCCTGACCGATGGCACCCTGATCCCCACTCAGCGCCGCACCGGAAAGGCAGACCGCCGTGATTTCTCCGGTAAACACCGCACCCACGGGCTGCACTTCCTCGCCCTGACTGACGAGAGAGTCCGCCTGGTCTGGATATCCGCCGCCAGGCCCGGCCGCACCCACGACACCGCCGCCCGCCACGACCACGTCCTGGCCCACCTACGCGCCGCCGGTCTCGGCGCTCCCGCGGACCTCGGTTTCCGCGGCCTGGACAACGATGTACGCGACTCCGTGATCGTCACGGGCTTCCATGCCGGGGACACCTACGCCTACCTCGTGCTGCCCGGCGCCACCGCCGCCGAGACCGCGGCACGCGCGCACGGCGCCGGCCGGCGTCTCACCGTCCTCGCCAACACCGACGGCCGGCAGGGCGTCCGGGACGCCGCTCTCGGCTTCACGGGCGTCAACTTCTGGCGCGCCGGCACCCTCGGAGACCTCACGGCGACGACTCCCGCGAGCGTGCTGATCCGCGAGGCGGGCGGCACGGCCACCGTGTGCGTGTCCGGGCCGCTGCGGGACGGCGTGGCGATCGACGTGACATGGCACCGCCCGGTGAGGTCCGTGACGTCCCACGACCCCACCGTCCAGGTGCTGTCCACGGAGGACCGGGTCGCCTTGCGGGTCACACCGGGCACGGCGGGCGAGGTGCACAGAGCGGTGGTGCGGCTGAGGTGACGGGGCCGCCCGCGGATGGTGTGGGGGCCGGGGGAACCGGCAGATTCTCTACCGTGAGTCCGATCTGACGGGGCCGCCCGCAGATGTGGGGGCCGAGAAAAATGACGGGACTGCCCGCGGTGGTGCGGTTGAGGGGGTGGCGGGGTCGTCTGCGGGGGTGTTGCGGTGGGAGACGACGGGGCCGGACTCGCGCCCTGCCCCGTCGGCCACGGCCGTCCGCCGGCGGCCGAAGACGTAGCGCAAACACTTGCGGTTGTTTGCGCTACGCTTGCGTTCATGACGCGACGACTTGCTCAAGTGGCGAAGAAGGTTGGGGTCAGCGAGGCCACGGTCAGCCGGGTGCTCAACAACAAGCCGGGGGTGTCGGAGGCGACCCGGCAGTCGGTGCTCACGGCGCTGGACGTCCTCGGCTACGAGCGGCCGACGCAGCTGCGGGGCGAGCGGGCGCGGCTGGTGGGACTGGTCCTGCCCGAGCTGCAGAACCCGATCTTCCCGGCGTTCGCCGAAGTGATCGGCGGCGCGCTGGCGCAGCAGGGTCTGACCCCCGTGCTGTGCACCCAGACCAAGGGCGGCGTCTCGGAGGCGGACTACGTCGAGCTGCTGCTCCAGCAGCAGGTGTCCGGGGTGGTGTTCGCGGGCGGGCTGTTCGCCCAGGCCGACGCCCCGCACGAGCACTACCGGCTGCTCGCGGAGCGCAGGATTCCCGTGGTGCTGGTGAACGCGGCGATCGAGGAACTCGACTTCCCCTGCGTGGCCTGCGACGACGCGGTGGCCGTGGAGCAGTCGTGGCGGCATCTGGTGTCGCTGGGGCACGAGCGGATCGGACTCGTGCTCGGCCCCGCCGACCACGTCCCCTCGCGGCGCAGGCTGCGCGCCGCCGGGCAGGCCGCGGGCGGCACGCTGTCCGGCGAGTTCGTGGAGCGCTCGATCTTCTCCCTGGAGGGCGGGCAGGCGGCGGCCTCGCGCCTGCTCGACCGCGGCATCACCGGCATCGTGTGCGCCAGCGACCCGCTGGCCCTCGGCGCGGTCCGGGCCGCCCGGCGCAGGGGCCTGCGCGTGCCGCAGGACGTGTCCGTCGTGGGATACGACGACTCCGCCTTCATGACCTGCACCGAGCCCCCGCTGACCACGGTGCGTCAGCCGATCGAGGCCATGGGCCGCGCGGCGGTGGAGCTGCTCACGGCGCAGATCCAGGGCGCCGACGTCCCGCACAGCGAGCTGCTCTTCGAACCGGAGCTCGTCGTGCGCGCCTCCACCGCGCAGGTGTCACCGCGCTGACGTCGGATGTCCGCGATCCGCGAAGAGCTGTCAATCATTTACGAAATCAGCGCGAGATATTGCGTCCACTTGTTCTCGGTGGTTGAGTGAGGGCGCCCCACAACGCATCGGCGGTGGGGCGCCCTCCACGTTCATGCCCGAAGGGGTCCACCCATGAGAAGTGCTCGGCTGAACCGCGTCCGCAGTGCCGGCGCCCTGGCCCTCGTCTCCGCGCTCGCACTCACCGCCCTGACGGCCTGCGGAACCAGCAGCAGCGATGACGGCGACGGATCCTCCGGCGGCGCGTCCGGTGACCCGGCCGCTCCACTGGACCCGAAGACCAAGGTCACGATCACCATCGACTGCATGCCGCCGACGGCGAAGGCGGCCGAGCTGAAGGAGTGGAAGGAAGACGTCGAGGAGTTCCACAAGACGTACCCCCACGTCACCATCGAGGGCCGCTCCACCCCCGGACAGTGCCTGGAGCCGCCGCGCTTCACGGCCATGCTGAAGGCCAAGTCCCAGCCCGACGTGTTCTACACCTACTTCACCGACCTGCCCCAGGTGCTCGACAACGACGGCGCCGAGGACATCACCGCCTACGTCAACGACAAGAGCGTGCCGCTGCTGAAGGACATCGACCCGAACGTCCTCGGCTCGCTCAAGCACGACGGCAAGCTCTACGGCCTGCCCACCAGCAACTACACCATGGGCCTGCTGATCAACCGCAAGCTGTTCAAACAGGCCGGCCTCGACCCCGACAGCCCGCCGAAGACCTGGGACGAGGTCCGGGCCGCGGCCAAGAGGATCGCGGGCCTCGGCGGGGGCGTCGCCGGCTTCGGCGAGTACAGCGCGGGCAACACCGGCGGCTGGCACTTCACCGCGCAGATGTACAGCCTCGGCGGTGACGTCGTCGACGCGAGCGGCAAGAAGGCCGCCTTCGACAACGACCTCGGCAGACAGGTCGCCGAGAACCTGCACGCCATGCGCTGGCAGGACGACAGCATGGGCAAGACGCAACTGCTGAAGTGGGGCGACCTGCAGAAGCAGATCGCGACCGACAAACTCGGGATGTTCCTGGCCGCGCCCGACGACATCGCGTACATGGTCCAGCAACTGGGCGCCCGGTACGAGAACTTCGGCATGGGGCCCATCCCGGGCGGCAGGAACACCCTCGCCGGCGGCAACAACTACATGATCAAGAAGGGCATCCCGGGCGACCGGATCAAGGCCGCGATCGCCTGGCTCAACTTCAAGAACCTCACCGTCGGCAAGGGCCAGTTCGCGTGGGCACGCACCAAGGCCGACGGCCTGCCGGTCGGCATCCCGCAGCCCAACTTCTGGCTCAACGAGTCCAAGAAAAAGGACGACGCCGCGCGGACCGAGCACGCCACCATGCCCGTCGAGAACTTCAAGGCCTTCATGGACAACCCGGTCGCCGGGAAGACCGAGCCGCCGAAGGCGCAGCAGATCTACAAGGTCCTCGACAACGTGATGTCCGGCCTGCTCACCAACAAGGACGCCGACATCGACCAACTGCTCTCCACGGCCGCGAGCCAGGTCAACCAGGTCCTCGCCGCACAGTGACCCTGCCGGACGGGGGCGGGCGGCACGTCCGTCCCCGCTGTGTCCAAGGAGCATCGATGCCGGCCACGGCCCCCGCCCCGACCCCGCGCAAGGCGGTCAGTAGCCGCACTCCGTCGCCCCCGGCGGGCCACGTGCCGCCCGGCGGCGGCCTCGCCAAGAGCCTGCGGCGCAACCTCACCGCCCATGCCTTCCTCATCGGCGCGGTCCTGTGCTTCGCGTTCTTCTCCTGGTACCCGATGATCCGCGAGTTCCTCCTGGCCTTCCAGAAGACCGAGGGCGGCGAGGTCACCTGGGTCGGCCTGGACAACCTCACCACCGTCGTCAACGACCCGGCGTTCTGGCAGGCCTGGCGCAACACCCTGCTGTTCACCGCGCTCGCTCTCGTCCTCGGCTTCGCCGTGCCCTTCGTGGTCGCCGTCGTCATCAACGAGTTCCGGCACGGCAAGGGGTACCTGCGCCTGCTCGTCTACCTGCCGGTGATGCTGCCGCCCGTCGCCTCCGTCCTGCTGTTCAAATACCTCTACGACCCCGGCTACGGACTCCTCAACGAACTGTTCGGCTTCCTCGGCCTCCCGGCGCAGCAGTGGCTCCAGGACCCCGGTACCTCCATGCTCTCCGTCGTCATCGCCTCGACCTGGATGAACATGGGCGGCGCAGCCCTCATCTACCTCGCGGCGCTCCAGGGCATCCCCGGCGAGCTGTACGAGGCGGCCGAACTGGACGGAGCGGGGCTGCTGCGCAAGATCTGGCACGTGACGATCCCGCAGACCCGCCTCGTCCTGTCGCTGATGCTGCTCATGCAGATCATCGCGACCATGCAGGTCTTCGTCGAACCCTTCCTGCTGACCGGCGGCGCGGGCCCCGAGGGCTCCACCACGACCGTCGTGTACCTCATCTACCAGTACGCCTTCAACTTCAACGACTACGGTGCCGCGGCGGCCCTCGGCCTGCTCCTGCTCGTACTCCTCGCCGGATTCTCGGCGGCGTACGTCAGGCTCAGCCGCGCCGAGAGCGAGTAGGACCGGGAGGCCCCAGCATGTCCACACGCACCCTGATCTCACCGGCCCGGCTCGCCCGGCCCCGCGGCCGGATCCTCTACTGGGTGACCTTCGCGGTCGTCGTCGTCGGCTTCACCCTCGTCTTCCTCGGCCCGCTGTACTGGATGATCTCCAGCGGTTTCAAGGACGCCCAGGAAGTCGTGCGTACGCCGCCGACGCTGGCGCCCGGATCGTTCGAGCCCGACAACTACAGCCGCGCCTGGGACGTCATGGACCTCTCGACGCTGCTGTTCAACACCCTGTACTACGCGTTCGGCGCCCTGGCCTTCCAGCTCGTCCTCGACGTGGCCGCGGCCTACTCGCTCTCCCGGCTCCGCCCGGTCCTCGGCAGGGCCATCCTCGGGATGATGCTGGCCACCCTGATGATTCCGGCGACCGTACTCGTCGTACCCCAGTACCTGACCGTGCTCGACGTGCCCGTCTTCGAACGCAACCTGCTCAACACACCCTGGGTGATCTGGCTGCCGTCGGTGACCAACGCCTTCAGCATCTTCCTGCTGAAGCGGTTCTTCGACTCGATCCCCAAGGAACTCCTGGACGCCGCCGCCATGGACGGCGCGAGCCCCCTGCGCACCCTGTGGTCCATCGTGCTGCCGGTCTCCCGGCCCATCCTCGGCGTGGTGTCCATCTTCGCGATCGTCGGCGTCTGGAAGGACTTCCTCTGGCCGATGCTCACCCTGCCCGACCCGGCGATGCAGACCCTCAACGTGGGCATCTACTCGCTGTCCAACGGGGTTCCCGTGAACGTGCTGATCGCCGCGCTGACGATCGCCTCCCTGCCCACCCTGCTGATCTTCCTCGTCTTCCAGCGCAACATCATGAGCGGCCTGACCGCCGGCGGCCTCAAGGGCTGAGCCCTCCCCGCCCCGCTCCACCCTCCCGTCTTCGCCGCCGGCCGTCCGACGCCCCGCCGCGGGCCGGCGGCGAGGATCCGCCCTGCCCGAAAGGACGCCCCGTGGCAGCCCAGAACCCGCCCCGCACCGACGACTGGTGGCGCGACGCCGTCATCTACCAGGTGTACCCGCGCAGTTTCGCCGACGGTGACGGCGACGGCACCGGGGACCTCGCGGGCGTCCGGGCGAGACTGCCCTACCTCGCCGGACTCGGCGTCGACGCCGTCTGGTTCACCCCCTGGTACCTCTCACCGCTCGTCGACGGCGGCTACGACGTGGCCGACTACCGCGCCATCGACCCCGCCTTCGGCACCCTCGCCGAGGCCGAGAGACTCATCTCCGAAGCCCGCGAGCTCGGCATCCGCACCATCGTGGACATCGTGCCGAACCACGTCTCCGACCAGCACGCCTGGTTCCGGGCCGCCCTCGCCGCCGGACCCGGCAGCCCCGAACGCCAGCGGTTCCACTTCCGTCCCGGCCGCGGCCCGCACGGCGAACTCCCGCCCAACGACTGGCCGTCCCAGTTCTCCGGCCCCACCTGGACCCGGGTCCCCGACGGCGAGTGGTACCTGCACCTGTTCACCCCCGAGCAGCCCGACCTCAACTGGGCCCACCCCGACGTCCGCCGGGAACACGAGGACGTCCTGCGCTTCTGGTTCGGACGCGGCGTCGCCGGCGTACGCATCGACTCCGCCGCCCTCCTCGCCAAGGCCCCCGGGCTGCCCGACTTCACCGAGGGCACCGGCCCCCACCCCTACATCGACCAGGACGAACTCCACGACATCTACCGCTCCTGGCGGGCCGTCGCCGACGAGTACGGGGGAGTGTTCGTCGGCGAGGTGTGGCTGCCCGACGCCGAGCGCTTCGCCCGCTATCTGCGGCCCGACGAACTGCACACCGCGTTCAACTTCAATTTTCTCACCTGCCCGTGGGACGCGGACCGGCTGCGCCGAGCCGTCGACGCCACCCTCGCCGAACACGCCCCCGTCGGCGCCCCCGCCACCTGGGTGCTCTGCAACCACGACGTGACCCGCACCGTCACCCGGTACGGCCGCGAGGACACCCGCTTCGACTTCGCCACGAAGGCCTTCGGCACCCCCACCGACCTGGCCCTGGGCACCCGCCGCGCCCGCGCCGCCGCCCTGCTGGCCCTGGCTCTCCCCGGCTCGGTCTACCTCTACCAGGGCGAGGAACTCGGCCTCCCCGAGGCCGACATCCCCCTGGACCGCATCCAGGACCCGATGCACTTCCGCTCGGGCGGCACGGACCCGGGCCGCGACGGCTGCCGGGTCCCCCTGCCGTGGGCCGCCGACGAGCCGTACTGCGGCTTCGGCTCCCGCACGGAGCCCTGGCTGCCGTTGCCCGGGGACTGGCCGTCGTACGCCGTCGACCGGCAGACCGGCGACCCGGACTCGATGCTGACCCTCTACCGCACCGCCCTGCGCCTGCGCCGCTCCACGCCCGGCTTCGGCGACGGTCCGCTGACCTGGCTCCCCGCCCCGGACGGCGTCCTCGCCCTGGCCCGGACGGACGGCGTGATGTGCGTCGTGAACCTCCGCACGGCCCCCGCGGACCTCCCCCCGCACACCACCCGCCTCCTCGCCAGCGGCCCGCTGGACGGTGAGGGGCGGCTGCCCCGGGACACCGCCGTCTGGCTGCGGGCCTGACAGCAACGCGGCAGGGGAGCGGGCCGTTCGCGGGGAAGACCGCGAACGGCCCTCGGGCACGCCGGGCGCAGGGGCGCCGGGCTCACACCAGCCCGATGTGCTGCGCCACGTCCTCTCCCTGGCGGAGGTGGTCGTGGGCGGCTTCCCCCAGGGTCTCGATGACTCCCGCGACGACCGTTTCGATCACGGCGAGCGTCGGCACGAGGCTGTCGTACGGGGAGGGGGCCGTCACCCGGCAGGGCAGGACGACGTCGGCCCTGCTGGTCACGGGCGACAGCCAGGTGTCGGTGAACAGCAGCACCTTGCCGCCCCGTTTCCGGACCAGACCGGCCATCGCCACCTTGTCCTCCTCATAGCGCCGGTAGTCGAAGAGGACGAGTACGTCTCGCCTGCGCAGGGAGTTCAGCGTCGCCGTGCGCTCCACGTCCCGGTCCGGGAGGAAACGGACGTCTTCGCGGAGCTGCATCAGGTGCAGCCCCAGGTACTGCGCGAGCAAATGGGTGAAACGGCCGCCGGCCAGGGTGACACGCACCTTGGGGTCGGCGAGGAGACGGACGGCGTGATCCAGGTCGTGGGGCGGCAGTTCGGCCAGCATCATGGCCACTTCGGCGGGGAACACCGTGCGCACCCGGTCGAGCAGACTCGCCCCCTCCGCGCCCTCGTCGAGGGGACGCCCGTACGCCGGGGTCTCGTAGAGCGAGAGCGGGGAGGCGTTGCGTTCCTCCAGTTCCGCGCGCAGCGCCGACTGGAAGTCGGGAAAGCCGCGGAAACCGAATCGTGACACGAACCTCAGCACGGTCGGGGCGCTGACCCCGGCCCGGTCGGCTATGGCGGCCACCGTCTCGAACCCGGCGGACGGGTAGGCGGCCAGCAGCACGCGCCCGACCTTGCGCTCGGCGGGGCTGAGTTCGCCCAGCTTGAGTCGGATTTCGTCCGCCAGTACGCCTGTGGCCATGCTGCCCGTTTCCTTCCCGTGCGCTCCCGCAAAGTAGTTGAAGCGCGTCCGACGCTGCCGAGCCTAACGGTGCGGCACGGTGCGACGTGCGGTGACGCCGACACACCGGCGGCCGGACCGCTCCGGTCAGGCACGGCCGTCGCCGACTGTCGCGATCAGCGCCGCGAGCAGCGCGACCCGCGTGGGCACACTGCCGAGGTCGAGCCACTCGCCGGGCGTGTGGTCCGCGCCGCCGACCGGTCCGAGCCCGTCCAGGACGGGTGTGCCGACGCCGGCGATGAGGTTGGCGTCGCCGACACCGCCCGTGGCGGTGGCCCGTACGTCGATGCCGAGTTCGGCGCCGAGCGTGCGGGCGGTCGCCAGCAGCTCGCGGACCGCCGGGGTCTGTTCCATGGGGGCGCAGAAGTCCAGCTGTTCGACGCGCGCGCTCGTCCCCGGCACGGCCGGAGAGGCCGCCGCCGCCTCGATCGCGGTGAGCGCGGCGTCGATCCCCGCGGCCGTCGACGAGCGGACCTCGACGTGCAGTTCCGCCTCCGGGCACACGATGTTGGTCCGGGTGCCGGCGCGGATCACGCCCACGTTGACGGTGACCCCGTCCCAGCGGCCGTTGAGTGCTTGCAGCGCCACGACCAGATGGGCCGCGGCCAGGGCGGCGTTGGCGCCGCGCTCGGGTTCGACGCCGGCGTGCGCGGCCGTGCCCGTGACGGTGACACGGATGTCGGTCACGCCCTTGCGGGCCACGACCAGGTCGCCGTTCTCCCGCGCGCACTCCAGGGCCAGGGCCACGTCGCACTGCCCTGCCACGCGTTCCGTCACGGCGCGGCTGGCCGGGGAGCCGATCTCCTCGTCCGGTGTGGCCAGGAAGACCAGTTCCCGGTAGTCGTCCAGGCCCGCCTCGGCGAGGACCCCGAGTGCGGTCAGGCCGGCCACCAGCCCGCCCTTGTCGTCGCAGACCCCGGGGCCGTGCGCGAGGCCGTCGCGGACGGTGAAGGGTCGCTGCCGCGCCGTGCCGTCGTCGAACACCGTGTCCATGTGCGCGGCCAGCAGGACGCGGCGCCCGCCCTGCGCGGCGCTCAGGCGGCCCGGTCTGCGGGCCACGAGCGCGTCCCCCGAGCGCTGTCCGCCGGCGCCCGGCGGCAGCGCGATCCGCTCGACCGTGAACCCCAGTCCGTCCAGCCGGTCCTGGACCCGGTCGGCGACCCGGTTCACCCCGTCCGGGCTGTACGAGCCGGAGTCGATGCCGACCAGTTCGGCGAGGGTGCCGCAGAATCGCGGGACCAGGTCACGGGCCAGTGCCAGCAGCGTGGAGGCGCGGGGCCGCCGGCATGCCGCCGCCGTCACAGGACCTTGGACAGGAAGGCGCGGGTGCGCTCCTGCTCGGGGTCGACCAGCACCTTCGAGGGCTTTCCGGCTTCCACGACCGTCCCGTCGTCCATGAAGACGGCGGTGTCCGCGACTTCCCGGGCGAAGCCGATCTCGTGCGTCACCACCACCATGGTCATCCCGTCCTCGGCGAGTTGCCGCATCACCGCCAGCACGTCGCCGACCAGTTCCGGGTCGAGCGCGGAGGTGGGCTCGTCGAACAGCATCAGCTTCGGCCGCATCGCCAGCGCCCGCGCGATCGCCACACGCTGCTGCTGTCCGCCGGACAACTGTGCCGGGTAGTGGTCGGCGCGGTCGCCGAGTCCTACCCGGTCGAGCAGCCCGAGGGCTTCACCGCGTGCCGTCGCCCGGCCGATGCCCATCACCCGGACCGGCGCTTCGACAACGTTATCCAGGGCGGTCATGTGGGGGAAGAGGTTGAAGCGCTGGAACACCATGCCGATGTCCCGGCGGCGTGCGGCGACCTCACGCTCGCGCAACTCGTGGAGCCGGCCGCCCTCCTGGCGGTAACCGACCAGCTGCCCGTCGACCGACAGCCGTCCGCCGTCCACCTTCTCCAGGTGGTTGATGCAGCGCAGGAAGGTCGACTTGCCCGAGCCGGACGGGCCGAGCAGACAGCAGACCTGGCCCTTTTCCACGGTCAGGTCGATGCCCTTGAGCACCTCGAGTCTGCCGAACCGCTTGCGTACGCCCTCGGCGTGGACCATGGCGGCGCTCATCGGACCGCCTCCTTTCGGTGAAGGGCCGCGGTCGCGCCGAGGAACACGCGCCGCAGCGGTGAGGTACGGCTGCCCGTGGCGGAGCCCCGGCCGTAGCGGCGCTCCAGCCAGGCCTGCGGGACGCCCAGCACGCTGACGAGGACCAGGTACCAGATGGCGGCCACCACGAGCAGGGGGATGACTTGGTAGTTCTGGGCGTACACGTCCTGGATGTTCGACATCAGGTCGTGCGCGGCGATCACCGAGACGAGCGCGGTCATCTTGAGCATGTTGATGGTCTCGTTGCCCATCGGCGGGACGATGACCCGCATGGCCTGCGGCAGGACGATCCGCCGCATGGTGAGCAGCGGACGCATGCCCAGGGAATGGGCGGCCTCGGTCTGTCCGGTGTCGACGGACTGGATGCCGGCCCGCACGATCTCGCTGGAGTAGGCCGCCTCGTTCAGGCCCAGGGCGAGCAGTGCCGCGACCGACGGGGTGAGCAGCGCGTTGGTCTCGGCGCGGAAGAACGTGACGTCGGTGAAGGGAATGCCGATTTCCACGTATTTGTAGAGCGCGGCGGCGTATCCCCAGAAGATGATCTGCACCAGCAGCGGGGTGCCGCGGAAGAACCACACGAACAGCGACGACATCCCGTACAGCACCGGGTTGGCGGACAGCCGCATGACGGCGACCACGGTGCCCAGGGCGAGGCCGAGCGTCATGGCGGCGACCGTCAGCCACAGGGTGGTGGCCATGCCGTCGAAGACGAGGTCGGCGAACAGGTACTCGCGGACCACGTCCCAGTGGACGTTGTCGTTGCGCGCCAGGGAGCCGGCCAGGCCCACCAGGGCGGCGGCCGAGGCGGCGGCAGCGGCCCAGCGGCCGTAGTGCCGTACGGGGACGACCTCGAGGTCGTGCGCGGATGCGCCCGCCGGGACGGTGCCGTGCGGGGGCTGGGTCTTGGTCTGCATCAGTCCACCGCCGCGTTCCGGGTCGCCTTCGTCAGGGCGATCGATCCGATCCCGTACTTCTCGCATATCTTCGTGAGCGTGCCGTCGTCCATCAGGGCCTGGAGGGCCTTCTGGATCGCGGTGGTGAGTGCCGGGAGCTTCTTGCTGACGGCGATGCCGTTCGGGGAGGCCCCGTAGCCGCCGGGTGCCTTCGGGTCCTCGACCAGGTCGAAGGCCCGGCCGCGGTCGGCGGTCCTGGCGGTCCAGCCCGCGGCCGGCTTGGTCAGCACGTCGGCGACGACCTTGCCGGACCGCAGTGCCAGCTGGGCGTCGGAGTCCTTGGGGAAGGTCTGGATGTCCGTCTTCGGGCGGCCCGCCTTCGCGCAGGCCGCCTGGTGGGCGGTGAGGAGCTTCAGCTGGTTGGTCGCGGCCTGCACGCCCACCTTCCGGCCGCACAGGTCGTCCAGGGTGCGGATCTTGCGGGGGTTGCCCTGGGCGACCATGACGGCGGACCCGGACTGCGTGTAGTCGACGAAGTCCACGACCCGCTGCCGGTCCTTGTTGTCCGTGATGGCCGACATGGCGACGTCGAACTTGCCCGCCTGCAGGGCCGGCACGATGCCGTCGAACTTCTGCGCGGAGAACGCGAAGCGCACGCCGAGCTTCGCGCCCAGAGCCTGTCCGAGGTCGTAGTCCAGACCTGTCATCTCGTCGCTGCCCGGGGCGGCGAACATCTCGAACGGCGGGTAGGGGATGTCGGTCGCCACCCGGACGGTGCCCGACTTCTTGACGGCGCCGGGCAGGAGGCCGTGGAGCTTCGCGTCACGCCGTACAACCGTGCCGGCGACGGTGGCTCTGTCGCGCACGGTGGTGTCGGAGCCCGTGGCGTCGCCGGAACAGCCGGAGAGGGTGAGCAGTGCGGTCGCGCAGGTCAGGGCCGCCGCGGTGGGTCGGAGCGAAGGGGATGGGAGCACGAGCGAGTCCTTCTCGACGAGCGGGCGACGGCGGGGGCGTCCGCCGCTTGGCAGTTCCCGACGTTACATCTGACGTGGCGATGTGCCTAGATGTATCGCGCGTTACGTTCGCGTTCGGATTTCTGCCGCTTGTTCGGCAGGCCGTACGCTCGGGTGTGGGGCCGAGCGGCCAGCAAGAGTGCCACACGCCCGGGGCCGCCGCGAACCCCTCGGGTTTGCGCGGGGGACCGGTAAAGCCTCCCTCAGTAAGTGCGCCACCCCCTTTACGAGGTCATTACAACGATGCAATCGTATTGGTGCACCGTTTACGCGGTGGTGGCAGCTGCTCCGCCGGGGACCGCGGAGGAGCTGCCGTGCAGCCGGTCGGCGCGCTCCTCGGAGTGCGTCGACCGGCCTTTTTCGCGTCGCCCGCCTGCCTTTGCGGCCCGGACCGGCCGTCCCGCCCGGCCCGGCCGTCCGGTGCCCTCCCCGTCGGACCCCGTCCCCCGCACCATCCGTACGGCTCGATGCGCGCCGTCGGTGCGCCCGATCGGGTACCTCGGTCGGAGCTGCCGCTGCGGGCGCGATGCCGGAAGGCTCGGGACCGACTCCCGTCCCCAGGACCGACCGACACCCGAAGGGGGCCACGTGCCCGACGGCTCAGAGTTGATCACCCGTCTGTACCCGCAGCCGGCCACGCCGCTCGGACCACATCTGGACATGGCTGGGGTCTGCTGCGGAAGTCCCGTCGTCCGCCCGGCGGGCGGGACTCCCGCAACAGACCCCAGGCCCGGCAGCGCGGACCGTCCCGGCACCCCGCGGTCCGGTGGACGGCCGCAGGTGGCGGGCGCCGCGCGGCGGGGACCGACGCGTGCCCGAACGGGCGGACACGGATGAAGTCCACGGCTGCCGACCGCCCCGCCGGCGACGCCCACGCCCGCGCGGACCACCCGCTGACCTACGAGAGCTACCTGCGCGTCCCCGAACTGCTGCGGCTGCAGCAGCCGCTCAGCACCGCACCGGACGAACTGCACTTCATCATCGTCCACCAGGCGATGGAACTGTGGTTCCGGCTCCTCGTCGACGACCTGCGGGGGCTGGTGCCGCTGCTGGACGAGGGACGTGTCACCGAGTGCTGTGCGCGGCTGCGGCGCGTCAACGACACGATGGTCGTCCTGCTCGCCCAGCTGCGCACCCTGCGGGACCTCCCGCCCGCCGGCTTCCACTCCTTCCGCGCCCTGCTGGACGGGGCGAGCGGACTGCAGTCCGTGCAGTTCCGCGAGCTGGAGGTGCTCTCCGGGCTGCGCGACGAGCCCTATCTGAGGGCCGTCCGCGCCGCGCACGGCGGCACCCTGCCGCCCTCGGTCACCGACGCGCTGCGCCGGCGCAGCGTCGCCGAGGCGCACCGGGATGCGGGCCGCAGAGAGGGCCTGACCGACTGGGCGGAGCTGTACCTGCCGCCGCACACCGGCAGCGCCCTGTACCTGCTGAGCGAACTGCTCCTGGACTACGACGAGCTGTGGCTGCGCTGGCGCACCGAACACGTCGCCCTGGTGCGCCGCATGATCGGCGGCGACACCCCGGGCACCGGCGGCACCAGCATCTCGTACCTCGAGCACACGCTCGCCCACCGCTTCTTCCCCTACCTGTGGGAGGCGCGCGACCACCTGCCCGGTGCGATGGAGAGCGCCCACCCGGCGGGTCACCCGTCGCGCACCCCCGCCGGCGGATGCCCGGCGTTCTACGAAGGAGGACACAACACGTGATCAGGAATGTGGTCATCGTCGGCGGCGGTACGGCGGGCTGGATGACCGCCACCTACCTCAAGGAGACGTTCGGGGACCGGCTGGGCGTCACCCTGGTCGAATCGGCGAACGTGGGCACGATCGGCGTCGGTGAGGCGACCTTCAGCACCGTGCGGCACTTCTTCGACTACCTCGGCCTGGCCGAGGAGGAGTGGATGCCGTCCTGCAACGCCGCGTACAAGCTGGCCATCCGCTTCGAGAACTGGCGGGGCCAGGGCGAGCACTTCTACCACCCCTTCGAACGCCTGCGCACGGTCGACGGCTTCACCCTCGCCGACTGGTGGCTCAAGCTCGGCCCGCACGACCAGCGCCTCGACCAGGCCTGCTACGTGCTGCCGACGCTGTGCGACGCCAAGCGCGCCCCGAAGCGGCTGGACGGCTCGTTGTTCCACGACGAGCTGCACGACGGCGGTGACCGGCAGCGCCGCACCACCATGTTCCAGCAGGACACCCAGTTCCCGTACGCCTACCACTTCGACGCGTCGCTGCTCGCCGAGTTCCTCGCCGGGCACGGTGCCCGCCAGGGTGTGCGGCGGATCCTGGACCACGTCGTGGACGTGCGCCGCGACGAGCAGGGCAACATCAAGGAGATCGTCACCAAGGAACACGGCGAGCTCACCGGCGACCTGTTCGTGGACTGCACCGGCTTCCGCGGGATGCTGATCAACAAGACGCTGGAAGAGCCCTTCGAGTCGTACGAGAACGTGCTGCCCAACGACCGGGCGGTGGCGCTGCGGGTGCCCGTCGACATCGAGAGGGACGGCCTCGCCCCCTACACCACCGCCAGCGCCCGCGACTCGGGGTGGATCTGGACGATCCCCCTGTTCGGCCGCATCGGCACGGGGTACGTCTACTCGTCGCAGTTCTGCACGCCCGAGGAGGCGGAGGCCGAGCTGCGGTCCTTCGTCGGCCCGGAGGCGGCGGACGCCGAGGCCAACCACATCCGGATGCGCATCGGCCGCAACCGGCGTTCCTGGGTGAACAACTGTGTGGCGATCGGGCTGTCCAGCGGGTTCGTCGAGCCGCTGGAGTCGACGGGCATCTTCTTCATCCAGCACGGCATCGAGCAGCTGGTGCGGCACTGGCCCGACAAGGGGAACGACCCGGTGCTCGCGCGGGGCTACAACGAGAGCGTCGCCCGCTGCCTGGACGGCGTACGGGAGTTCCTCGTACTGCACTACAAGGCGTCCACGCGCAGCGACACGCCCTACTGGAAGGCCACCGACGAGCGGGAACTGCCCGACGGGCTCGCCGAGCGGCTCGAGGTGTGGAAGGGCCGGATGCCCTCCGGGAGCAGTGTGTACCCCTACTACCACGGCTTCGAGTCGTACTCGTACAACGTGATGCTCAACGGTCTGGGCAGCGGTCCTGACCGTTCCCATCCGGCGCTCGACCTGCTGGATCCGGCGGCGGCCCAGGAGATGTTCGCGAAGGTGCGCCGGCAGGCCGAAGAGCTGACCGCGGAGCTGCCCAGCCAGTACGAGTACCTGGCGCATCTGCACGGCTGACCCGCTGACGTCCCCACGCCGTCGGGGCCGGTCCTCGAAGATCTCCTTCAAGGACCGGCCCCGACGGTTTTCCCGTGGCGCCCGGCGGCGCCGGGCGCTCCGCGCCGCTGGAAACCGCTCGCTACGCCGACGGCCAGGTGGCGTAGCGGCGGCGGCCGTAGAGGAGCGGGCCCGGACCATCCTCGGTGACGACGTGTTCGACGGCGCCCAGGACGACGGTGTGATCACCTCCCGGCACCGTCCGCAGGACCCGGCACACGGCCGTGGAGTGGGCGTCCGACACCAGCCGGGGCATGCCGCGCGGTTCGACGGGCTCCCAGTCGAACTTCCCGAACTCGCCCGGCCCCGGGGCGCTGAACGACGCCGCGGCCCGGCGTCCCGCCGTGTGCAGCAGGTTCACCGCGAAGGCGCCCCGTGACACGGCCGCCCGCAGCGTGCCGCTCCGGTTGTCCAGGCAGACCAGCAGACTGGGAGGCTGCAGGCCCACGCTGCACAGCGAGGTACAGGTCATGCCGCGGGGCACGCCGTCCTCGTCGACCGTCGTGATCACGGCGACGCCACTGGGGAAGCCACTCATGAGTTCCCGGAACGTGGCCGCGTCGACTTCCTGCGGGCGGGAGCCGGGGCCCGCCGCCTCGGCGGCTCCCGGTCGGGTGCTCCACGACATCAAACGGCCCATCCTTCACTCGACGACGGGGGAGGCCGGTGGCCGTCGTTCACGCTAGGGAGGGAGGGTTGGGGGCACTATCCCCGGCCGGGCGTGCGACCGGGGGGCCCGTCCGGGGTGGCCGGTCGGGGCCCGGGGACACCGCCCGACTCACAGGACGGCCGACGGCGCGGGGGCGGGTATCAGTCCCTCCTTGACGGCGATCACCGCGGCCACGGTCCGGTTGGGGCAGTTCAGCTTCGCCAGGACGTTGGACACGTGGCGTTTGGTGCCGTTCTCCGAGATGCCGAGCCGGTGCGCTATCTGCTTGTTGCTCATGCCGTGCACCAGCAGGGTCAGAACGGCCTCCTCGCGGGGGGTGAGCTGCGGTCCGCGGTCCCGGCGGCCACCGGACTTGACCTCGGACATCAGTTCGCGCACGAGGCTGGGCGGGATGGGCATCTCGCCGCACGCCACGGCCTGCACGGCGTGCGTGAGCGACTCCTCGGTGAGGCCGCTCTCCAGCAGGAAGCCGTCGACGTTCAGGCGGCTGGCGCGCTGCACGATCTCGCGTACGGCGTTCGGCAGCATCAGCAGCACCTTGGCGCCGACGAGCCGGACGGTGTCCAGGACCTCCTGCAAGGGGCCGGCCTCGAACGTGGCCGGCAGCACCACGATGTCGGGCCGACATCGTGTCAGGACGTCACGGACGGTACGGGGGTCGTCGAGCACCTGGACCGAGCCCACGGCCGGTAGGCAGTGCAGCAGGGTCTGCAGGCCGCAGCGGATGATCGCGTCCTCGTGGAACACCGCCACGTTCAGAATGCGGGGAGCGGTGCCGTGGTGGTCCCTCAGGCTGACGACGTTGCGATGGTGGGTTGCCTGTTCGCTCACCGACCATCCTCCTTGGTTGTTTGATGATGTGGGGAGAGGGTCGCGCAGGGGGACCGTGCCGGGCCCATCAGCACCAGTGACCGGTGGAGGATCGTCACTGCGGATGGTCTCGGCGTTCTGCGTAACCACGAGCGGACGTTACATCGCAGCAGGATTTCCCGGAAGATGAAACACCACATCGGTCGCGTCATCCCAGGAAATCCCGGGGGAACGGGTAAACATGGAAAGTTGAGCGCGTTACAAAGTGAGTCGCGGGGAAGCGTCTTGTACTACTTGGTTGCTTTCAACCCGAGGGGTGGAAGTCGCCGGAATCGGCCAGAACTGTCACAAGCGTCTCGATGAGTGCCAGGGTCGGCACCAGACTCGTGCGCGGCACCGGCGACCGCACCGCCGCCGTGAGCACGACGTCGGCGACCTCCGTGACCGGCGAGTACGACGGATCGGTGAACAGGACGATCCGGGCGCCCGAGGCCTTGGCCCGCTCGGCGGTGCGCGCCGTGCGCTCCTCGTAGGGGTGGTGGTCGAACAGGACCAGGACGTCCGTGCGTCTGAGGTCCCGGGTGAGCGAGGTCCGGGGGACCGGGTGCTCGGGCATCATGACCACACCCTCGCGCAGCCGCATGAGGCGCAGCGCAAGGTAGCGCGCGGTGATCCCGGTGAACCGCCCGCCGTCCAGGAACACCCGGTGCCCGGGCGGGCCCAGCAGCCGTACCGCCGCGTCCAACTCCGCCGATGGCAACGATGCCAGAGTCTCCCGGGTGCTCTCCGTGAGCAGCGTCGCCGCCCGGTCCAGACCGGCACGGGACGCCGACGGGGCGCGCACCGCACGCGACGGCACTGACCCCCGCCGCGTGGCCGCGCCCCGCCCGGCGGGCGTCGCGACGGGTCCCGGCCGGGTGGCCGCGCCCTGCTCCGGGAGCGCCGGGACGACGGACCCCGGCGCCGCCGCGCCCTGTCCCGCCGGCGCCGACACCTCCGCCCCGAGCGCGTCGCGCAAGGCGGCGTAGCCCGGAAAACCGCACCGCTGGGCGAAGCGGACCACCGTTGGCGCGCTCACCCCCGCGCGCCGCGCGAGCGACGACACCGTCTGGGTGGCACTCGCCGGGTCGTCCAGCAGCAGTCGCGCGATGCGCCGCTCGCAGCGGCTGAAGCTGCTCATGTCCCTGCGCAGCCGCGCTCTTACCCCCTGTTGCCCCAGATGCACCCGGTCACCCCCTCACAGACTTGACGGTACCTCACGTCTCGCGTACCCCAAGGGCCTCAACTGGCCATATCTGCAGCCCAGTTGCTGTGTACACGCCACTCGGAGCGAGGGTCCCGCCCGATCGGGTACCTCGTCCGGCACCCCCGTCGGGCATGGCCCCCACCGCCCCGGTCGGGCCGATCGGACGAGCCTGTGGCGGGCCCGTCGCCGGTGCAACGGTGAACCCCCGGTACGGCGCGCCGACGCGACTCGGTGCGCACCGCTGCGAGGGGAGCCGCCATGACCCAGACCGTGCGAGGCCGCTCGGCCAGGAACGCACCGCTGCCGGCCGACGTGCTGCGCTCCCTGTGCGAACAGGACGGCGACCGCGAGGTACTGCGCGTGGTGCGGCCCGCCGAGGAACCGGGCGCCGCCGACCTGACGCTCGGCGTGACCCGCGGGGCCCTCATGTCCCGGTCCTACGCCGTGGCCGCCGCGCTCGCCGACCGCGTCGAACCCGGGGACCGGGTGCTCGTGCTGCTCGACGGCGGCCCCGACCTGTTCGCCGCCTGTCTGGCCGCCTGGCATCTGGGCGCCGCCGCCGTCCCCGTCCCGCCGCCCGCCGGCACCGACCCCGAGCGCGCGCTCAGGATCGCGGAGATCGCCCTCGACGCCGAAGTCTGCGCCGTCGTCACCACCCGGCCGGTGATGGACAGGTGCCGGTCCCTGTGGCAGCGCCGCGCCGTGGCCCCGCTCGCCTGGCGGTGCGTCGACGAGCTCCCGGACTCGGCGCCGCCGCCCCCGCCGGCCCTGCTGCGCCCCTCGGAGCCGGCGCTGCTGCTGTACACGTCCGGCTCCACGTCCAGTCCCAAGGGCGTCGTCGTCCCGCACGAGCGGCTGCGGGCCACCCTGGAACTGCAGCGCGAACGCACCGGACTGCCCGACGGCGGGCACGTGGTGAACTGGCTGCCCGCCCACCACGCGCTCGGCTTCGGCAGCGCCCTCCTCGCGGCCTGCGTCGGCGGATGCGCCACGCTGATCCAGCCCGGCGACTTCGTGGACGACCCGATGCGCTGGCTGCGCGCGATCTCCGCCGCCGACGCCCCCGTCCTCAGCGGCGGCGCCCCCTTCGGCTACGACCGGTGTGTCGCCGCGGCCGACGAGGCCGGCTGCGCGGGCCTCGACCTGTCCCACTGGCAGACCGCGCTGGTCGGCGCCGAACGCATCCGGCCGCGCACCCTCACCGACTTCGCCGACACGTTCGCGCCGTACGGATTCCGCCCCGAGGCCTGGTTCCCCGCCTACGGCCTGACCGAGACGATGCTGATCGTCACCGGTCACAAGAGCAGCGCGCCCCCCGTCGTCCTGGAGGCCGACGCCGCCGCCCTGGAGCGCGGCAGCGTCGCACCGGCCCGCGAGGACACCGCCCGCACGCAGACGCTGGTGGGCTGCGGTTCCCCCGGCCCCGGCGCCGAATTGCTCATCGTGGACCCGGAGACCCGCCGCCCCTGCCCCCCGGCGACGGTGGGCGAGCTGTGGATCACGGGGCCGGTCGTCATGGACGGCTACTGGCGCCGTACGGAGGAGACCGCCGCCACCTTCCACGGCATGCTCACCGGCGGCGGACGCCGCTATCTGCGCACCGGCGACCTGGGCTTCCTCCACGAGGGCGAGCTCGTCGTGTGCGGGCGGCTGAAGGAACTCGTCATCGTGCGGGGCCGCAACCTCCACCCGCAGGACATCGAACAGTCCTGCCGGCAGGCCGAACCCCGGCTGGCCGGACTGCCCTCGGCGGCGTTCTCCGTGGAGGAGCAGGAGCAGGAACGCCTCGTGGTGGTGCAGGGCATCGACGACGCCACGGCCGAGGCCGTCGGCGATCTCGCGGTTCTGGCGCGTGAGCTGGCCCGCGCCGTCACCGCCGCGCACGACGTGGAGGTCCACGACGTCGTCCTGGTGCCCGCCCACCGCATACCGAAGACGGCCAGCGGCAAGGTCCGCCGCGCCGCCTGCCGCACGGCACACCGGAGCGGGGAACTCTCCGTCCTGGCCCGGGCCGGCGCCACCCCCGCTCCCGGCACCGGTAGCGGCCCGGCCCTCGGCGGGACCGCCCGCCCGCCCCTCGCCGACGCCCTGGACGCGGCCCCCGCCGGGGCCCGCCACGACGTCCTCGCCGAGCAGTTGGTCCTGCTCCTCGCCGACACCCTCGGCCGCCCCCTGGACGACACGGACGCCGGCCGCACCCTGCTCTACCTCGGCATGGACTCCCTGCGCACCATGGAGCTGCGCGCCCTGCTGCACCGCGAACTGGGCGTGCTCCTGCCCCTGTCCCTGCTGGGCGGCAGCACCCCGAAAGCCCTCGCGGACGCCCTCCTGGAGCGCCTCCCGGACCGCGCCGCCAGCCCCACCCCCGCCCCGCCCGCCCCGCAGGTCGCCTCCGCCCCCGGCGACCGCTACCAGCCCTTCCCGCTGACCGACCTCCAGCAGGCCTATCTGGCGGGCCGCAACCCGGAGTTCCCGCTCGGCGGCGTCGCCACCCACTTCTACGCCGAGTTCGACGCCGACGGACTCGACGTCTCCCGCCTGGGCGACGCCCTGGACCGGCTGGTGGCCCGGCACGACATGCTGCGGGCCGTGTTCGCCGCCGACGGCACCCAGCGCGTCCTACCGCCCGAGATGGTGGCCGGCGGGCACCTCACCGCATACGACCTGCGGCACGAGGCCGACGACGAGGTCCACCGCCGTCTGGACGCCGTGCGGCAGGAGATGTCCCACGACGTCCTGCCCACCGACCGGGCCCCGCTGATCGACGTCCGGGTCAGCGTCCTGGACGCCGGCCGCTGCCGCGTGCACGTGGGACTGGACCTGCTCGTCTTCGACGTGTGGAGCCTCCGGCTGTTCTTCGGCGAATGGCAGTGCCTGTACGAGGGCCGGGACGCGGACCTGCCGCCCCTGGGCCTGACCTTCCGCGACTACGTCCTCGCCACCCGGCAGGACGACGGCGCGGCCCTGGAGGCCGCGCGCGCCTACTGGCACGACCGTCTCGACTCCCTGCCCCCGGGCCCGGAACTCCCCCTGACCGCGGCTCTCGAACCGCGCGCGGGCCACCGCTTCCGCCGCCTGGAGCACCGGCTCGACCAGGACACCTGGACCGAGCTGCGGCGCCGCGCCGCGACCCACGGCCTGACCCCCGCCGCCGTGCTCCTCGCCGGCTACGCGACCGTGCTGGGCCGCTGGTCCCGCAACCGGCACTTCACCCTCAACCTCCCCACCTTCAACCGCCACCGGATCCGGCCGGAGGTCGACACCATCGTCGGGGACTTCACCTCCGTCACCCTCCTGGAGATCGACCTCGGCGACCGGGACCAGGACCAGGGCGTCGCACGGCTGGCCGCCGGCATCCAGCAGCGCCTGTGGTCCGACCTCGAACACCGCGCCTACAGCGGGGTGAGCGTCCTGCGCGACCTCGCCCGGCGCCGGCCCACCGCGGGTGGCCTGTTCTCACCGGTCGTCTTCGCGGGCGCCCGCGGCCACGCCTCGGACGGCGACCCCGACCTGCCCGTGCACTGGCTCGGCGAGCGCGCCCACGGCATCACCCAGACCCCTCAGGTACTGCTCGACCACCAGGTCTGGGAGGACGCCGACGGCCTGTCGTTCAACTGGGACCACGTCGAGGACCTGTTCCCGGCCGGCCTGATGGACGACATGTTCGCGGCGTACTGCCGGCTCCTCGAAGGGCTCGCCCGCGACGAGAGGGCGTGGGAGTCGAGCCCCGCCGACCTGCGGCCGGTACGGCAGCAGAGGCTGGTCGCGGAGGTGAACGAGACCGCCGGTCCGGTTCCGGAGGGCCTGCTGCACGCGGGGCTGCTTCAGCGTGCGGTGGAGTCTCCGGGGAAGGTCGCGGTGGTGGCGGCCGACGGGTCGTTGACGTACGGCGAGCTGCGGTCGCGGGCCGCCGCCGTGGCGCGGGGCCTGCTCGCGCGGGGCGTGGCTCCCGGCGAGCTGGTGGCGGTGTCGATCGGGAAGAGCCGTGAGCAGATCGTGGCGGCGCTGGGCGTGCTGATGGCGGGCGGCGCGTATCTGCCCGTCGACCCGGAACTGCCCGCCGGGCGACGGCACTCCCTCCTGGAACGCTCCGGCGCCCGCATCGTCCTCACCTCCGGCCGTGAAGCCCCCCTCGTGTGGCCGACGGACACCACCGAGGAACTGGTGGACATCGGCGGACCGGCCGCCGACGGCCCCGTACCGGACGTCAAGGGCGACGCGGGCGGCCTGGCGTACGTGATCTACACGTCGGGTTCGACGGGGTTGCCGAAGGGTGTGGCGGTGTCGCACCGGGCGGCGCTGAACACGTGCGTGGACGTCTGTGAGCGGTTCGGGGTGACGTCCTCGGACGTGGTGCTGGGATTGTCGTCGCTGAGCTTCGACCTGTCGGTGTTCGACGTGTTCGGTGTGCTGGGCGCGGGCGGCACGCTGGTGCTGCCCCGGCCGGGTTCGAGCCGTGATCCCGGGCACTGGCAGGACCTGGTCACCGAACACGGCGTGACCGTGTGGAACTCGGTCCCGGCCCTGCTCGGCATGCTCGTCGAGCACGCCGCCGCACTCCCGCTGAAGCTGGTGCTGCTGTCCGGCGACTGGATCCCGGTGGAGCTGCCCGACCGGCTGCGCGCCGTGGCGCCGGGCGCCCAGGTCGTCGGCCTGGGCGGGGCGACCGAGGCGGGTATCTGGTCGATCGCCTACCCCGTCGGTGAAGTGCGGGCCGACTGGGAGTCGATCCCGTACGGGCGTCCCCTGCGCAACCAGCGGTTCCACGTCCTGGACCCGCAGTGGCGGGAGTGCCCGGTGTGGGTGCCGGGGGAGTTGTTCATCGCCGGTACGGGTCTGGCCGAGTGCTACTGGCGTGACCCGGAGCGGACGGCTGCCTCCTTTGTCACGCATCCGGTGACGGGGGAGCGGTTGTACCGGACGGGTGACGTGGGCCGGTGGCTGCCGTCGGGTGACATCGAGTTCATGGGCCGGGAGGACTTCCAGGTCAAGGTCGGCGGGTTCCGTATCGAACTCGGTGAGATCGAGGCCGTACTGGCGGGTTGCGAAGGGGTGCGGGCGGCGGTGGCCGCCGCCCCCGGGGCCCGCCACCACCGGCGGCTCGTCGGGTACGTCGTGGCCGAAGAGGGCGCCGGCGAGGTGGACGACCTGACGGCGCGGGTGCGGGCGCACGCCGAGGAACGGCTGCCCGGATACATGGTGCCGCCGGTGGTGATGGTCATCGACGAGATCCCGCTGTCCTCCAACGGCAAGGTCGACCGCGCCGCCCTCCCCGACCCCACGACCGCCCCGCAGGACGCCACCCCCGCGGCCACCGACCTGGAGGAGAAGATCCTCCGCGTCGTGGCGGCGCACACACCCGCCGGCCGCGTCGGAGTGCTCGACAACTTCTTCGACCTCGGCCTCGACTCCCTCGTCCTCACCCGCATCCACCGCCGGCTGCGGGAGGAACTGGGCCTCACCTTCCCGATCACCGCGCTGTTCGGCGAGCCCAACGTCCGTCGCCTCGCGGGCCACCTGACCGGAACGACGACGGCATCCGGCACGACGCGCGCGGCCCGCGACCGGGCCTCGCTGCGCCGTGCGGCCCTCGCCCGCCGCGCCAGGTGACCGCCGCCGGACCGTCCCCACGTGAGAAAGGAACCACGGCCATGGCTGAAGCCCAGGCAACCCCTGACATAGCTGTGATCGGCATGGCAGGGCGGCTGCCCGGTGCCCACGACCTGACCGAGTTCTGGCACAACCTCCGCGACGGGGTCGAGTCGGTCACCGTCTTCTCCGACGACGAACTCGCCGACCGGGTGGGCCCCGACCTCCTCAAGGACCCGGACTACGTCCGCGCGGGCGCCGTACTCGACGACATCGACCGCTTCGACGCGCGCTTCTTCGGATACAGCGCCCGCGAGGCCGCGCTCCTCGACCCGCAGCACCGGCTCCTGCTCGAGTGCGCCTGGCACGCGCTGGAGGACGCCGGGCACCCCGAAGGAGGGCAGGGCGTCGGCGTGTACGCCGGGTGCAGCCTCTCCGGCTACCTGCTGAACAACCTGCTGCCCGGCCGCCGCGTCGACGCCTCCGCCGCCGGGTTCGAACTGCTCATCGCCAACGACAAGGACTACCTGGCCAGCCGCATCGGCTACAAGCTCGGCCTGCAGGGCCCGGCCGTCTCCGTGCAGACCGCCTGCTCCTCCTCCCTGGTCGCCGTGCACCTTGCCATGCAGGCCCTGCTCTCCTACGAGTGCGACCTGGCCCTCGCCGGCGGCGCCACCGTCCGCGTCCCGCACCGCGTCGGCTACCGCTTCGAAGAGGGCATGATCCTCTCCCCGGACGGCCACTGCCGCCCCTTCGACGCCGAGGCCAACGGCACCATCGGCGGCAGCGGCGCCGGCATGGTCGTCCTCAAGCGGCTCGCCGACGCCCTCGCCGACGGCGACCGCATCGACGCCGTCATCAAGGGCTCGGCCCTCACCAACGACGGCTCCGACAAGGTCGGCTACACCGCGCCCAGCGTGCACGGCCAGGCCGCCGCCGTCGCCGCCGCACTGGCCGTCGCGGACATCGACGCCGACACCGTCACCGCCATCGAGGCCCACGGCACGGGCACCCCGCTGGGCGACCCCGTGGAGATCGCCGCACTCACCGAGGCCTTCCGTGCGAGCACCGACCGCAGCGGCTACTGCGCCCTCGGCTCCGTCAAGGCCAACATCGGGCACCTGGACAGCGCCGCCGGCGTGTCCGGGCTGATCAAGGCCGTGCTCCAGCTCAAGCACCGCAAGCTCGCCCCCGTCGTCAACTTCCGTGAGCCGAACCCGCGCATCGACTTCGACGGCTCGCCGTTCTTCGTCAACGACCGGCTGCGGGACTGGAAGGCCGAGGGCGGCATTCCGCTGCGGATCGGCGTCAGTTCCTTCGGCTTCGGCGGCACCAACGCCCACGTCGTGCTGGAAGAGGCGCCCGAGCCCACCCGGCCGGCACCCGCCCCCCGCGCCGTGCAGCTCCTGACCCTCTCCGCGCGCACCCCCGACGCCCTCGACGCGGCGGGCGACGCCCTCACCGGGGCCCTGCGCGACCCGGACGCCGCCGAACTCGCCGACGTCGCCCACACCCTGCACCGCGGCCGCAAGGCCTTCGAGCACCGCCGCGTCGTCGTCGGCCGCGACCACGCCGATGCCGCCGAACGCCTCGCCACGCAGGACGCCGCGTACACGGCCGGCGGACGCGCCGTCAACGGCGCCCACATCGCCCTGCTGCTCCCGGGCCAGGGCAGCCAGTACCCCGGCATGGGGCGCGAACTGTACGACGCCGAGCCGGGGTTCCGGGAGCGCGTCGACGCCTGCGCCGACCTGCTGCGCCCCTACCTCGACCGCGACCTGCGCGACCTGCTCCACCCGCGCGACACCACCCCGGACGGACTGCGGCGCGCGGCCGAGGCGCTGCAGCGCACGGAGTTCGCCCAGCCCGCCCTGTTCACCGTGGAGTACGCCCTGGCCGGGCTGCTCGCCGACTGGGGGCTGCGCCCGCAGGCCATGCTCGGGCACAGCGTCGGTGAGATCACCGCGGCCTGCCTGTCCGGCGCGCTGCCGCCCGCCGACGCGGCACGTCTCGTCGCCCGGCGCGGCGCGCTCATGCAGGAGCTGGAGCCGGGCAGCATGCTGTCCGTCGCCCTGGACGAGGACGCCCTGCGCGCGATGCTGCCCGAACCGCTGGCCGTCGCCGCCGTGAACGCGCCCCGGCTGTGCGTCGTCGCGGGCCCCGACGACGCCGTGGAGGCCTTCGCCCGCGAACTGGAACGGCAGGAGATCGGGCACCGGCGCCTGCACACCTCGCACGCCTTCCACTCGCCCATGGTCGACCCGGTGCTGCCCGCCCTCACCGAGGAGTGCGCGAGGCTCACCCCGCGCGAGCCCGAGGTGCCGTACCTGTCCAACCGGACCGGCGACTGGATCAGCGCCGCCGATCTCGCCGACCCCGGCTACTGGGCCGCCCACGCCCGCGGCACCGTCCGCTTCGGCGACGGCGTGAAGCGCCTGCTGGAGCGCGAGGACCTGCTGCTCGTCGAGGTCGGCCCCGGCCGGACCCTGTCCACCCTGGCGCGCGGCGCGGACGGCGCGCTGCACCGCACCATCGTGCCGATGCTGCCCGAGCCCGGCAGCGACGCGGACGCGCAGGAGTTCCTGCTCACCGCCGTGGGCCGGCTGTGGACGGCAGGCGCCGACCTGGACTGGGAGGCCCTCGACGGCACCGGCCGCCGCCGGGTCGCCCTGCCGGGATACGCCTTCCAGCGGCGCCGCTACTGGATCGAGGCCCCCGCCTCCCCGGGCGTCCAAGCCGCCTCCCTCGACGCCCTCGTCGAGGACGAGGCCGACGCGGAGCCCGTCGTCCACGACTCCCGGCCCGCCCTGTCCACCGTCTACCTGGAGCCGCGCGACCCGCGTGAGGCGGCCGTCGCCGGCATCTGGGAGGACCTCCTCGGCATCGCCCCGGTCGGCGTGCACGACAGCTTCATCGAACTCGGCGGCCACTCCCTGCTCGCCACCCAGGTCGTGGCCCGCATCCGCGGCGACCTCGGCGTCACCGTCCCCATGCGCGACCTGGTCCGCGCCTCCACCGTCGCCGCCGTCGCCGAACTCGTCGCCCAGCACGGCGGAAGCGGCGAGGAACAGCCCGTCGAGGCCCTCCCGGTAGCCGTCGCGGACCCGGACAAGCTGTACGAACCCTTCCCCCTCACGGAGATCCAGCAGGCCCAGTGGATCGGCCGGCTGGGCAACTTCACCCTCGGCAACGTCGCCGCCCACATCTACTGGGAGGTCGAGAACACCGGCATCGACCTGGACGCCCTGGAGAACGCCTGGGACCGGCTGATGCGCCGCCACCCCATGCTCAACGCCGTCCTCACCGACGACGGCCGCCAGCGCATCCTGCCCGACCCCGGCCGCTACGCCTTCGACCGTGTCGACCTGCGCGACGTGGAAGAGACCGAACGCGCCCGCCACCTCGACGAGCTGCGCACCCGCATCTCCCACGAGATGCGCCCCACCGACACCTGGCCCCTGTTCGGCATCACCGCCGTGCACCTGCCCGGCGACCTGACGCGGCTGTACCTCAGCTTCGACCTCCTCATCGCCGACATCGGCAGCATCCGCATCCTGCTGGAGGAATGGCGCACCCTGTACGCCGACCCGACGGCCGAGCTGCCCGACATCGGCCTGTCCTACCGGGACTACGTCCTCGCCGCCGCACAGGTACGCGGCACGACGCTCTACGAGAAGTCCCTCGACCACTGGCGGCGCCGCGTCGCCGAGCTCCCGCCCGCACCGGAACTGCCCCTGGCCGTCGCCCCGTCGGAAGTGACCGAGCCCCGCTTCACCCCGCGCAGCCACGTCCTCGAACGGACGGCCTGGCAGCGCGTGAAGGAGCAGGCCGCCGCCCACGGCGTGACACCGTCCGCGGTGCTGCTCGCCGCGTACGCGACCGTCCTGGGCCGCTGGTCCCGGAGCCCGCAGTTCACGCTGAACGTCACGGTCATCAACCGCATCCCGGTCCACCCCGACGCCGACCGGCTGGTGGGCGAGTTCGCCTCCTTCGACCTGCTGCCCGTCGACCTCGAACGCGACACGGGCATCGCCGACATCGCCCGCGCCCTCCAGGAGCACGCCTGGGAGGACCTGGAACACCGCTACGTCAACGGCGTCGACGTGCTGCGTGAACTGGCCCGCCAGCGCGGCGGCACCAGCGGCTCCGTGATGCCGATCGTGTTCACCTCCACGCTGGTGCAGGAGACCGGCGACCAGGGCGAGACGCTGTTCGACTGGCTCGGCGACCTGGTGCACGAGTCCGTCCAGACCCCCCAGGTGTGGATCGACGCCGCCGTCCTGGAGACCAGCAAGGGCCTCTACCTCAGCTGGCCCGCCGTCGAGGAACTCTTCCCGGCCGGCCTGGTGGACGAGATGTTCGCCTCGTACTGCGGGCTGCTCGCCGAGCTGGCGGCCGACGAGACGGTGTGGACGTCCGGCCCGGGCGAGCTGGCACCGCCCGGCCACTGCGCCCTGGTCGCGGAGGTGAACGAGACCGCCGGTCCGGTTCCGGAGGGCCTGCTGCACGCGGGGCTGCTTCAGCGTGCGGTGGAGTCTCCGGGGAAGGTCGCGGTGGTGGCGGCCGACGGGTCGTTGACGTACGGCGAGCTGCGGTCGCGGTCCGCCGCCGTGGCGCGGGGGCTGCTCGCGCGGGGCGTGGCTCCCGGCGAGCTGGTGGCGGTGTCGATCGGCAAGGGCCGTGAGCAGATCGTGGCGGCGCTGGGCGTGCTGATGGCGGGCGGCGCGTATCTGCCCGTCGACCCGGAACTGCCCGTCGAGCGACGGCACTCCCTGATGGAACGGGCGGGCAGCCGCGTCGTCGTCACCTCGGCACACGACACCGCCCTCGACTGGCCGGACGGCACCACCGAGCAGCACGTCGACCTCACCGCACCGCTCGACGAGGGCCCCGTGCCGGATGTCACGGCCGACGCCGGAGACCTGGCGTACGTGATCTACACGTCGGGTTCGACGGGGTTGCCGAAGGGTGTGGCGGTGTCGCACCGGGCGGCGCTGAACACGTGTGTGGACGTCTGTGAGCGGTTCGGGGTGACGTCCTCGGACGTGGTGCTGGGGTTGTCGTCGCTGAGCTTCGACCTGTCGGTGTTCGACGTGTTCGGTGTGCTGGGCGCGGGCGGCACGCTGGTGCTGCCCCGGCCGGGTTCGAGCCGTGATCCCGGGCACTGGCAGGACCTGGTCACCGAACACGGCGTGACCGTGTGGAACTCGGTGCCCGCGCTGATGGGCATGTTCGTGGAGCACGCGGTCGACGCGACCGGGCTCCCGCTGAAGCTGGTGCTGCTGTCCGGCGACTGGATCCCGGTCGAGCTGCCGGACCGGATACGCGCCGTGGCGCCGGGCGCCCAGGTGGTGAGCCTCGGCGGCGCCACCGAGGCGGGTATCTGGTCGATCGCCTACCCCGTCGGTGAAGTGCGGGCCGACTGGGAGTCGATCCCGTACGGGCGTCCCCTGCGCAATCAGCGGTTCCATGTCCTGGACCCGCAGTGGCGGGAGTGCCCGGTGTGGGTGCCGGGGGAGTTGTTCATCGCCGGTACGGGTCTGGCCGAGTGCTACTGGCGTGACCCGGAGCGGACGGCTGCCTCGTTCGTGACGCATCCGGTGACGGGGGAGCGGCTGTACCGGACGGGTGACGTGGGCCGGTGGCTGCCGTCGGGTGACATCGAGTTCATGGGCCGGGAGGACTTCCAGGTCAAGGTCGGCGGGTTCCGTATCGAACTCGGTGAGATCGAGGCCGTACTGGCGGGTTGCGAAGGGGTGCGGGCGGCGGTGGCCGCCGCCCCCGGGGCCCGGCACCACCGGCGGCTCGTCGGGTACGTCGTGGCCGAAGAGGGCGCCGGCGAGGTGGACGACCTGACGGCGCGGGTGCGGGCGCACGCCGAGGAACG
>NZ_JBEXVL010000033.1:0-61779 GCF_040638805.1 Streptomyces sp. NPDC005925 | reverse complement strand
CATGGGGGCGTCAAGGGTTCGGCGCGGGAGGACGGAACAGCCTCGGAAGGCGGCGGCCGAGCGCTCGGCCGCCGCGTCGCGCGGGGGTGCCCGGCGCCCCGCGCCGGTGGGCGGGGCGCCGCGCAGGGCGGCCTTCCGGCGGCCGGTCAGGCGGGGTCTTCGGCCCCGTTCGCCCTCCCGGACGCGGCCAGGGAACGCAGGGTGTCCACGAGCACGTGGGCCATGTTGTAGACGATCAGCTGAGCCCCCTGGCGTTCGGCGGCCCTGGCGGCGTCGAGGCTCGGCACGATCGTCATGACCGCGCGTTCGTTGGCCCGCGCCGCGCGATGTGCCCGGGCCGTCAGCCCGTCGACGACGCCGGGCTCCGGGAAGCCGCAGTCCGCGGCCAGGTCGGCGGGCCCCACCAGGACCGCGTCCACGCCGTCGGTGCCCGCGATGGCGTCGGCGTCGTCGCAGGCGCGCCGCGTCTCGAGCATCGTCACGACCAGGGTTTCACGGGACGCGGCCACATGGTCGGCCGCCGTGACCGTGCCGAACCGGCCCGCTCTGCTGTAGGTGGCGAAGCCCCGCTCCCCCCACGGCGGGTAGTGGCTGGCGGCCACCGCCCGCCGGGCGTCCTCGCGGCTGTTCACGTGCGGGTGGATCAGCCCGGCGGCGCCCAGGTCGAGGCAGCGCAGCGCGAGCGCCGGCTCGGCGGAACCCACGCGCACCAGGACGTCGATCCCGTGCGCCGCCGCAGCCGTGAGGTGGTGCTGGAGCAGCGCCGTGTCGGCCGGCCCGTGCTCGCAGTCGATGACGACACAGTCCAGTCCCGCGACGCCCGCCATCTCCACCAGCGTCTCCGAGGGGAGCCGCAGCAGGGCACCCCGCAACTGCTCGCCGTCCACCAGACGCTGTTTGAGGCTGCGGTGCGGTGTGCTCCGCCCCGTCACCGTGCCACCATCCCCGCGGAGAGGTCGATGTCGGCCCCGCACAGTCCACGCATGCGCAGCATCGCGCTGACGGCCTCCCCCACCTCGTCCTCGGTGACCATCCGCCCCAGGGCGGAGCGTGCCACGAACGCCTGCTCGGCCTGTGCGTAGGTGCTGCCCGTGCGCTCCGCCTCCAGACGGAAGTTGCGCTCCATGCGCGGGCCCTCGACAGGTCCGGGGGAGAGGGAGTTGACCGTGACGCCCAGCGGTCCGACCTCGCCGGCCAGGGTGGCCGTGAGGCCGATGACCGCCATCTTCGACGCGCAGTACGGGGTGCGTCGCAGCAGCGGGCGCTTGCCCGACACCGAGGCGATGTTGACGATGTCGCCCGCACCGCGCCCCGTCATGGCGGGCAGGAAGGCCCGGCACATCAGGAACACCCCGCGCACGTTCACGTCGAAGACCTCGTCCCAGTCCTGCGGGGTGATCTCGGTCAGCGGGGCCACCGGTCCGGCGATCCCGGCATTGTTGACCAGGACCGATATCTCCTCACCGGCCAGACTCCGGGCGAGCTCGTCCACGTCTCCGGGGCGGGAGACGTCGCAGACGCGGTGCGAGACCCGCGGGCCGAGCCGTGAGGCGGTCTGTTCGAGCGTGGCCTCGTCGCGGCCCGTGATCACCACCCGGGCGCCGTCGGCGAGCAGGGAGCGTGTGATGGCCCGGCCGAGGCCACTGCCTCCCCCGGTGACGACCGCGGTGCGGCCGGCCAGCGGTGCGGTGCGGCCGCTCATACCGCTCCCTCCTCGTTCCACGGCAGGGTGCCCTTGCCGTACTTGGCGGCGCGGACGTCACCGGACCGGGCGTGGCCCTCGAAGAGCTCGACGCGCGCGGCCCGGCCGCACACCTCGCCGAGCAGCGCGGAGGACGCGGTGTCGGTGACCTCCTGGTACGTCACCGTCTTGAGGTACTTGCCGACCCACAGGCCACCGGTGTAGCGGGCGGCGCCACGGGTGGGCAGGACGTGATTGGTGCCGATGACCTTGTCGCCGTAGGAGACGCAGGTGCCCTCGCCGAGGAAGAGCGCGCCGTAGTCCCGCATCTTCGCGAGGGCCTGCCGCGGGTTCTCGGTCAGCACCTCCACGTGCTCGCTGGCGTAGGAGTCGGCGATCACGAAGGCCTCGTCGAGGGTGTCCGCCACCACGATCTCGCCGTGGTCGCGCCAGGCCGGTGCGGCGAAGTCCCGGGTGGGCATGCCGGGCAGCAGGCGCTCGATGTGCCGCTCCACCTCGCGGCCCAGCTCTTCGGAGGTGGTGACCAGCACGGCGGGGGAGTCCGGGCCGTGCTCCGCCTGGGACAGCAGGTCGACGGCCACCACGAACGGGTCGGCGTGCTCGTCGGCGACCACCAGGATCTCGGTCGGCCCGGCGAACAGGTCGATGCCGACCTCGCCGAACAACTGCCGCTTTGCCTCCGCCACGTACGCGTTGCCCGGGCCCGCGAGCATCGGGACGCGCCCGATGGTCTCGGTCCCCAGGGCCAGCGCCGCGACGGCCTGGACGCCGCCCAGCAGGTAGATCTCGTCGGCGCCCGCGAGGTGCATAGCCGCGACCGTCGCGGCGGGGACCTCGCCCCGGATGGGAGGGGTGCAGGCGGCGACGCGGGGGACGCCCGCCACCTTGGCGGTCACGATCGTCATGTGGGCCGACGCGGTCAGCGGGTAGCGGCCGCCGGGCACGTACGCGCCGGCGCCGGACACGGGAATGTGCCGGTGGCCGAGGCGGACGCCGGGCAGTGTCTCGATCTCGACGTCACCGAGGGCGTCACGCTGGGCCTGGGCGAAGGTGCGGACCTGCTGCTGCACGAAGCGGATGTCGTCCAGGACGGTCCCGGGCACCTGGGAAACGATCCGCTGGATCTCGTCGGGGGTCAGGCGGAACGACTCGGGGCTCCAGTTGTCGAACTTCTCGGAGTATTGGCGGACCGCCTCGTCGCCGCGTCGGCGGATGTCGTCGAGGATGACGTGGACGCGCTCGGCGACATCGGCCCGGGCCGCGGTCACGTGCGCGGCGGGCACGGGGGACTTGAGGTGTAGGGGCATGACGGCTCTCTTTCAGTGCGGGTGAGTGGGCAGGGGCTGTGTGCGGGAGACGTTCAGGGGGTGGTGTCCGCGGTGCTCGCGGGTGTCGTGCGGACGGCGGCCGCGACCAGTCCGCGCAGAGCGGCCGTCACCGCCTCGGGCCGTTGCCACGGCAGCAGGTGTCCCGCGTCGGGCAGCAGCGTCAGGACGGCTCCGGGGACCGCGTCCGCGATCGCCCGGTGGAAGGCGGGCGGGCACAGCGTGTCGCGCGCTCCGGCCAGGACGACGGTGGGGCAGCGGGCCGTCCGCAGCACGCCGACCGCGTCCGTGCGGGTCGCCTGCGCGGCGAGCTGGGCGCGGGCGGCGGTGGCGCCGACGGCGTGCGCCATGGCGCGGTAGCGCCGTGCGCCCCCGGGCGTCGGGCACCGGTCGGGGAACATGTCCGGCAGCGTCCGCTCGACGACGTCCGTGAACCGGCCGGCGGCGATCAGCTCGTCCATCTCCCGCCAGGCCGCGTACTGCTCGGGGCGCGGCGCGCCCGCGTTGGCCGCCATCACGCACAGGCCCGCGACGCGCCGGGGCGCGCGGCGCAGCACCTCGAAGCCGACGATGGCCCCCAGACTCAGCCCGACGAGCACGAACGGGCCCGCCACCGTGGCGAGCACATCGTCGGCGAGCGCGCCGAGGGCCGCTCGCCGCAGCGGGACGTGGTGGACGTCGTGGCCGTCGGGGAATTCGACGTCGCGCCACAGGCCGGCGTCGCAGAGCATTCCGGGCACGACGACGAGCGGCAGCGCACCGGCCGTGTCCTCGTTCGGCACGCCGGTCACCAGGAGCGTGCGGCGCGGGGCAGCAGCGCGTACGGGGCGACGTACCCGTTGGGGTCGATGCCCAGGCCCGCGTCCGCCGCGCTCTTGAGGACCTCGTCGTCCCACTCCAGACGGACCCGTCCGTCACCGGAGTTGACCACGAGGAGGTCGCCCCGCTCGTCGCCGACGTTGCGTACGGTGCGCCAGGCGTCCTGCGGGACGGACAGCATGTCCCGGGGACCGAGACGCACCGAGAGGGGGTCGGTGCGGTTGAGGGTGATCTCCCACAGGCCGTCCTTCACGATGAGGGTCTGGGTCTCGTGCTGACGGTGCGGTGAGATGCCCTGCCCGGGGTCGGCGCGGAGCCAGGCGACGTTGTGCCCGTGCGGATTGAAGACGCGGGGCTCCTGGTGCGGGTCCTCGGTCATGCCGTAGCCGATGACGCAGCTCAGACGGGCGCCGCCGCCGGGGAGGGTGCTGTCGAGGAAGGGGTGCTCGGAGAACACCAGTTCGTCGGCGGCGGCGATGCGGCGCCTCATCTCCTCGGGGGTGTAGCGGCGCAGTCGGTCGATGTGCTCCTGGGCGAGGGGGCTGACGAGCTCGGTCTCCGGCGGCAGGGTGTCGCCGGCGACGGTGTCGACGAGCTCGTTGCCGGCGGTGAGGTACAGGCCGTGCTTCCGCGCCTCCCGCAGGACCGACGGGCCCCAGATGATGCCGCCGGTGTCGTCCATGCCCAGCACGGTGAACAGCCAGCCGTCGTCCGGGCCCGTGTTGGTGAATCCGCGGAAGATCCAGGTCGGGACGGAGGCGATGTCACCGGCCCTGAGCGTGAGCTCGCCCTCGGTGCCGTCGACACCCCAGCGCAGCAGGTACTCGCCCTCGGTGCAGATGAACACCTCGGCCGTGTAGTGGAGGTGCAGGTTGTTGGTGATGCCGTGCGGCATGGCGGCGGCGCCGATGTTGTAGCCGTGCGGCAGCCGGAGATTGACGTGCTGGCCGGCGGCCTGCGAGACGCCCGGCCCGATCATCGCGTAGTTCTCCTTGCGGTCCGAACCGGGCGTACGGCAGTCGATGAAGGCCTGGTTGCAGGAGACGAAGTCGCTGCGCCGCACCGTACGGCGGGCCAGCTCGCTGGGGGTGACGACGGCATCGGACATGACAGCTCCTTGCTCATGAATACGTATGTATTCCATGACAGGCTCCGGACGGCGGGATGTCAAGGGGGGCGGCCAAGCTCGTTATGGGCGAATCGGCTGCCGCAGTGGTGGAGCGGGCAGTGTGCGCGCGGTCGACGGCCCGCAATTCGGCATACGTATACTGCTGTGGGGTGCACCATCGGGTGGCGCCGCGGGGACGAGGAGAGAGCCGATGGGGATCACCAGTCACGACGTGGCCAGACTGGCCGGTGTGTCGCAGCCCACCGTCTCCCGCGCGCTGCGCGACGACCCCCGCGTGTCCCAGGCCACCCGCGAGAAGGTCAGGCGCGCCGCCCAGGCGCTGGACTACGTGCCGAGCGAGGCCGGACGCACCCTCTCGACACGTGCCACACGGCGGGTCGGCGTCATCGTCACCGACCTGACGAACCCGTTCTACCCGCACGTCGTCGCCCCGCTCCACGACGAGCTGAGCAGCCTCGGCTACCGCATGATGCTGATCACGGAGCGGTCCGACGAGGCGGTCGCCGAGGAGAGGCTGCTCGATCAGTCGATGGACGGCGTCGTCCTCGCGACCGCCACCACCGACTCCCGGCTGCCCGCCCAGCTCGAGCACCGCGGCATGCCCTACGTCTTCCTCAACCGCGACACGGGCCGGGCCGGCGACTTCGCCTCCGTCGTCGACAACGAGGGCGGCGGACGGCTCGTCGCCCGGGAACTCGTGGCCCTCGGGCACCGACGCGTCGCCGGAGTCTTCGGCGCGGCCAACACCACCACGGGGCGCGAGCGCGAAATGGGCTTCCGGCTGGCTCTCGCCGAAGCGGGCGTGGGGCTGCCGGAGGACCGGGTGGTGCGCGGACCGTTCGAGTACGACACCGGCTACCGGGCGCTTCCCGCCCTGCTCCGGACGGGCGAGGCACCCACGGCGGTGTTCTGCGGCAACGACGTCGTCGCCATCGGTGTCCTGAACGCGGCCGTCGCGGCCGGTGTCAAGGTCCCCGACGACCTCACCGTCATCGGCTTCGACGACCTCCCGATGGCCGCCTGGGAGGTGTTCCGGCTCACCACCGTCCGGCACGACCTGCGGGAGCTGTCGCGACAGGCCGCGCGCCTGCTGGTCCGGCGGATCGCCAAGGACGTCGACCCGGCCGGAGAACGCCTGGTCCTGCCGACCGAGTTCGTCCCCCGTGCCACCCACGCCCACGCCCGCTGACCCGTCACGGCCCGGGCGCCGTCGGCTCCGGCGTCCGCCACGTGTCCCGGGGCGGGAGAGCCGGTGCGGCCCCGGCCCGCCGGCCGCCGCCGCACGACCGGGGCGGCCGACGGCCCGCGCCGACGGAGGCACGGGCGGGGCGGACCGCCGGCGGGCCGGGGTGCCCGGAACGAGCCGACCGGAGGAGCGGTGTGCCGGGCGACCGGCGAACACGCGCCGCCGCCCGCGGCACTGCGGCACGCGGGGGATCAGAGCCGGTCGCGCAGAGCGGGCGGGATGTCGTCGAACGCGCCGGACGTCCGTCCGATCCGGTCGATGCGGAGCGTCGCCGTGACGCCGTGGGCCGCCAGCCCCTCGAACGCCGAGACGCGCTCGACGGCGGGTGCCAGGAACGCGGTCCCCTCCTTCGCCGCGCGCTGGTACGTCAGCGGCTTCAGGAACCGGGAGACGGAGAGCCCCGCGTTGTAGCGGGCGGTCTTGCCCGTGGGCAGCACGTGGTTGGTGCCGGCGATGCCCTTGTCGGAGTAGGCGACCGTCGACCACGACCCGATGAACAGCGAGCCGTAGTTGGAGAGGTTCTCCAGGTAGTAGTCGTCGTCCCCGGTCTGGATCTCCAGGTGCTCGGGAGCCATCACATCGGCCACGGCGACCGCGCCGGCCCGGTCGTCCACCACGACGACGGAACCGAAGTCGCGCCACGCCGGGCCCGCGATGTCCCGGGTGGCCAGGGACTGCAGCCGGCGCTCGATCTCCGCGATCACCTCGCGCCCCTGCCTCTCGGACGTGGTGATCAGGGCGGCGGGGGAGTTGGGCCCGTGCTCGGCCTGGCCCAGCAGGTCCGCCGCGACCCACACCGGGTCGGCGCTGTCGTCGGCGATGACGGCGACCTCGGAAGGACCGGCCAGCAGGTCGATGCCGACCCGGCCGAACAGCTGCCGCTTCGCCTCGGTGACGAACGCGTTGCCCGCGCCGACCAGCATGTCGACCGGGGCCTCGTCGAGCAGACCGAAGGCCATCGCTCCGAGCGCCTGGACACCGCCGAGCGCGAACACCCGGTCGGCCCGCGACAGGTGGGCGCCGTACAGCACGGCCGGGTGCGCGCCGTGCTCGCCCGACGGGGGAGTGCACGCCAGCACGGTCGGGACCCCGGCCGTCTTCGCCACGTTCACCGTCATGAAGGCGCTGGCGAGGAGGGGAAACCGCCCGGCGGGCAGATACGCGCCGACGCGGGAGACGGGAACGTAACGCTGGCCGGCGACGACGCCGGGGGCGACCTCGGTCTCGAAGTCCGTGAGGTGCTCGCGCTGCGCGGCGGCGAACCGGTGGGTGCGCTCGTAGCCCATCTCCAGCGCGGTGCGGACGTCCGGGGGCAGGGCGTCCCCCGACTTCTTCAGTTCGGCGGCCTCGATCTCCAGGGCGCCGGACCAGCCGTCCAGCTCCTGGGCGTAGGCCCGCACTGCGTCCATGCCCCCGCGTTCGATGCCCCGCAGCATCTGCGAGACGCGCTCCACCACCGCGGGGTCGCGCTGGGCGGGGGGACCGTCCACGACCGGCTTCTTGAGCCACTGGAACGGGGGGAGGGCGTGTGCTTCGACGGGTGTGATCTGCATGGAGAGGACGCTAGACGGCCCGCTGCCACAGGACTAGGGGGGCGATTCCTGACCGAACCACAGGGTTTCCCTGTCGCTCGCTCGGCGGACCGGCCGCGCGCACGCGCCGCCGGTCCGCGCGACGACGCGGTGGCCGAGTCCGGCGAGCCGGCGCCGGGCCTCCTCAGAGGCCGAGGTCGGTACGGAGTTCGCGCAAGGTGTCCTCGGCGATCCGGGCGAGCTCCCGCGTGGCCCGCGACAGCGGATGCCCACGCCGTCTGACCAGGGCGATCGTGTCGTAGAGGGGATCGGCGAACGGGGCGGTGCGCAGCCCCGCGGGAAAGGCAGGGCCGGCGACCACCGCCCGGCTGGCGATCGTGTCGCCCACCCCGGCGGCCACGAGGCCCAGCGCGGCCTCGACGTGTTCCAGTTCGATCAGCGGATCGATGCCGACCCCGGCGAACTGGGCCCGCTCCGCAAGCTGCCGCCGGGTGGGGTCCTGCCACCCGTAATGGGCGTCGTAGAGGACCAGGGGCGCCCGGGCGAACTCCTCGATCGTCACCGGGGTGCGGGTCCGTTCCTCGCTCGCGCTGACGAAGAACACCTCGTCACGCAGCAGCGGGGACACCACCAGCCCTTCGTCGTCGATCGGCAGGACGACCAGGCCCGCCTCGATCCGTCCCGCCGCCACGGCCGCCGCCGTCTCGGCCGAGTTCTGCCCCACGAGCCGGACCCGGACGGAGGGGTACCGGGTGTGGAACATCTGCACGAGGTCGGACAGCAGGTAGTAGTCCGCGTTGCGGAGCACCCCGAACGTGGCGGTCCCCCCGCCCAGCGAGCCGAGGGAGCGCACCGCCCGGGTACCGCTCTCGGCGGCCTCCAGGGCCTGCCGGGCGTACGGCAACAACTCGTGGCCCGCCGAGGTCAGGGTCAGCGTGCGGCTGCCGCGCACGAACAGCTCGGCGTCCAGCTCCGCCTCGAGACGGCGCACCAGCTCGGAGGCCGACGCCTGGGCGATGTCCATGGCCCGCGCCGCCGCGGTGAACGACCCGAGCCGCTCCGCCTCGACGAAGGCCCTCAGCTGGTTGAGGGTCATACGTTGTCCGTGTCCCATCGAGTCGGAGCATCCGTCGCGGACGCGATGATTGTCGTTCTACCACGGTGTTCCGGAAGCCGGGACCGGACCGGGCACCGGTGCGGCCCCGGGTTTTCCTGTGGATGCCGCTGGAGAAAGGGATCTTGTCCCCGTGGACGGCACGATGATTGGCTCGGCCGCGTCCCCGGCACGCCACCGAGCGCGGAAGGCCACCAGCGATGACGACCCCCCTGTCGATCGGCCTCGTCCAGACGGCCGCACGGCACCACGCCGCCGACGATCCCGACGCGTTCGCCGCGGACGTACGCCGTGTCACCGCGGCGCACCCCGGTGTCCGGCTGCTCGCGTACCCCGAACTGCACCTGTGCGGCCACCGGCCCGGAGAGGACCCCGAGACGGTGATGACCGAGGCGGCGCAGCCGCTGGACGGACCGCGCGGCACCCGGCTGGCCGCCCTCGCACGCGAGCTGGACATCTGGCTCGTGCCCGGCAGCGTCTACGAGCGGGGCGCGGACGGCCGGATCTACAACACGGCGCCCGTCTACTCCCCGGCGGGCGAACGGGTCGCGGAATACCGCAAGATCTTCCCCTGGCGGCCCTACGAGACCACGGCCGCCGGCAGCAGCTTCGTGGTCTTCGACATGGGGGACCACGGACGCGTGGGCCTGACGATCTGCTACGACGCATGGTTCCCCGAAACCACCCGCCACCTGGCGTGGCAGGGCGCCGACCTCGTACTGAACCTGGTGCGCACGCCCACGGTCGACCGCGCACAGGAGGTCGTACTGGCCCGGGCCAACGCGATCGTGAACCAGGTGTTCATGGCCAGCCTCAACGCCGCGGCGCCGGACGGTGTCGGGCGCAGCGTCGTCGTGGACCCCGAGGGGCACATGCGCGCCGAGGCCGGACCCGGCCCGGAAGAGGTCCTCACGGACGTGCTCGACCTCGCCGGGGCCCGGCGGGTGCGCACGCGGGGAACCGCGGGTCTCACCCGGGTGTGGGACCCGTTCGCGGACGACCGGCCGCCGCTCGAACTTCCCCTGTACGAGGGCCGCATCGACCCCGGGCGCTGGCGCCGCGGGGCCCGCCCGTGAGCGGGCGGGCCCCGCGGTGACCGCTCGGTCGACAGTCGCCGTCCGGCCGTCCGGCCCGCGGCGTCCGGCCGAACGGCACCACCGGCCCACCTCACGGTACGAGGGGCCGGACACCGTGCCTCAGCGGTCGGACGCGGAGCCGGTCCGCAGCCAGACGGTGGTCCACGGCGGCAGTTCGTCGCCGGTCAGCGGGCCCGAGGAGAGAAGCACCTCACCCCCCGGCAGCGGTACGGGCCCGTCGGAGAGGTTGCCGGCAGTGTGCCAGCCGCCGGAGCGGGCGAAGTGCAGCAGCCCCTGACGCGTCCCCTCCCGCGGGCCGGCCCATTCCAGCTCCTCGTCCGCGACCAGCGTGCGGCGCAGCCGCAGGGCCTCGCGGTACAGCTCCAGGAAGGACTCCGGGTCACCGCTCTGCGCGTCCACCGCGTACCGGCCCCAGCCGGCGGGCTGCGGCAGCCACGAGCCACCGGGGCCGAACCCGAAGCTCGGCCCGGCGCCGGTCCACGGCAGCGGCACCCGGCAGCCGTCGCGGCCCTTGACACGTCCGCCGCTGCGGACCCACATGGGATCCCGCAGGTCCGCGCGGTCCAGGTCGGCGACCTCGGGCAGCCCCAGCTCCTCGCCCTGGTAGAGGTACGCGGACCCGGGCAGCGCCAGCATCAGCAGCGCCGCGGCGCGCGCCTTGCACCCGCCCGTCGGCAGGTCCGGGGCCGGTTCCCGGCCGTCGGTGAGCAGCCATGCCTCGATGTCGTGCTTGGTGAAGTCACCGGGCAGGGCGTAGCGCGCGACATGACGCACCACGTCGTGGTTGGAGAGCACCCAGGTGCTGGTCGCCCCCGCGCGGCGGGCGTCGGCGAGCGCGCTGTCGATGGTGGCGTGCATCTCGGCGGCGTCGAGCCGCGCGCCGAGGAAATCGAAGTTGAACGCCTGCCCCAGCCCGGCCGCGGAGGCGTAGGCCGTACGCCGTGAGGAACGCACCCACGCCTCGGCGACGGCGAAGCGCGGCGGGTCGTACGCGTCGAAGACCTGCCGCCAGCCGCGGTAGATCTCGTGCACCGCGTCGCGGTCCCACAGCGGATGGCTGCCGTCGGCCGGCAGGGCGTCGGGCTGGTAACTGCGCTGCTCGCCGAGGTCGCGCAGCGGCGCGCCCAGGTCCTTGGCGAGGCCGTGGGCGACGTCGACGCGGAAACCGGCGACGCCCCGGTCCGACCAGAACCGCAGGGTGTCGTGGAAGTCCTCGCGGACCTCGGGGTTGTCCCAGTTGAAGTCGGGCTGCTGCGGGGCGTAGAGGTGCAGGTACCACTGGCCGTCCGGCACCCGGGTCCACGCCGGGCCGCCGAAGCTGGACGGCCAGTCGGTGGGCGGCAGTTCACCGTCCTCGCCCCGCCCGTCGCGGAAGACGTAGCGCTCGCGGGCGGCCGAGCCGGGCCCGGCCGCGAGCGCCTCCTGGAACCAGACGTGCTGGTCGGAGGAGTGATTGGGGACGATGTCGACCACGATCTTCAGACCGAGCCGGCTCGCCGCGCGGACCATCGCGTCGAAGTCGTCGAGGGTGCCGAGACGGGGGTCGACGTCGCGGTGGTCGGCGACGTCGTAGCCGCCGTCGGCGAGCTGCGAGGGATAGAACGGGCTCAGCCAGACGGCGTCCACACCGAGATCGGCGAGGTAGGGCAGACGGGAGGTGACACCGGGGATGTCACCGATGCCGTCGCCGTCGGAGTCGGCGAAGCTGCGGGGGTAGACCTGGTAGACGACGGCCTGCCGCCACCAGTCCGCGTCGTGCGGGGAGGGGGCGGGGGAGTCGTGGTGGGGCATCTGGGAACCTCTCGGGCGCGTGCCCAGGGTGGGGTACGGGTGTACGGACAGGCGGAGGGGACGGCCGGAGACGGCCGTCACCCGGGAACAGGGCTTCGTGCGGAACCGCTCAGCCCTTCACGGCGCCGGTGGTCATGCCGGAGACGACCGACCGGCGGAAGATCAGTACCAGGACCGCGATCGGCACGGTGGCCACCATCGCACCGGCGAAGATCACTCCGTACGGGACCTGGTACTGGCTGGTGAACAGCGCGATGCCGACGGAGACGGTGCGGCGGTCGTCCGAGCCGTTGAAGGTGAGCGCGAGCAGGAACTCCGACCAGGTCGCGGTGAAGGAGAACACGCCTGCGGTGAACAGCCCCGGCCGGGCCAGCGGCAGAATCACCGTCAGTGCGGTCCGCAGGGGGCCGGCGCCGTCCACGACGGCCGCCTCCTCCAGCTCACCGGGGATGCCGCTGAGGTAGTTGCGCATGATCCAGATCGCGAACGGCAGATTCAGCGCCACGTACGGGATGACCACGCCCGGATAGCTGTTGAGCAGCCCGGCCTGGCGCTCCATCAGGAACAGCGGTACGAGGAGGGCGATCGGCGGGAAGACCGACAGCATGAGCAGCGCCGTCATGACGGCCCCGCGCCCGCGCAGCGGCAGCCGGGCGAGGGCGTATCCGGCGAAGAACGCCAGGGAAAGGATCAGCACGGTGGACAGACAGGCCACGACGACGCTGTTGAGGAAGTAGTGGCCGATCCCGTTGCGGTCGAAGGCGGTCTCGTAGTTGCCGAGGGTGGGGTGCTCCGGCAGCAGGGTGGGAGGCGTCGCGCTGATCTCGCCGGGCCCCTTCAGGGAGGCGGACGCCATCCAGATCAGGGGCAGCGTGGCGCACACGGCGATCAGCAGTCCGCCGAGGTTGACGACGTTGACGTAACGGCGCGGGCCCGTGCGCGGGACGTGACGGCTCATGCCCGGCCCCCTTCGTCGACGTGGGCGCGGAAGACGCGCAGGAACAGCAGGCAGCAGCCGAGGACGATGGCAGCGGTGGTGACCGCGACGGCGGCGCCGCCCGCGAAGTCGAGGTTCTGGAAGAGGATCCGGTACCCGAGGATCGCCACCGACTGGGTGGCCGTGCCCGGGCCGCCCTGGGTCAGCACGAACGGCAGGTCGAAGATCCCGAACGCCTGGAGGATGCGGAACAGGACCGCGATGGCGACGATGGGCCGCAGTTGCGGCAGCGTGACTCTCCAGAAGGTGGTCCACGCGGTGGCACCGTCGATCTCGGCGGCCTCGTAGACGTCACCCGGGAGAAGCATCAGACCGGCGAGAACGACGATGGCGACGAACGGCGTCGTCTTCCACACGTCGACGGCGACCATCGCCGCCATCGCGGGCACCGGCTGTCCGAGAAGGTCGGGCTGGCTGCCGAACACCTGCCGGCACAGCCAACCCACCCCGCCGTAGGTCCCGTTGAACAGGTACGACCACAGCTGGGCGGCGATCACGTTGATCAGGGCCCAGGGCAGCAGGAGCAGGGAGAGGATCCAGCCGCGTCCGGCGCCGAGCCGCTCCAGGACGAGCGCCGTGAGCGTTCCGAGGACCAGCTCGAAGAAGACCGAGACGACGGTGAAGCCCAGCGTGAACGCCAGGGCCCGGTACCACTCGGGGTGCGTCAGGAGCGCCTCGTAGTGAGCGAGTGTCGGCGAGCCGAACCGCAGGCCGCCGTACTCGAGCCGGACCTCGCAGAACGACAGCACCAGCGAGAAGACGACGGGGAAGACCGTCACCGCGGCGATGACCAGGAGAGCGGGGGAGGCGAACAGCCACCCGGTGCGGGCGCGCCGGCGATCGGTGGAGCCCCGGGGCGCGTCGGGCGACTTCGGCGAGGCCCCGGCGCACGCGCCGCCGCCCTCGTCCTTCGACGGCGTCCCCGTCGTCTTCGTGTGCAGTACGGACCTCACAGCGCTTTCCCTTCCAGGGCCGTACGCAGCCCCTCCCGCGCGGCGCGGACGCCGTCCGCGGGGGAGAGGCTGCCGCGGACGACCGCGTTCCCCGGGGTGTACAGCGCCTTGCTGACCTGCGGGTAGTACGGGGTCTGCACCGGCCGGGCGACGAGCCGGAGGTCGGCGGCGCGCAACACGGTCGGGTCGCCGGCGGCGCGCGCCTCCGGGCCGTCGAGCACGGAGGTCATCGCGGGGATGACACCGGCTTCCCGGGCGAGCAGGCGCTGCACCTCCTCCCCGGCGCAGAACCGGGCGAACTCCATGGCGGCGCCCAGCTCCTGGGAACCGGGGTTGACGAAGTTGCTCCAGCCGCCGGCACAGGAGACGCCGGAGCGGCCGGTGCCCTCGAAGCCCGGACGCGGTGCGGCCCCTACCTTCCCGGCGACGCGGGAGACCGCGGGTGTGCTCGCGTTGACCCAGGCGTACGACCAGTTGCGCAGGAACAGCCCGCGCCCGTTGACGAAGGCGTCCTGCGCGTCCGATTCCTCGTACGTGGCCACGGTGCGGGGCGTGACCCCGCGGGCGGTGAACCCGGCCATCAGCGAGAAGGCACGTTCCGCCTCCGCGCCGCCCAGTACGGCCCTGCCCCGCCCGTCCAGCACGGCGGCGCCCGCGTCGGCGAGGAACTCGGTGACGTTGGCCGTCAGCGACTCGGTCACCGCCGCCTGCCACAGGAACCCGGCCTCGGCGTCACCGGCCCGCTGCACCGTGCGGGAGGTGTGCAGCAGCTCCTCCCAGCTGCGGGGAACGCGCAGCCCGTGCTTGGCGAGAAGGTCCTTGCGGTAGAAGAGGTAGGCGCTGTCGGTGAAGAACGGCACCGCGTAGGCCCTGCCCCGGTACGTGGAGCTGGTGCGCAGGGCCGCCGGGTAGGCGTCCCAGAAGCCGCCCGGGAGCAGCGTCTCCACGGGCAGCGCGAGCGCGGAGTGACCGAACTGCGCGGGCCACGTGGTGTCGCCCAGGTACACGTCGGGCTGGGGGGAGCCGCCGGCGAGCTGGGTGGCGATGGCGCTCCGGTTGCCGTCCGAGGTGGACAGCGCGTTGATTTTGGCGACCCGGATACGGGGATGCCGTCGCTCGAAGGCACGGATGACCAGGTCCGCGACGACGGCGCCGCGCCGTGAGGGGATCTCGGAGACCCACCAGGTCAGCCGGGCCGGCTTCCGGGGAACGGTCGCGGCCCGCGCGAGCAGGTCGTCGAGGTCCTTTCCTCCGCATCCGGCCAGCAGACCCGCCGCGGCGGCGCTCGAGGCGCCCCTCAGCAGTGTTCTGCGGTGCAGGGACATGGCGTACTCCTCCCCTCTCGGACTGCCGGATGACAGCGCTGTCACCGTAGGGACCGCCCGGATCGTGTGTCAACGGTCAGGGCAGTGTCCGGGCGGGTCCCGGCAGTCTTGACAGCGCTGTCAAACTGCCTGACCTGGAGAGGTGGCCTCTGTGCTAGCGTCCCGCACATGGTCGGTGAAGCCGTTGAGAAAGGGGCGACACTGGCCGATGTCGCCCAGCGCGCCGGAGTGTCTCCCTCGACCGTGTCACGCGCCCTGCGCGGTCTGCCAACGGTGTCCCCCGCGACCCGGGCACGCGTGGAAAAGGCCGCGCGCGAACTGTCCTTCGCGATCTCGCGCAGTGCCTCCAGCCTGGTCACGGGGCGCACGGGCCGGGTCGCCGTACTCGTGCCCAACCTCGATTCCTGGTTCCTGGGCGCGACACTCGCCGGAATGGCTCCCGCGCTCAACGCGGCCGGCCTGGACATGCTGGTCTACAGCGTCACCACCGCCGAGCAGCGCGCCCAGTTCTTCGACCGTCTGCCGGCCCGCCGCAACGCCGACGCCCTACTCGTCGTCAGTTTCGCGCTCTCCCCCGAGGAGCGGGCGCGCCTGGACGACCTGGGGATGCCCCTGGTCTTCGTCAGCCAGCACGAACAGGGCAGGGCCGGGGTGTACGTGGACGACGTGGAGGCCGCCGAGCGCGGCACCCGTTACCTGCTCAACCTCGGTCACCGGCGCATCGCCTACCTGGAGCCCGCGGACGCCTCGGGCTTTCGCTGGAGCAGCAGGGCCCGCCTCGACGGGTACCGTTCGGCCCTCGCGGATGCGGGCATCGACCGGGACGACGACCTCGTCTGCCAGGTCGCCCGCTGGCAGGGGCCGAGCCTCGAGGCGGCGATGGGGCGGCTGCTCAGTCTCGCGGAGCCCCCCACGGCGATCTTCGCGGAGACGGACGACATCGCCTTCAGGCTTCTCACGGTGCTGCGCGGTGTCAACGTCCCGGTCCCGCACCGGATGTCGATCCTCGGCTTCGACGGCCATGCGATGGCCGAGCCGTGGGACCTGTCCACGATGGCCCAGCCGGCCCGCCGGATGGGCGAGGAGGCGGCGAAGCTGGCCCACGGCGTGATCCATGACCCCGAGGCGCATCGGGAGCGCCACGTGGTCCTGCCGGTGGAACTCGTTCCGCGGGGCAGCACGGGCCCGGCGCCCGACCCGCCCCCGCAGCCCGGGGACGGGCGCGGGGGAAACGCCGAGGGTGTCCGGCCGTGAGACGGAGCTCGGCGCGGCAGGACGACATGCGCCACCGGCCGGGCAGGAGAGGCGGCATCAGGCGCCCTGCCCGAACTCCGAGTTGAGGTCTCTCGGCACGTGATGGCCGCGTCGTCGTTCCCGAGGTCACGGACGGTCACCCGAGGCCGCCCGGCCCGTGCGCGCCGGGTACCGCGACGCCGACACCGACGCCGTGCTGGCTCTCGGTCGCGGGGGCTTCCGGGCGGTGCGGCCACCCGGCCGTTGCGCCTGTTGCTTACGACCGGCTGATCCGGCGGTCGTGCGGCGGGACGGGGAGCGCGTCCCGCGTCGCTCGGACCGTACGTTCACCCGGACGGCCGGGCGGACCCCGTCCGTCCGCGCAGCACCCGTCGCCCCGTCGGACTGAGGGCCGGCAGACCGACGGCGTTCCCGCCCGGCCACCGGTTGCGTCACACCGGGCGCGGCGTGACGATGGGGCAAAGGGCCTGTTCCCAGCGGCAGTCCGCCGCTCACCCGTGTCGCACCGCGATCGCGGCGGGCCGTCTGCTCCGAGCTCCCCGAACCTTGGACACACAGGTCGGAGGACGACGGACATGACGGAAGAAGAGCGCTTCACCGTGCCGGTGAGCAAGAGAGAAGACCTCGGAGCTCCGAGCGACGAGACATCCCGGGGCCGCAGGACGAATGTCACGGTACGTCGGCCCTACCGGACGACTCAGGTCCCCGACGTGCTCCTCGAACGCGAGGGCCGCGAGGGCGTGCGTCCGGCTCCTGGACGAGCCACCGAGTCCGAGTGAGCCGGGGCCCGGAGGGAGACCACGATGCTGCAGTATCTGAACCGGTGCCCGTTCACGGTTTCGGTGGCCATCATGCGGTACACCCCTGGCTGTCCGGACGGTGGTGACTGGACGAAGGAAGGCTGGTGGAACGTCCCGCCGAACGGCTCGAAGATCCCGTACGGCGGTGATCTGGACGACGTGAGCGTCTGGTGGTGCGACTTCATCATGGGCGGTGGGCAGGTGTGGCCGGGCTCCGGGATCATCCGGGCCCTGCCGTTGCGGGAGTTCAGCTGGTGCGAATGGACGGCCAGCACCGATTCCTTCGATGCCGACATGTTCCTGTTCAACGTGGACAGCAACGAGGACCAGATTTTCGAGGTCCTTCCCTGAGCCTGAGCCTGAGCCTGAGCCTGAGCCTGAGCCTGACTGAGCCTGGGCCTGGGCCTGGGCGGGTGAGTCGCGCACCGCGTCGAGGGCCACGCCGGCCGGGCCGCCGCCAGCTGTGAGGGCGCGGAAGACCGGGACGTACACCCCAGCGGCGAGTCCGACCCGGTTCGAAGCGGGGCTCCGGCTCCGCCGTATCGACCGGCGGTCCGCCGGGCCCGAGCGGCACACCGGACCCTCGCCGGTCGACCGGGCCCGGCCCGGCAGCAGGCACACCGCAGCACCCCCTCGTCGCTGAGCCGTCGGAGTGGGTTCGCGTCCGCGGCAGGAATAGATAGTCATAAATGGTGACAAGTTATCCTGTATGGCGTGCATGTGGCGTGCCGTCGGCGGACAGTCCATATACGGGAGTGGAGCGCCATGCCCGACCACCCGCAGTCGCGCCGGGCGACCGCCTGGACGGGGACAAATGCCGTCGAGGAAGGCGACGCCACCTTCGCCTCGGCTGCCTTGGGTGACCCATCGGGCCACACCGTGTCGGAGCGCGACATCGCCGACGGCGGCTGCGGACCCGGCCGCATCCCGCTGGAGCCGGGACGGCTCCACCGCCGGATCAGCGGCCGGGACGACCGGGCGCGGCCCGTCAGTGCCGACGAGCTGGCGGCGCTGGGCGACCCCATGGCCGCCGGGTTCTTCCGCGCGGGCAGGTTTCCGACCACTGTGCAGGATCTGCTGTCCGCGCTGCCCGCGACGGCCACAGCCTCACGCAAGGTCTATCTGATCAGCGAGGCCGGACAGATCCCGCCGGATGCCATCGGTGAGCGCGACATGCGCTACGCGATCACGGTCGCCGTGAGAGACAGCCAGATCGACCTTCTGATCAGCACCCAGGCCGGCGGTGACCCCGAGTCGGCATTCCTGCAGGTCGCGGCATGGGATCCCGCAGTGAGGGTCTTCAACTTCTATACCCGATTCGATTCCAGCTGGGTGTGGGCGGGCAACTCCTGGGACGCGCTGGAGCCCGACTCCCGGGGCAAGGGCTGCTTCGACAGCCACATCAACGGCAGCGTCGTCATGAAGGAGCTGAGAATCCCCTGGATCAACTGGCAGTCCGAGCGGGCCACGATCCGGCTCGCCGAGGACGACCCGTTGCGCCACGACCCGCTGTACCAGGAAGTCATCGGAGCCCAGCGGCTGGAACTGACCGTCAGATCCCTCGTCACCCGATGGACGGCGGCCCGCCTGGCCGCGGTCACCGCGACCGGAGTCGTGGACCATCCCGACCGGCTGCTGCGCCACCTGTTCACCACTACCACGGTCAACCTCGCCGGCACCGACAGGCAAAGCAGCACCATCACGGCGGACAGCCAGGACCTGACGCTGCCCACGGGCTTCTGGCTGAACCAGGACCTCCTGTTCGACGACCTCGGCCTGTCCACGCAGGCCGCCCCGCCCAGGGCGCCGGCCGCCCGGTACGTCGCCGGTCTGACCCGGTTCGGCTTCCGGTTGGAGGAGAGGCACAGTTCGTTCTCCCAGCCGGGCGACACGTTCTTCGCCTTCGTGGTGCCGGAGGCCGCCCACGAGGACAACGAGGTGGTCCGGCAACTGGTCCGCACGGGGCTCGTCCCGGCCAGGTTCGCCGCCTGCGTGCTCATGGTGGACTTCCCCAACCCGGTCTTCAGCCCCGACCGCAGTCTCCTCATGCGGTACGTGCCCACCACGCCGACCAAGATGACGGAGTTGTGCGGCAAAGTCGCCGGGACCATCTCGGACGCCGCGCGAACCCTGCCCGAGGACAGCCCCGAGAGCCGCTTCGCCGCGCACTGGAAGGTGCCGGAGGACACCTGGCCGACGGCGTTCGGGCAGCGGGCGGACACCTATCTGCGCAAGGTCACCGAGCGACTCCGCACCGAGGACGGCTACGACGACTACGTCCGGCTGGCCGAGTCCCGCCGTCGGCAGTTCCGCCGCATGAGACTGAACGAGTTCGAGCTCACCCTGCCCGTCACCAGCATTCCCCCCGGCGCCCCGCCGCTGGCGATGCGCGAGAACGCCACCGTCGCGGAACTGACCTGACGCCGCCACCGCCACCCGCCCGGCACGACCTCAGCGCGTTGCCGGCCGCCCGGTTCCGCCTCTTCCGTCCGCATGAGCAAGGAGAACGCCATGGCCAGACTGGACACCTACGGGCCTCCCGGCAACCTCGACGACCTGGACGACTTCGGCCGCAAGGCCTGGAACGCCTTCATCTCCGACACGGTCGACGAGGCCGTCGCGGGCCCCGACCCCGGCCAGGTCCTGCACGACAGCCCGAGGCCGCAGTTCTACAACCTGACCGGCACGGACACGGCCGCGGACGTCCAGCGCGCCGTGATCGCATGGACCGCCTTCCCCCGCATCATCAAGATCACGTCCATCTCCGACCTCCAGCGATGGCAGCGCGCCGACGCCAGCCGTGACGTCCAGGACGAGTACTGCGAGTGGAGCGTCACCCGCGACGTCTCGGGAAAGATCACCGAGGTCACGTTCACCTGCGAAGGCCCCGAGTACTGGCAGATCCTGGCCCAGACGAACCCCGACAAGGTGCTCGCGCTCTACCGGGAGTTCATCAGTCCCGACGTGCGCAAGGAGGATCTGTTCTCGCCCAGCGGCCAGTACCAGCCGCGCAACAGATGGAACAACTCCACCAGCCACGGCGCCATGCACCTGATCCAGCCGAACAACACCCTGGGCGCCGAGATCGAACTGGCCGCGGCGGCCACCATCCGGCGGGTCATCGCCGGCCTGGCCACCGAGCAAGAGCTCATCGCCTGCAGCAAGTACGGCGCCGCCGAGCGGAACAGCGATCCGCACATCGGCGCGGGCGTCAACGCCCTGGCCCGCCAGAAGGCCGACATCAGCCTCGCCGACCCGGTGGGCCTGTACTTCGACGACCTGTCCACGGACGGCTGGGAGACCCCGGACGGGTCCGACCCCAAGAGCTACTGGACCTATGTGAGAGGCGACGCGGAGCACCGCGTCCGCGCCGTCTACGCGGTACCCCCGGGCAAGGGATTCGGCGTCGGGGACATCACCATCGGCGGGCGGCCCATCGAGTTCGGTGGCCAGATCGCGGACTTCATCACCATCAGGCTCACCGGAGTGGCCTGCCGGTTCGGCGGATCCACGGCCGAGCCGCAGACCGCCTGCAAGGAGTTCCCCGCAGTGGACATGCGGGAAGAGAGCTTCCGCGCAGCCGCGTTCTCCGCCTCCGGCAGCCTCCTGGATCCCCGCCCCACCCTCTCCCACCGCTCTTCCCGCGTCACCTGACCACGCGGCCCCGCCGCGCTCACGCTTCCCAGGGGCGCGCCTCGGCGCACGCGCAGCGTGTGAAGGGACCTGTGCGCCGGTCCATGAGCGAGCGACGACAGGTGCGGCCCGGAGGCGGCCCTACCCGGCCGGCCTCGGCAGGCTCCTGCGGTCCTGTGTCCCCGGGTTCGCGCGCGGGTACCGGCCCGGCCGACGTCGTTTCACTCGGTCCGTCACGGAAACCCGCCGCCGTAGGGCCGCGGTCGGACAGGATGCCTGTGGCGACCCGCATCCCTCCCGCTCGAGCAGACGTTCCAGGGAGCACGGCATGTTCACGTACGAGCCCGGTAGCGGTGTCCGTGTCGCCGTGCGGCCCGGGCCTCGGGGGGCCGCGTGATCGGCGAGCGGGCCGCTCACCGCGGGGCCGACCGTCTGGCCCGGTGGCGATCGGCACCGGCCCTGCACCCGTACGGGGTGCTGTGCTCGGGGACGCTGACGGTGACCGGCCCCACGGACGGCGGGTGGGGTGTGCCATGGCTGGACCGGCCCGGCCCCTACCGGGTGACGGTGCGCTGGTCCCGTGCGCTCGGCCTGCCCCGGCGGCTGCCGGACGGCCTGGGTCTGGCCGTCCGGGTCGAGGATGCCGACGGGCCGGGCAACGCCCTCGACGTGCTGTTCACGTCCAGCCGTCCCGGCCGGTTCGGCCGCCATCTGCCACTTGTGCGGCCCGATGCCCTGACGGGCCCGTACTCGACCCTGCTGTCCTACCGGGTGGGCGAGCGCGAACGGGTCCTGGCGGCCTTCCCCGTCCCCGGCCGGAGCGGCACCGCGGAACGCACCATGCCGACCCTGTGGCAGGAGGTCGCTCGCCGTCCCGTCCGCTTCGACCTGCGCGCGGCTGCCCCCGACGAACCCTGGCGCACCTTCGCCTCCCTGTCCCTGGAAGCCGTACACACCGCTCCGGCGGCCCACACCGTGTCCTACGACCCCTACGCCCACAGCCTGCCCGGACTGCACCCCACCGCTCGGCTGCGCCGGCTGCGCCACGCCGCGTACTCCGGCTCCCGCCACGGACGAACCTCCGACTGAGCCCCGGCGTCGTGGTCGCCCGCCTCTACCAGGAGACGTGGGTGAGGCCACTGTCGAGGAGTTGGCGCAGTCGGGCGGGTGTGGGGGCGATCGCGGTGATGAGGAGTGCGGGCGCATCGGCCAGGGGGGTGAGAAGGGCGTGGCCTTCGGCCGGGTCGTCTTCGATCAGGAGCCCCTGGTGGCCGGGGGCCAGGCGGGGGTGCACGGCGAGGACTTGGCCGACGGCGCGGTGGGAGCCCAGGACGGCGGGGCCGTCCCAGGCAGGGGCCGGTTCGCCGTAGACGGTGTGCTGGTCCAGCAGCGGGCGGTCGCCGCGTCGCACGGTCAGACGGGTGGAGAGCAGGCCGGGTGGCTCTGCCGTACGGCCCAGCTGCTGCTCCTCGCGCAGAAGCAGGCGGGCGCTCGGGGCGAGTTGAACGGTGCAGGTCTGGTACAGGGTGCTGCCGTGTGTGCTGATCAGAGGCCGCGGAAGCCAGTTCAGGGAGGCGTCCTCGCCGACGGTGAGACGGACGTCGTAGGTGGCGGGCGCGGGGGTGGCGCCGCGCAGGGCGATGGTGGCGGCGGCCGTCGTCACCTCCAGGCGGGCCCCTGGTTCGGCCACGACATCGAGTGCGAGGCGGTCTCCGCCCAGGGGTGCGCTCATGGCCGCGAGCACGGTGATGCGGGCCCGTTCGCCGCGGGGGCGCAGTCGCTTCAGGTGGAAGGGGCCGTCGTTGTGCAGGAGGGGAACGGTCGTGGTGCGCCCGTTGTGGGCGGCGCGGATGCGGGCGGTGGCGTGGACGTCGGCGGGGTGAGGGCTACGGGCGCCGTCCGCGCGGGGGCCGAACCCGCGCCTCGGGGTGGCGGGGCGGGTGTCGGCGAGGTCGGCCGAGGGTCCGGGCCCGGGCGGGGCGGTGACGGGACTTGGTGCGGTGCCGGTCATGCGGCGGCGCCGGCACGCCAGGCGGTGAGGCGTTCGGTGAGCCAGTCGGTGACGGGGCTGATGCCGTCGGTGGTGGTGAGGCTGGTGAAGGCGACGGGCAGGGTGCCGCGTTGCTTCTTCGCGTCGGTGGCCATGGTGTCCAGGTCGACTCCGACGTGGGGTGCGAGGTCGGTCTTGTTGATGACGAGGAGGTCGGCGGTGGTGATGCCGGGGCCGCCCTTGCGGGGGATGTCGTCGCCGCCGGCCACGTCGATCACGAACACCTGGGTGTCGACGAGTCCGCGGGAGAAGGTGGCGGTCAGGTTGTCGCCACCGGATTCGACGAGGATCAGGTCCAGCGGGTGCAGCGTCTGTTCCAGGTGTTCGACTGCTTCGAGGTTGGCGGAGATGTCGTCGCGGATCGCGGTGTGCGGGCAGGCCCCGGTCTCCACGGCGGTGATCCGCTCCGGGGGCAGGACGGCTTCGCGGCGCAGGAACTCGGCGTCCTCGCGGGTGTAGATGTCGTTGGTGACCACGGCGATGGACAGCCGGTCGCGCAGGGTGCGGCACAGTGCGGCGACGGTGGCGGTCTTGCCCGAGCCGACCGGCCCGCCCAGCCCGACCCGCAGGGCGCGGCGGCTGCCGTCGGGGCGCGCCGGCTCGGCGCTGTGGCTGTGGCGGTGGGGCACGGTGGGGGAGTGGTCGAGGTGCACGGTGGCTCCTGTGGGCGTGAAGGGGTTCAGGATGCGAACAGCCGGACGCTCCTGGCGGCGTGCTGCTCGCCGAGGATGTCCATGAGCGGTGCGGAGGCGGCGGGCAGTGTGCCGACGCCGTCGGTGGCGACGCGGGCTGCCGCGTCAGCGGCTGTCCGGGCGACGTCGTCGAGTTCCCCGGCGAGCCGGGCGAGGAGTGCGGTGGCATCGAGCGGGTTCAGGCTCAGCAGCCGTACTGCGGCGGTGGCCGGCCCGCCGATGCTCTCGTAGGCGGCGCACCGGGCGGCGTCCAGCGGTGTCAGCCCGGCGGCCCGGGCCGTGACGCCGAGGACGACAGGCTGGTGCACCCCGTGCGGCCGGTTGTGGGCGAGGTGGTCGAGGTGCGGCGAGGGCCAGGTGGCGCGGGCCGCCCGCAGCATCTGCCGGCCGAGCCTGCGGGCGGTGTGGCGCAGTGCCGGCGAGGGGGTGCGGGCGTCGGCCGCCTCGTCCAGCGCCAGGGGGTCGTGTCCGGTGGCCGCGGCGGCGGCGAGACCGGCCGCGGTCAGCCCGGCGGTGTGCAGACGGCCCCGGCAGAACGCCTCCAGGCTTGCCGTGTCGTACACGCTGTGGGAGGCCACCGCGGCCTCCATACCGCCCGAGTGGGCATGTCCGCCGGCCGGGAAGCGGCCGTCGGCCAGGACGAGCAGGGCGGCACGGGTCATGGAGCAGCGGCCCGCCTTTCTCCGAGGAGGGTGACCCGTACGGGGCCACGGACGACACAGACGAGGACGCAGCGCGCGGCAGAGGACACGGCGCTGCTCAGAAGAGGAAATAACGCTGGGCCATGGGCAGTTCGGTGGCGTAGTTCAGTCCGACCTGCTGGCCGTTCACCGTGGTGCGTACGTCCGATTCGACGGCGCCGCCGATGGTGACGTCGAAGGTGTCGGGCCCGACGACGACCTCCGGCATGCCGTCGTTGTGGACCATGTCGGCCTTGGTCACCCCGCGGGTGTCCTTGATGACGCGCAGTTCTTTGAGGAGGCCGCTGCGGGACAGTTCGCCGTCGGCGGCGAGTTCGGCCACGAAGTTGAAGGAGTTCGTGCCGGGGGAACGGCCGCTGGAGCCCCACACCGGGCGGGGCAGGAACGGCTGGGGGGTGGGGATGGAGGCGTTGGCGTCGCCGATCTGCGCGTAGGCGATCTGGCCGCCCTTGATGACCATGTGCGTCTTCACGCCGAAGAACTCGGGCTCCCACAGCACCAGGTCGGCCAGTTTGCCCACCTCGACCGATCCGACCTCATGGTCGATGCCGTGGGTGATGGCCGGGTTGATCGTGTACTTGGCGACGTAGCGGCGGGCGCGGAAGTTGTCCGCCAGGGCGTCGTCCTGGTGGAGGTGTCCGTAGCGGGTCTTCATGACGTGCGCGGTCTGCCAGGTCCGCATGATCATCTCGCCGATGCGGCCCATGGCCTGCGCGTCGGAGGACATCATCGAGATGGCGCCCATGTCGTGCAGGAGATCCTCGGCGGCCATGGTGGAGGGGCGGATCCGGGAGTCGGCGAACTTCATGTCCGCCTCGACCTCGGGGTTGAGGTGGTGGCACACGATCATCATGTCGACGTGCTCCTTGACGGTGTTGACCGTCAGAGGGCGGGTGGGGTTCGTCGACGCGGGCAGCACGTTCGGTTTGCCGACGAGACTGATCATGTCCGGTGCGTGGCCGCCACCGGCGCCTTCGACGTGGAAGACGTGGAGGCTGCGGTACCGGACCTCCTTGCTTCCGGGGTCCTTCGTCGCGGCGAAGGTATTCTGCACGAACCCGGACTCGTTCAGGGAGTCGGCGTGCAGGGCGATCTGGATGCCGGTCTCGTCGCACGTCCTCAGGGCCGCGTCGATCACCGCCGGTGTCGCACCCCAGTCCTCGTGGATCTTGAGGCCGAGGGCACCTGCGGCGACCTGGTCGCGCAGCGCCTTCTCGGACACCGTGCTGCCTTTGGCGAGCAGTCCGATGTTCACCGGGAACGCGTCGAGCGCCTCGAACATCCGCTGCAGGTGCCACTTGCCCGGCGTCACCGTGGTGGCCTTGCTGCCCTCGGCCGGCCCGGTGCCGCCGCCGATCAGCGTCGTCACACCCGAGGCGAGCGCCTCGTGGATCTGCCCGGGGCACAGGAAGTGCACGTGTGTGTCGACACCGCCCGCGGTCAGGATGCGCCCGTTGCCGGAGATCACCTCCGTCTCGGGCCCGACGGCGAAGTCCGACACACGCTGCAGCCCGGCCGGGCTCGGGGACATCGTCTCGGGGTTGTAGGCCCTGCCGATCGCGTGGATCCGCCCGTCGCGCAGCCCCACGTCGGCCTTCACCACACCCCAGTGGTCCAGGATCAGCGCACCGGTGATCACGGTGTCCACCGGTTCCCGGGGATCGTCGCGGGGGATGTGGGACTGTCCCATGGACTCGCGGATCACCTTGCCGCCGCCGAAGACCATCTCGTCACCGCTGCGGCCGGGACCGCCGCTGAAGTCCGCGTCGATCCGCAGCACGAGGTCCGTGTCGGCCAGCCGGACCCGGTCCCCGGCCGTGGGGCCGTAGAGGTCGGCGTATCTGGAGCGCGTCAGCGGGTCGTACGGCCGCTCGGTCTCACTGCCCATCGAGGTTCGCCTCCTGCTCGCTCTTGCCGGCCCGGAGGCCGCGGACGACGCGCTCACCCGCGATGGGCACCAGCCGTACGGTGCGCTCATCGCCGGGCTCGAACCGCTCCGAGGTGCCCGAGGGGATGTGCAGACGCATGCCGTGCGCGGCCGCGCGGTCGAAGACGAGTCCCTCGTTGGCCTCGGCGAAGTGGTAGTGGGAACCCACCTGGACCGGACGGTCGGAGGGGTTGCTCACGGCCAGGTCCACGGATTCCGCGCCTTCGTTGAAGGCGATCCGGTGTTCCTCGTCGTCCGGGAGGAGTTCCTGCTTGCCGGGATGGACGGTCACCTCCTTGTCCGCCTCGTCGAACGGGTCGTGGATCGTCACCAGCTTCGTCCCGTCCGGGAACGTCGCCTCGACCTGCACGTTGCTGATCATCTCCGGGACGCCGTCCATGACGTCGTTCCGGGTCAGCACCCGTCGGCCGGACTCCATGACCGCGTCGACCGTCGCCCCGGCCCGGGCCTCCTCGTACACGTGCGCCGTCAACAGCGCCACGACCTCCGGATAGTTCAGCGGCAGGCCCCGCTCACGGCGCCGCCGTGCCACGTCGGCCGCCACATGGACCAGCAGACGCTCCTGCTCGTGCGGAGTCAGATGCATACGCGCTCCCCCTCCCCCTCCTCCTGCTCGTCGGTCGATCGGCGCGGCCCGGGCCCGCCGGGAACAGCGTGCGGAACGCCGGTGAGCCGCCGCAGACCGATCTTCGGCCCCTCGGCCGGCAGGAGGGGCGAAAAGCCGGCTATCCCCACCAATCGAGTGAAAGAGATGCATGCGGGGCGCTGTGTGAAGCACGCCGGCTCGGTGTCGGGGACTCCGGCTGTCCGGATGCGGCGACGCAGCAGTACGGGTGCGGCCATGCGGGGAGGCGTGCACGGGCTGTGGGGATGGGTCCCCGGTGCTGCTCGCCTCTGGCCCGATGTGCGCGTACCGGCTTTCCGTCACCGAGGTCAGGCGCGACGGTCCGCGGTGACGGCCTTCGGCCCCGGCCCTGGGGCCCGGGCCGCGGCCGGGCTGCTCGACCCGGTGCGGGGTGCTGCCGCCCCGGGTGATGGTTGGTCCGTTGTGGGGGCGTTGGGGTGTGTTGGGTGTGTGGAGTGTGGTGTGAGTGGGGTGAACTGTCACGCTTGTTGTTTATGAATGTCAATCTTTTCTACGCGAATTTTTCTACGGCTTGTCTCGCTTTGGGTGGTTTGTGGTGGAATATTATTCATGGTCGTTCCGAGTGGATGCGTGATCCGGGCCGGCGTCGTCTCGTCGGCGGGATTTACCTGTCGTTCTTGCTGCCTGCGTTGATGAGCTTGTTCGCCCAGGTCGGGGGTACCGCCCAGCCGAAGATCTGGCGGACGGCCTTCATCGTTCTTTCCGTGGTCGGGTGTGGATGTGCCCTGCGGCTGCTGGGGCGGGCCCGGCGCGACCACTACGTCACCATGCAGCAGGCCGCTGCCGCACTGTTCTACGGTCTGATTGTGATCGTCGGTACTTTCCCCGGGCTCGCCCGTCACGTGGGGCTGCTTCCCATTCAGACCGGGGCGCTCCTGCTGATCGTTCTGGTTGCCCTGGCTCATGCCCTGGCCTGGCGGTACATGGCGGGTGAAGCCCGCGCCGAGGAGGCCTGACTGCCTGCGGTGTCGTGATGTGCCTGGCGCGACGGCTGCCGACGGGCCCGGAAGTGTCCGGGGCCGCGTCCGGTCGTAGGGGAGCGGAGGCGGGGCATTGCGGCTTACGGCCCGGGCGGGATGCCGAAGCCCGTTCCGGTAGACGGAGGGCCTCCCGGCCAGGCGTCCGGCCACATTCGGCCTCGCCGCAGTGCTCACCGTCGCGCGGAGGGATGTGCGGATCCGGCGGCGCCCCTCGGCAGGACGCCCTTTCGCCGCCTCCGACGCAAGGGGAATGACGGACCCGGGCCGACTGGGGCGGGTGGTGATGCACGCCGCGGGGGTGTGTGGCGTCAGGCGTGACGCGTGTGATGTGTCACCGTCGCGTGTGCGGACGCACGGACGCACGGATGTCCCCATGGTGTCGTTTCCGCCTCCGGCCACCGGGGGAAGCGCCGGCTCCGGACGGTGGTGCGGGGTGGTGATACATGTCGTGTATCACCGTTGCCCGTATTGATATTGGACGTGCCGGTTCCGCCTTCTTACGGTGATCCGAACATCCGATTTCGTCGAGGGGGCCGCCCATGGCCGACACCGTCTCCACGACCGGGAACGCGGACCGCACGGGACTGCGCCGGGTCCTGCTGTCCAGCTTCGCGGGCACGTCCATCGAATGGTACGACTTCTTCCTCTTCGGGTCGGCCGCCGCCCTGGTGTTCCCGCACGTCTTCTTCCCCGAGTCCGACCCCGCCACCGGCACCCTGCTCTCCTTCGCCACCTACGCCGTCGCGTTCCTCGCCCGCCCCCTCGGCGGAGTGGTCTTCGGACGCATGGGCGACACGGTGGGCCGTAAACAGGCCCTGATCGCCACGCTCTTCCTCGCCGGCGCGGGCACCTTCCTCATGGGCTGCCTGCCCAGCTACGACACCATCGGCGTGAGCGCCCCCGTCCTGCTGGTGGTACTGCGCCTGGTACAGGGACTGGGCCTGGGCGGCGAGTGGGCCGGCGCGGTCACCCTGTCCGCGGAACACGCAGAAGCCGGCGGCCGGCAGGCCCGCCGCGGTGTGCTCACCTCCTGGACACAGCTCGGGGTGCCCGCGGGCAACCTCATCGCGGTGGGCGCGCTCACCGCCGCCAGCAGCCTCCTGTCCGACGAGGCGTTCCTCTCCTGGGGCTGGCGGCTGCCGTTCCTGGCGAGCGCGGTACTCGTAGGCGCGGGCTGGTGGATGCGGATCAGGGTCGAGGAATCACCACTGTTCGAAGCGACTCGGCCCATCCGTGCTCCGCTGCGCGAGGTACTGACCCACCACTGGCGTGAAGTGCTGCTCACCGTGGGCATGCGCATCGCCTCCGACGTGTCCTACTACGTCTTCGCCGTCTTCGCGCTCTCCTACCTCTCCGGCACCATGGGCCTGCCACGCAACTGGGGCCTGTGGGGCGTGATCGCCGGCTCCGTACTCCAGCTCGCTCTCATCCCCGCTGCCGCTGCCGCCTCCGACACCTACGGCCGGCGTCCCGTATACATCGCCGGAGCCGTCGCCGTCGCCGTCGCCGCGGTCGTCGCCTGGCCGATGATCGCCACCGGGACCCTGACAGGCGTGATCGGCGCCATCACCATCGGCCTTGCCGCTCAGGCGGTGATGTACGGGCCGATGGCCGCATTCATCACCGAGTTGTACAGCACCCGCCTGCGCTGTTCCGGCTCCTCTTTCGGCTATCAGGTGGCCGGCATCGTCGGCGGCGCGCCCGCACCGCTCGTCGCCACCCTGCTCGTCGACCGCTTCCACACCACCACCGCGGTGAGCGTCTACGTCGTGCTGACCGCGGTGCTCGCCGCCGCCAGCGCCTACCTGGCCCGCGAAACGCGCTGGACGCGGCTCTCCGGCCCCCACTCCTGCCCCGTCCCCGCGCCCGTCGAAGGAAGCAAGTGAACCCCACCGCGATCAGCGCGATCCGCCGCCGCCTCACCGAACGAGGACTGTCCGGCTACGTCGCCGCCACCCCCTCCAACCTCTTCTACGCCACCGGCTTCAGGAGCTACTTCGTCTCCGAGTGGTGGCGGATGCACGGCACCGTCTTCACCCTGGTGCCCGCCGACCCCGCCGCACCCGTCGTGCTGGTGGTCAGCGACTTCGAGGAGAAAACCGCCCGCGCCGCGGCCCCCGGCACCGAACTGCGCACCTACCGCCTGTGGGTCGACCTGCACACCGCGCGCGAGATGGCCGCCGAACCCGGCCCCGGCCACCTCCCCGCACGCCCCGAGCAGTACGACCCCCAGGAACTCGACCGCGTACTGACCGACGCGCTGCGGCAGACCGGCATGGACCGCGGCACGGCCGCCACCGACCTGGAACACCTGCCCGTACCCGCGCTGCGGCGACTGGAACGCTGCGCGCCCCGAACCCGCTGGGACGACTTCACCGACGACATCTACAGGATCCGGCTCGTCAAGGAACCCTGGGAAATCGACCGCCTGGCACTGGGCGTCGAACTGTCCGAACACGGCATGACATCGGCCGTGAAAGAACTCGCCGACGGCATGACAGCACGCGACGTACGCCTGCTGTACCAGGCCGGCGTCACCGCGGCAGCCCTGAACAACCCACGCTTCGCCGACTACACCGACAACTGGGTACTGCCCGCCGTCGGCTCCCGCACCTCCGCCGGCTACGGCGCCCACGACAGCCGGCTCACCGCCGGCGACCTGGTGAAGTTCGACTGCGGTACCACCGTGGGCGGCTACCGCTGCGACGGCGGCCGAACCTTCGCCTACCGGCACCGCACCCCCGACGCGGAACGCCTCTACACCGTGCTCTCCCAGGCGCAGCGCCTGGCCCGGTCCATGATCCGGCCCGGCACCGTCGTCGGCGACATCTTCCGCACCGCCATGCACCACGTACACGACAACGGCTTCCCGTCCTACGCACGCGGCCACATCGGGCACTCGGTGGGCATCGACACCTTCCACGAGGAACCGCCCTACATCTCACCCACCTCCACCACAGTGATCGAACCGGGAATGGTCTTCGCCGTCGAAGTGCCCTCCTACACACCCGACGTCGGCGCCGTCATGATCGAGGACATGCTGGTCGTCACCGAAGACGGCTCACGCCTCTTGCACAGACTGCCGCACGAACTCACCGTGGTGTGATGGAGATCCGCCTGCTGGAGGCATTCCTCGCCGTCGCCGACGAACTGCACTTCGGCCGGGCCGCGCGGCGCCTCGGCATCGCCCAGCCACCACTGAGCCAACGCGTACAGCGACTGGAACGCGAACTGGACGTGCGGCTCTTCGACCGCAACCGGCACGGCGTGTCACTCACCCCCGCCGGCACGGAAATCCTGGACCACGCCCGCCGCGTCGTAGCCGGCGCGGACCACATCACCCGACTGGCCCACGGCATCCGCTCCGGAGACAGCGGCACCCTACGCATCGGCGCTGTCGGATCAGCCTTCTACCAGGCCCTTCCCCAACTGCTCGCCCCAAGCAGGGAGCAACTGCCGCACCTGACACTCACCGTCCGCGAAATGGAAACCCCACAACAGCTCGACGCGCTGCTCACCGCCGAACTCGACGTGGGACTGGTACGCCCACCGGCCCGGCGGGGACTGCGCTCCCGCACCGTATGGCAGGAACCACTGGTGGTGGCGCTGCCCTCACCACACCCACTCGCCTCCGCCACCGCCGTCACAGTGAACGACCTGGCCGGCGAGCCACTGGTGCTCTTCCCCCGGGCCAGTGGACCCGGCTACTGGGACCAGCTCGACGCCCTGCTGCGCCAAGCCGGCATCGCCCTGGAACCCGCGGCCGAGGCAGACCACGTCACCACCATGCTCGGACTGGTCGCACTCGGCGCAGGCCTCGGCCTCGTACCGGCCTCGGCACAGGTACTGCAGCTGGCCGGGGTGCGCTTCCGGCCGCTGACACCCCGCACCGAACTGCCCCTGGCCGCCGTGATCAACCCCGACACACTCACCCCGGCCGTCGACCGCTTCCTGTCCACCCTTCCCGCCGAACCCGTACGTCCCGAAGGACCCGCATGACGCACGCACCACCCGCACCCGCAGCCGCGGCCACCGGCGGTCCGGCCCACTGGATCGGCCTGGACGAGACCTGGACGACCCGCAACTACCACCCCCTGCCCGTGGTGGTGACGCAGGCCGAGGGCGCATGGCTGACCGACGTGACAGGCCGCCGCTACCTCGACCTGCTCGCCGGATACTCCGCCCTCAACTTCGGCCACCGCCACCCCGCCCTGATCACCGCCGCCGTCGAGCAGCTCGGCCGGGTGACACTCACCAGCCGCGCCTTCCACCACGACCGCCTCGGCCCGTTCTGCCGCGATCTGGCCGCCGCCACCGGCACCGACATGGTGCTGCCCATGAACACCGGCGCCGAGGCCGTCGAATCCGCGCTGAAAGTAGCCCGGCAATGGGCCTACCGGGTCAGGGAGTACCCACGGACCAGGCGGAGATCGTCACGGCCCGCGGCAACTTCCACGGCCGTACCCTGTCCATCGTGAGCTTCTCCACCGACGAGAACGCCACCACGGGCTTCGGCCCGTTCACACCCGGCTTCCCCTCCGTGCCCTACGGCGACGCCGACGCACTGGCAACAGCGCTGACCGACCGGACTGCGGCGGTTCTGCTCGAACCGGTGCAGGGCGAGGCGGGTGTCATCGTGCCGCCGGCCGGATACTTCAGGCGGGTAAGGGAGCTGTGTGATCAGCGTGGCGTTCTGCTGATCGCAGACGAGATCCAGTCCGGCCTGTGCCGGACCGGACCCGTACTCGCACTCGACCACGAAGGCGTGCGCGCCGACCTGTACACACTGGGCAAAGCACTCGGCGGTCGAGATGAGTGCCGCGTTGTTGAGCGTGTGCACCCAGGGATAGTCCCCGAGTGTCCTGTCCACCCAGTCGAGTGCTTCGACGTGGCCGGCACCCCGCTCGTGCAGTGAGAGCACACCAGCGAGCACGAAGTGGAGCCTCGACCGGGGCGGTACCACGGACAGCGCGAGACGAAAGGCCTGTTCGACGCTGTCGGCGGCGAGCGCCGCAGCGACGAGCGCCGCCGCCCACATCTCGCCGTATGCGCCGTTGGCCGTGTGGCTCAGCCGGGCGTCCACGAGCGCCATGCGGGCCGCACCCGAAGGATCACCGGGCGATACATAGCCGAAGGCGTCGCCCCGGATGAGCGCCCCGATCCACTCCCGGTACGGGTTGTCGGTGGTCGCCGTGGCGGGCGGGGGCAGACCTCCGATCAGGTTGCGGTACGCGGCCCGCTCGGCGGTGTAGGTCTGGGTGAACGGCACTCGGTCCAGCCATGTGGCCGCGATCTGCTCCGTCGTGAAGCCGGCGCCGTGCGTCTCCATGACGTGCAGGGTCAGGATCGTCCAGTCGATGTCGTCGCCGCGGGGCACGTCGGTGAAGCGGCCGGCCGTCGCGACCGGTGCGCAGGGGTGCAGCGCCCGGACCCCTTCGGGCAACGGGCTCAGCAGGGGAACGTATCCGGTCTGCGGCCACTGCCCCGAGGCCCGCAGATAGATCGCGACCTCCGCACGGGTCAGTCCCTCCACCGGCTTGCCGAGCGTGTTGCCCACCGCGCGGCCCAGCCAGGCCCCCCGGATGCGCTCCGGCAGGAGCTGCGGATCGGCCCGGACCGGTGTGACCGCGGCGGCGTGCTCCAGAAGTACCCGGTCCTCCCCCGGCTCCTCGAATGCCCAGCCGAGATCCCGTTCGAGCACCGCCAGCCGCGCCCGCACCTCGGCCAGTTCGGCAAGGTCGCCCTCGGCTGCCGCTTCACGGGCAGCGGCCCACAGGTCACCGACCGGGTACCCGCTGAGGGCGAGCTGCTCGGCCTCGTCGGGTACGAGGTCGCGCGGGTCAAGTACGTCGTGCAAATCGCGTCCCCACAGTTCGGAAGAAGAGGAGAAGTGCCGGGGTCATCCCTTGACAGCCCCGGAGAGGAAACCCTGGGTGACCTGCCTGTGCAGCGCGACGAAAAGCACTACGACGGGCAGAACGGTGATCAGCGTGCCCGCCGCCAGCGGCCCGATGTCGATGGAACGCCCCCCGAGGAAGAGGTACAGGCCCGTCGTGAGCGGCCGGTACTCACCGCTGGGGATGTACAGCAGCGGCACCAGGAAGTTGTTCCAGTTCTGCAAAAAGGTGAATACACCCAATGCGCCCATACCTGACGTGACCAGGGGCAGCATGATCTTCTGGAAGATCTGCCACTCGGTGGCTCCGTCGATGCGCGCGGCCTGCTCCACCTCGACGGGCAGGTCCGAGAAGAACGCGCGCATGAAGAACGTGCCGAACGACAGGCCCGTGCTGGCCAGCACCAGCCGACTGGAAGGTCTTCGACTTCGCCAGGGAACGCGTCACCTACGGCGGAAAGCTCTACGGGATACCCGGCGAGCTCGAGACCATCGGCCTCTTCTACAACAAGAAGATCTTCGCCGACCTCGACCTCGCCCCGCCGCGGAACCCGGCCGACCTCACGAAGGCCGCGGAAAAGATCCGCGGGTCCGGCAAGGTGCCGCTGGCCGTGGGCGACAAGGAGGGCTGGGAGGGCGGGCACCTCCTGAGCATGGCCTTGTCCAGTGCGATCGGCGAGGACGGGATGGAGGCCCTGTTCAGCGGCGAGAAATCTTGGGACTCCTCGCAGGTCACCGCGGCGCTGCAACTGTGGGCTGACTTAAACAGGGCAGGATATCTCCCCGAGTCACCCACTTCGGTGGACTACGACACCTCGACCTCGATGTTCTACTCCGGCAAGGCCGCCATGATCCCCACCGGCAGCTGGCTGGTCGGCGAGATCGACGACAACGCGGACTTCGATGCCGGCTACATCCCCTTCCCCGCACCCCGCGGTCCCGGCCTCTTCGCGGGCGGCCTGGGCTCGGGGCCATGGATTTCCGCGACCGCCTCGAAGAAGGAAGCCTCGGAGAAGTTCCTCGACTTCCTCCAGTCCGCGGAGCATGGTCGCTGGACGGGTCCCAGATCGCGAAGCGGATGCTCATCTCGGCTCGGTGGGTGGCAGCTGTCATCAGGTGTCGGCGGGGCCGGAAGTGGGGTGAGATGCCGCTGAACGCGGACAGGAACCGCTGGGCCCCGCCCACGGAGCGGAAGCCTTTCAGCGCCCGTTCGCGCTGTCTGACGGGCTGGTGGCTGTTCTCGGCCCGGTTGTTGAGGTATTTCGACTGCCGGTGCCCGACGCAGGGCATGACCTCGCGGTGGGCGGCGCCGTAGGAGCGGAGCTTGTCGGTGACGATCACCCTGGGCACCGTGCGGGTCTTCTTCATCAGCCTTCGGAAGAAACGCCTGGCCGCGGCCTTGTCCCGGCGGTCCTGCACGAGAATGTCCAGGACGTTGCCGTCCTGGTCGACCGCACCTCGACCGGGTATCGGTGCCCCCTGTACGACGGCGGCACGGCCCCCACGGACAGCCCCTCCAACACGATCAACCAGAAGATCATCCCACCCGATCAACCAACGTGACAGCCCCCAGGGTTCAGACCGGGACTGTAAATCGTTCGGTGTAACTCCCGATCATGGAAAATGCATCGATGACCAGTGAGAACGTGGCTGAGCAGGACGCTGTCGAGTTCGGCAGTGGCTGTGTCGGCGAAGGCCGTGGACGACCAGCTGATCGATGAGCTGGTGAGCCGGGCTCAGGCCGAGGGCCTGCGGCTGACCGGCGAGGGCGGGCTGCTGCAGCAGTTGACCAAGCGGCTGCTGGAGACCGCCCTGGAGGGCGAGATCACCGACCACCTCGGCTATGACAAGCACGATCCGGCGGGCAGGGATGGTGGCAATTCCCGCAACGGAAAGCGCTCCAAGACCGTGCTGACCGACGTTGGACCGGTGGAGATCGTCGTGCCCCGCGACCGGGACGGCTCCTTCGAACCGAGGATCGTCAAGAAACGACAGAAGCGTCTGACCGGTGTCGACGAGATGGTGATCTCGCTGGCCGCGAAGGGCCTGACCACCGGTGAGGTGCAGGCCCACCTGGCCGAGGTCTATGGCGCCGAGGTCTCCCGCCAGACCATCTCCACCATCACCGACAAGGTCCCCGAGGGCATGGCCGAATGGCAGAGCAGGCCTCTCGACGCCGTCTACCCGGTCGTCTTCATCGACGCCATCCACGTGAAGATCCGCGACGGCGCGGTCGCCAACCGGCCCGTCTACGTGGCCCTGGCCGTCACCACCGAGGGCCGACGCGAGATCCTCGGCCTGTGGGCCGGAGACGGCGGCGAGGGCGCCAAACACTGGCCGCACATCCTCACCGAGATCAAGAACCGCGGCGTGAACGATGTGCTGATGCTGGTCTGCGACGGGCTCAAGGGCCTGCCCGAGGCGGTGGAGACCGTCTGGCCCCGCACCATCGTGCAGACCTGCGTGGTCCATCTGCTGCGGAACTCTTTCCGCTATGCCGCCCGCCAGGACTGGGACAAGATCGCCCGCCTCCTCAAGCCCGTCTACACCGCGCCCACGGAGGAGGCCGCCCTGGAGCGGTTCGCCGAGTTCGCCGACGCCTGGGGCCGGAAGTATCCGGCGATCGTCAAACTGTGGGAGAACGCCTGGGAAGAGTTCACCCCCTTCCTGCGGTTCGACACCGAGATCCGCCGCATCGTCTGCACCACGAACGCGATCGAATCGGTGAATGCCCGCATCCGCCGGGCGGTCAAGGCCCGCGGACACTTCCCCAACGGCAGGCCGCGTTGAAGTGCGTCTACATGGCGATCATGTCGCTCGATCCCACCGGCAAGGGCCAGGCCCGCTGGACCATGCGCTGGAAGACCGCGCTGAACGCCTTCGACATCACCTTCGACGGCCGGCTCTCAGCCGCCCGCCAGTCACCCAACCACCCCAGTTACAGCGCTAGTTTGACAGACCCTCACCCGCGTCCCGGTCGGCGCCTTCCTCGTCTGACTCTGGCTCTTCCCCGGTCGGCGGGCGAGCCGGCCCATGAACCCCGCCACCCTGCGCGACGCGCTTCGCGCGAACTCGGGATCCCGGTCGAGAAGAAGAGCCGGACCTCCGCCATCCGCCACCGGTCACACCATCAACGACGTTTACCGATCCCAACCCCCCATCTGGCACGGACGTGAGGCTGCGGTCACACCGCGATGGTGCGACCGGGCAGGTGCGGCCCGCCGGGGTCAGTGGTAGGCGTGGACGACGGCGTGGCCCTTGCCGCGGCCGATCATCCACTTGTTCACCGGGGTCGTCAGCAGGAAGGCGATCACGAAGCCGCCCAGCAGGGACGTCCAGAACAGGGCTTCGCCCAGGTGGGCGTCCATCGCGCCGGCAACCAGGGCGATGATCCCGTTGTCGACGAGTTCCATCACGATGATGGAGACGGTGTCGGCGGCCAGCGCCACCTTGATCGCGGTGTTGAAGCCCAGGCCCGCCTTGCGGATCGCGAACAGGGTCAGCGAGTACCCGAACACACGAAGGCCAGCACGATCGCCAGGGCCGTGGTCTCCACGTTGCCCCACACCAGGGCCGTGCCGATCGCCATGCCGAGGATCTCACCGATCGCGCACCCGGTCAGGCAGTGCAGCGTCGCCTTCGCCGCGGCCCCCCACGTCACCCCGTCCATGGGGTGCCCGCCGTGACCCGCGTGTGCCTGGTGTTCGGCGTGGTCGTGCGCGGTGCCGGCAGGGTGTGCGCTGGGATCCATGACCGTCATCTCCCTGTCCGTCCAGCGTGGAACGTCCTGCTGTGGCCCACACCAGAACCATGTACCCCCTGGGGTATTCCGTGGAGGGTCGAACGCGGCGAAGCCGTGCACGCGTCGGCGTGCACGGCCCCTGGTGCCGGCGGGTCAGTTCCTGCCGAGCAGTACAACTCAGACAACCGTCATTCGAGCGGTTGTGCCAGTACCGGCGTGACCGCAGGACCGGCGTCTCCAGCCACCGGTCCCGCACCAGTTCCTGCCACCCCCTTGTCAGGTGCGGCGCCGGCCGGATGGCGCCGCCGGGCGTGACCGGCCAGGTACTCGGCTCCTGACTGACCCGGCTCGGATGCGTTGCGGCTTCGGCCGTCGTACCGCCGGCGGTTGCGTATCGCTTCCGCGCCTCGAACCTGCCAACTGCTACGGTCGGCGCAGAAGTGCGGTGGCCACACAGTCGCGGGTCAGCACATGTCGGCGGTTCGGCACACCCGCAGCGTTGTCAGCTCATAGGGCGCCATGGTCCAGTCGACGTGACCGGTCGCCGGAAGATCCCGCCGCTCTCCTGTCGGGGACTCGTCCAGGCGGCAGGCCTGGATTGAGCAGCCCGCGGGCAGCCGCAGCGAGGCAGGCCGTTCCTGGGCAGTGGGATTGGACACCCGGAGGATCAGCCCGTCGCCGTCCTCGGCAACCTTCAGGGCGGTGAGCAGCGCTCCTTCGGCCTGGAAACCGCCGGACCCGCTTGCGGGGACGGTCCCGGGGCGCGCTTGCCACGCGCGCAGCGGGACCCGCTCGACGGCAGCGAAGGCGGCCAGATCCAAGTCGTCGGCCACGGCGCCGCCGAAGGCCGCTGCCAGCGTGAAGCGCAGCTTGCCCGGGCACTGGGCCTGGGGGGTCGCCAGCATCGGGCCGGCTCCGGTGGTGCGGCTGGTCAGGTCGAAGCGGGAGAGCCAGCCGACCGCTCGCATGAGCGTGATCACCAGCTCGTCCGTGCCTGTCTCCGGTGTACACAGGCCACGCATCTCGGGCAGGCCCGGAGCAGCCACCGCCAGCCGGTGAAGGCCGGCACCGACAGCGCCGACACTCTGGACAGGGGCCGAGCCGCAGACGGCCTCGTGCCCGGGCAAGTCCGGCAGCGGGCCGAGGTCGGGGGACACGGGCCGTTCGAGCAGACTGAAGTGTCCGTCGCCGGTCCAGTACCCAGTGGCGGCCGCGCTGGGGAAGTGCATGCGCAGCCGGTGGTCCTGCGCCATGTTGTCGAAGGACACCGCCCAGCGCAGCGCGCCGGTCGGGTCGCCGTGCCAGGACGTCACCTCGATGCGTACCGGCACGTCCACCGTGTGTTCCGAGCGCGCCGACCGGTCCTCGGTGAGCGAGGCGGGAAGCTTCAGCCGCGCGTCCATCACCAGCGAGCTGCGCGCCGGCGAGGTGACGCGGCGAACCGACCGCAGCACCGGGGAGACCAGGGCGTCCTCGGTGGGCGGGTCGTAGGTGTAGGTGTCCCCGCGGTCACCACCGTCCACCAGACGTCCGACGCCCGGCAGTTCGGTGCCGTCGGGCAGCCGTACGGTCACGGAGGCGTCGGCGGCGGCCGTCACGGACAGTCCCTGACCGGTCGTCAGGTTCGCCCGGCCGTCTTCCGGACGCGGCACGGCCTGCGCGGACGGAGCCTCGCCGAGGCGGACCCGGAACACCACGCGGCCGAGCGGGGGGACGTCGTGGGCGAGGAGGGCGAGCCGGTGGCGAAGGGACGGGCGGGAGTCGGGCAGCAGGTCGAGGTCCGCCTCGAAGCCGGAGTCGTCCCCCAGAACCTCGGTCTCGAACGGCACGGACCGTCCATGCGCGTCGAGCACCTCCACGGGAAACCGGCACGGGGCGGTGAGCAGTTCGGCGACCACGGGGCCCGTGTGCGGGGAGCCGTGCGCATTCAGCACGGCCAGGTGCGTGTCGGTCTCGGGGCGGTCGCCGTAAAGCCTGACGTCGAGGCCAGACGCGCCGAGTGCACGGGCCAGGGCGTGCTCGCCGGTCTCCCCGACCCGGTCGAAGCGGACCTCGTTCTCGCGGTGGACCTCGTCCACGCTGCACCCGCAGATCGAGTCGTGCGGCGCGTTGCGCAGCAGCAGCTCCCAGGCGTGTCGCAGTTCGGCGGCCGCCGTGGCGTCTGCGGGCGCGTGCAGGGCGAGCAGGGGCTCCACCCACCGTTCGATGAGCGTCTGCGCGCGGGCGTTGGCGTGCTTCAGGTACGTACGGGCGGACAGCGTCCCGGGCAGGAGGAATGTCAGCCGGCCACCGGGGTGGCGCAGCTCACCCTGCACGACCGGCAGGGCTTCGGGTGAGTGCGCCGCAGCCCGGCGCGCGGCGGCGAAGAACTCCTTGAGCGTGCTCTCGCGCAGTTCGGTCCCGGCCGCCGCGGCCGGCCCGGTGGCGGCGGCGATCCGGGCCCGGGCATCGGCGGGGTACAGGTGGTCGCCGCCGTTCATCAGCAGCCACGGCCCGTCCGGCAGCCGCTCGCGCTCCCCGTCGAGGAAACCGGTGAGGCGCGTGCTGTCGTCGGTGCCGTCCTCCGGGACCGGCCAGAGCACCTCGGCCGCGTGGTACGCCTGGTTGACGGCGAATACTTCCGCCCCGTCGGGGGAGCGCCAGCGGAACCGCGCGTGGGCGGGTGGCGCTCCCCGCCACACGAGTGCGGTGTCCATGCCGAAGCCCGCGAGCACCCGTGGCAGGTCGGCGGGGTGCCCGAACGCGTCGGGGGAGTAGCCGATGCCCGACAGGGTCCCCGTGCCGGCCCAGCGGCGGGCGGTGAGCAGGTTGCGGATCAGGCTCTCGCCGGAGACCAGCTGGTTGTCGGCCAGGACGTGCCACGGGCCGACGGTCAGCCGGCCGGCCGCGGCGTGGGCGCGGAGCCGGTCGGCGAGGTCCGGGCGCAGCGCCGCGATGTCGGCGAGCACGATCGTCTGACCGTCCAGGTGGAAGGACGCCAGCCGGTCGGAGTCGATGTCGTCGCAGATACGCTCGGCCATTTCGACGAGGCGGGCGCGGAACGCCTCGAAGGGCCGGTACCACTCGCGGTCCCAGTGCACGTGGGTGACGACATGACAGGTCGGTGTGGCACCGGCCGGAGCGGACGCCGCGGAGGACGGGGCGGCAGAGGTCATGATGCGGTCCTTGTCTGAGGGGCGCCGGCCGGGGGGCCTGGCGGGCGCACGGGCCCCTGGTCGCCACCGGCGACGGGCCGCCGGGCGGGGCGGGGATGGGAAGAAGGAGGGACGCTGCCCAGCGGATCCCACCGCCCGGGCGCCGCGGCCTCGTGCCCCATTTCGCCCAGCGCGGCGGCGAACCGGGCGGTGATGTCGGACGGGCGGGTGATCGCGCCGCCCACCACCACGGCGTGCGCGCCCCGGGCCAGTGCGGCGGCAGCCTCCGCGGGTGTGCCGACACGGCCCTCGGCGATCACGGGTACCCCCACTGTGCCCGCCAGTCGTTCGACGAGTTCCAGGTCGGGGCCGTCCTGGACGCTGCTGGCGGGGGTGTACCCGGACAGGGTGGAGGCGACCAGGTCGGCGCCGGCCGCGACGGCGGCGAGGCCCTCCTCGTGGGTGGAGACATCGGCGAGGACTACGATGCCGGCGGCGTGCAGTTCCCGTACGGTGGTGGCAAGATCGAGGCCGTCGCCGCGCGGCCTGCCAGTGGCGTCGATCGCCACCACGTCCGCCCCTGCGGCGGCGACGGCGAGAGCGTGCCGCACGGTGGGCGTGATGTAGACGCCCTCGTGGCCGTCCTTCCACAGTCCGACCACGGGCACGTCGACGGCGGCGCGTACGGCGGCGACGTCCACCGGTCCGTTGATCCGGACTGCCCGCGCGCCGCCGAGTACGGCGGCACGGGCCATGGCCGCCATGAACTCCGGGCCGTGCAAAGGCTCTTTGGGTAGTGCCTGGCAGGACACCACGAGGCCGCCCGCCGTGGCCCGGACGAACCGCTGCAGGGTCTCCGTACGGTCACCCGCCGGCTGTTCCGATGAGCTGTGCTTCACCTGTTGCCTCTCGTGTGCGCCGGAGTGTGGCCCGGCGGCGTCGTGCGCTCTGTGGCGCGTCCGTGCTGCGGCATTCATGCGGGTGTCTCCAGAGCGCGATCCACGGCGGCCCCGACGGTGGTGACCTGTGCCGCCCAGGACAGCCCGTCGCCGTCCGGCTCGACCTGGGGCGGACGAGCCCGGCCGAGCAGGCGGGCGGCAGCCGCGAGCAGCGCATCTCGCTCCCGTTCCGTGACGCTGACGGCCGGGTCGGCTGTCAGCCGTTCGGCGCGCGGGCCGGCGAGTCCGCCCGCTGCCGCCAGCAGATGCGCCCCGACGGCGAGTGGGGCGCCGCCGGGCGGGACGTCCAGCAGCCAGGCCAGTGGGACACCGTCAAGCACCAGGCGGCGCTGAAGGCGTGTCAGCTCCGGCCGGTCGGCGAGCACCCGGGCGGGAGAGAAGGAACCGGCCACGCAGTGCGCGGCCAGCACGCCCGCCGCCTCCCCGACCGCCCACTCCCCGTGGTGCACCCGGTAGGCGGACGCGGCCACTTGGGTGGCGCCGAGGTTCTTGCAGGCCGCGAGCAGGTTGGCCGGGGCTTCGGCGACCAGTGCCGACAGCGGCACCTGGAACGGCGCGGTGGGCGCGTAGGCGCTCGCGGGCGCCCCGATCCGGGCATGCAGGTCCATGTGATACATGGCCAGTCCTCCCGCGTCGGCGACGGGGACGGCGCGGGTGCTGCCCCCGACGGGCTCCAAGTCCTGTTGGCGTACCGGACGCGCGGTGCGCAGCCGACGCGACTCGCGCAGATACGGCTCGGCGGCGAAGCCGTCCGGCGTGCCTGTGAGGTGCGGGGCGAGCCGCAGCCCCGGGTAGCCCCGGCCGCCGTCGTCGCGAGGGCACTCGGTGCGCAGCCAGTGCAGGAAGGCCCGGGACAGGTGCTTGGCCGCCGCGTACGCGCGGGAGGGGTCGTCGATCGCGGACGTCTCGGCGTAGTCGTTGCCGGCCCAGTTGATCAGCGTGGCGTCCGGGCCGCCCAGAGCGGCGCCGTCCCGCAGCCTGCGGTATGTCCAGAAGGGCAGGTGGCCGTCGGGCCCTTCGGTGAACATGCGGTACCGGTGGGTGCGGTCGTCCCAGCCGGAGATGTCGAGAGTGAACGGCTGGGTGTCGCGCCACCGCCCGTAGCCCTCCGGTTCGGGGCCCGTGTGGTTCTCCTGCGGGACGTGCTCGACGACAAATCCGACCGTGCAGGACTGGACGGCTCGCGGGTGCGGCCCGCCCGGCAGAGCGAGGGATTCCCCGAAGGCGTCACTGCCCTCCGAGCCGACGGCCCAGGGTGCTCCCGCCAGGGGCAGCAGGTCACCGGCCTCGGTGGCGTCCAGGAAGATCTCGGCTCGGACCTCCGTCACCGGCTTCCCGTCCGCTCCCGGCCGCGGCTCTGGGGAAGCGCAGCGTACGGCGGTGAGCAGGTCGCCGTCCCGCACGGCGTCGCGGGGCGCGAGCCCGCGCAGTAGCGTCAGCCGTCCGGCCGACAGGTGCGGTGCGAGGAGGGTGCCGATGGCGCGGTCGGCGGCGGCGGGTTCGAAGCACAAACGGCTCACCCAGCCTCCGCCGGGGTTCGCGATGCCGCCGAACTGTTCGCGGATCAGCGCACGGAACCTCTGGTAGGACGCGGACACGCCACCGGTCTCGACGTGCGGGTGCTCGTCCAGCGCGGGGACCAGCTGTGTCGTGACCTGGCCGCCCAGGCGCTCGGAGGGGGAGACCAGCACGACCTGGCGGCCCGCCCGTGCGGCGGCGAGGGCGGCGGCCACGGCTCCCAGCCCGCCGCCGATCACGGCGACGTCGGATTCGACGGTCCGGTTCGGTGAGGTCACGACAGTTCCCACGCGCCGGGCCCGGCGGAGCGGAGCCGCTGGGTCCCGGCGTCTCCGGTCAGGGCGAAATCGGCCTCGAACGTGCGGTTCCAGGGCAGGCGCACGGAGCCGCGGACGATCGCAAGTGAGTCGAAACCGGGCAACTGCGCCCGGCAGTCGTCGAGTTCGGCCGCGATGGTCTCCAGGACCGGATGCCCGTCGGGCACGGTGTCGTGACGGGTGGGGTCGCTGCCCAGCAGACGCCGTGCCGTGCCGCGGGCGCGCGTCATGTAGCCCCAGTCCTCCAGAAAACGGTGCAGCAGGAGGCGTTGATGCGCCTCCCGGTCGAAGCGGCCCGCCCGCCGGGCGGCCACCGCGGTCACGGCGTGCGCGGCCACCGAACCCAGGGTGTTCCCGGCCGTGTTCCACCCGGCGTAGCCGTGGAGGCGGTGCGTCAGGTTCCGTTCGGTGAGGGCTCGCACAAGGACGGGGTCGGCGCCGTTCGGCTGGGCGCAGTCGGCCACGGCGACCGCGGTAGCCGTGTCCAGCAACGACGCTGCCCGCTCGGCGAGCGCCTGGGCCCGTGCCACCGCATCCGCCGCGGGGGCGGCCGGCGGTGCCACGGCCCAGTCGTCGGCGCCGTACGGTGTGTGGACGAGCAGGCGCAGGTCGGCGGGTTCCCCGGCGGGAACCGGCAGCGCCCCGCACGCCTCTACCTGCCGCCGGGCGGTGACGCCGACCGGGACGTTCTCGTACGGCGCGACCGCTTCGAGTCCCGCCGGGTCCACGGCCTCGACGGCCACCCGCACCGGGGTGGAGTCCGGCCCGAGCAGCCGGCCGGCGGCGCGGGCTACGAGGGTGCTGCCCGCCTCGTCCGCGCCCGGGCGTACGGCCACCGAGCCACGCAGGCCGAGCCACTCCACCCAGCCGTCCAGCCAGCGCAGTTCCGCGGTGGCCAGGCCGTACGGGGCGGTGTCGTCCGCGCCGATGACGAGGGAGCGGAGCACGCCGCCGGCGACCAGGTCCAGCGCCGCGAGGTTGAGGGTGTGGTTGCGCAGTCGCCGGGTGAGGAAGTCGGCCAGGACCTCCGGGGGCAGCGGGGGATTCGCCGGGACGGCGGTGCCCTGCTCGGACGCGCGGTGCAGGTCGGCTGAGAGCCGGTGGAGGGCAGGGCCGTGCGGGTCCCAGTAGCCGGGTTCCTCCATGGCGTCCGCGGAGTCGGGGGTCCGGGTGATCAGGGTGACGGCGTGCACCGGCACCCCCGCCTCGGCCAGGGTGGTCATCGAGGCCCAGCGCCGGACGACCACGCCGGTGGTGGCGGGGACGGTGCGAGAGGCGATGAGGCCGCCGTACCCGAGCGTCTCCAGGCAGACCACGGCGGCGTCGGCGTTCGCCGTCTCGGTGGTGAGCCAGCGGGCGATGCCCTCCGGATCTCCCGGCCTGCGGATACGGGGGAGGAGCGCCGCGGGCGGTGTCTCCACCCGGATGCCGGCGACCGCGGCGATCATCCGCGGCAGGACGGCGCAGGCGGGCCGTTCGTCCAGCGGCACGAGCGCGATCCGGCCGCCCTGAGGGCTGTCGGTGCCACGCGCGGGTGGCGGTGAGGCTGTCATGGGTTCACCGAACCGTTCCGAGAGGGGTGCTCGGCCCGGCAGGCGCCGGCCGGCTGCCCCTCGTGGCCGGGTCCGGCGTACGTCCCGGCAACCGGCGGGCGGCGTCCGCCGCGCCGACGAGAACCGCGTCCGCGCCCAGGGCCGCCGGCGTGACACGGACGTCGGCCAGCGCGGGCAGGGCGGCCCCGGCGAGTGTGGTGGACAGCGCGGTCCCGTACCAGGGACCGGAATCCAGTACGCCGCCGGAGACCACGACCACGTCGGGGTCGAGAGTGCTGACGACGCCGCCGAGAGCGATGCCCAGCGCCCTGCCGCCGGTGGTCAGGACCTCACGGGCCACCGCGTCGCCGGCTGCGGCGAGCGCCGCGATGTCCCGGAGGTCCCGGACCCGGTCCTCGGGCCGGATCCGCTGGAAGCGGCGGGTCATGGCCGGTCCGGAGGCGACCGCCTCCACGTGGCCGGTCGCGCCGCAGGGGCAGCGCAGAGCCTCGGCGCCGGGGACGGACACGTGGCCGAGGTGTCCGGCGGCGCCGGTCGCGCCGCGGAGCACGCCGCCGCCGGCCCAGACCGCACCGCCGATGCCGGTTCCCGCCATGACGCCCACCGCGATGCGCGCGCCGGCGGCGGCGCCCGACAAGGCCTCACCGGCGAGGAAGGCCTGGACGTCGCCGAGGACGGTGGTCGGCAGGCCCAGGGCCTGCTCCAGCCGGTCGGCCAGCGGCATCCCCGCCCAGCCGGGCAGCGCGTCGGTGGCCGCGGTGACGGTGCGTCCGTCCCGGCCGACGACGCCGGCCGTGCCGACACCCACTGCCGCGACCGGTGCCGCGGCGTCGGCCAGGGCCGCGACCGCGAGGCGTACGGCGTCGGCGAGAACGGCCTCCGCGCCCCGCGCAGCGGGGGTGGGCGCGGTCCGGCGGGTCCTGATCCGGTGGCCGTTGTCCACGACGGCGGCCGTGGTGGTGGTGCCTCCGATGTCGATGCCGACGACGGGTTGCGTGGTGCCGTTCATGGGCGCCGCTCCCTCGTCACCGTCAGACGGAAGTCGTAGCGGTCCGCCCGGTAGAGGCTGACCGCGCGCTCCACGGCCCGTCCTCGCGGGTCGCGGGTGACCCGCTCGACCTGGAGGGCGGGGAAGTGCGGGGGCACCCCGAGGAGTTCGGCCTGCCGGGTTTCCAGCACGGTGGCCTTGATGGTCTGGTTGGCGGTCTCGGGCATGGCGCCGACCTGCTCCAGCCAGGCGTAGAGGGACTGCGGGTGGCCCTCCTCGAGCAGGCCGGGGACCAGGCTCCGGGGGAGCCAGACGTTCTCCAGGCACATCGGCTCGCCGTCGGCCGTCCGCAGCCGTTCCATGTGGATCAGCGCGGTGCCCGGTTCGACGAAGAGGTCGCGGGCGCACGTCAGGTCGGCCCCGGTCTGCTCCATCACGAGCAGCCGGCTGTCGGGCACCATGCGGCGGGCGCGGATGTCCTCGGAGAAGGATGTGAGGTGCAGGGACTTGCTGATGGTGGCTGCCTCGGCGACGAAGGTCCCGGCACCCTGGACGCGGTAGACGCGCCCCTCCTGGGCGAGCCGTTCGACGGCCCTGCGCACGGTCATCCGGCTGACGTTGAAGCGCTGCATCAGCTCCCGCTCGCTCGGCAGGACCTGGTGGGGGTCCATGCCTTCGTCGATCATCCGGGACAGCGCGCGCCGCAGCGACTCGTGCTTGGCCGTGCTGGTGCTCGTGGTCTCGCTCATCCCTTGACAGCTCCTTCGCCGACGCCACGGAAGAAGTACCGCTGCAGGCAGAAGAACAGCGCGAGCAGCGGGATCACCGCCATCATCGTCCCCGCGGCGATCACCCGCTGGTCGTTGGTGAAGGTCCCGGACAGGTACTGGATGCCCACGGTCAGGGTGTAGTTGCCGGGGTCGGACAGCACGATCAGCGGCCACAGGAAGTCGTCCCAGGCGAAGACGAAACTGAAGATGGCGACGACGCTCAGGGTTCCGCGGACCGAGGGGAGGGCGATGTGCCAGAACCGCTGCCATTCGCCGGCCCCGTCCAGGACGGCGGCCTCCTCGATCTCGGCCGGCAGCCCGCGGAACGCGTTGCGGAGGAGGAGGACGGACAGACCGGTCACCGCCAGGGGGACCATCACACCGAGGAGTGTGTCTCCCAGCCCGAGGGAGCGCACGATCAGGAACTCGGAGACCATGATCGATTCGAAGGGGATGATGATGGTGGCGAGGAAGACACCGAAGACGATCCGGCGGCCCGGGAACCGCATGCGGGCCAGCGCGTAGCCGGCCATCGAGCCGAAAAGACAGTTGGTGACAGCGCAACCGAGAGCCACGACGAGGGAGTTGGTCGCGTACCGCAGGACCGGAACGGTCTCCATGACGCCGCCGTAGTGCTGCAGCGTCGGGTTCTCCGGCAGAAGCTGCGGCGGGTAGCCGAAGACATTCTCGCCCGCGCCCTTCAGGGAGGTCGACAGCTGCCACAGGAACGGCCCGACCGTCAGTACCAGGACGGCGGTCAGCAGCGCGTACCGGACGGCGAGCCCCGTGGCGGAGCGCAGCCGCCTGCGCCGCCGGGCCGCGGTGCGCGGTGGCGGTACGGGGGCGTCCTGGGCGGGGGAGGTGCCGGTGGTCTCGTGGGCTGCGGTGGCGGTCATGCCCGGTCCTCCCGGGTGTTCAGGCGGGTGACGAAGACGGACAGGCCGAGGGTGGCGACGAAAAGCACGATGCTCATCGCCGAGGCGTAGCCCGCCTCTCCGCTCAGGCCCAGGCCGACTTCCCGGATGGTGAAGACGAGGGTGCGGGCCTCCCCGCCGGGGCCCCCGCTGCCGGCGCTGAGGGTGTAGACCTCGGCGAACACCTTGCCGGCGGCGATCGCGGCCAGGGTGCCGACGAGGACCATGGTGGGGCGGATGACGGGCACGGTGACGTACAGGAAGCGCCGGACGGGCCCGGCGCCGTCGAGGTCGGCGGCCTCCAGCAGCGACTGGGGGACGTTGGCCAGCGCGGCGAGGTAGATCACCATGTAGTAGCCCAGACCCTTCCAGACGGTCATGACCATCGCGCTGAACAGCAACAGACGGGAGTCTGTGAGGAAGGGCAGCGGCTCCGCGACGATCCGCAGACCGCGCAGAACCGAGTTGACGAGGCCGTCGCTGGACAGCAGCCAGGACCAGATCAGTCCGACGACGACCATCGAGGCGACGACGGGTGAGTAGAACACCGCCCGGAAGAAGCCGATACCGGCCACCTTCCGCTGGACGAGGACAGCGAGAAGGAGTGGAAGGACGACGAGGAGCGGGACGACCACCACGATGTAGAGGGCGGTGTTGCGCAGGGACAGCCAGAAAGCCGAGTCGTCCAGCAGCCGGGTGTAGTTCTCCAGTCCCGTGAAGACGCCTCCGCCGAGCGTCGACGCGTCGGTGAACGACAGCACGAGGGTGTTGGCGAACGGAAGAATGAAGAACGTCACGGCGAGTACCAGCGCCGGGGCGAGGAACAGCCACGGGGCGTACCAGCGGCGGCCGGTCATGGAATCTCCAGATGGTTCGGGCAGGTGGGACGGGCGGTCTGCGCCGGGCGGGGCGGCGCGGACCCCGTGCCTACTTGGCGGTGATCCTGTTGGCGGCCTCCACCGCCTGGTCCAGGGCTGCCTTGGGCGTCAGGTCCCCCTTGAGGGCCAGTTCCACCTTGCCGACGACCGCCTTGGTGACACGCTGGTCGTACTGGACGGGGACCAGGTTCCGGGCGTGGGCGATCTGCTCGGCTGAGACCCTCCGCGCCTGTGCCTCTACGGAGTCGTCGCCCTTGCCCGTGAAGTACGGGTCGTTCAGCGAGTCCTTGGTACTGGGCAGAATGGTCACGATCTTGCTGAAGGCCAACTGGTTCTCCGCGTCGGTGATGAACTTGGTGAACTCCAGAGCGGTGGCCTGGTTCTCGCTGCTCTTCGGGACGAGCAGGCCCATGACGGACATGTTGGTCACGCCGGCGCCGCCGGTGATCTGGGGGCCGACGCCGGTCTGCTCGGCGATCTCGGGCGCGTTCTCCTCGACGATCGTCAGGAAGTTCGGGCCGGACGGGAAGAGACCGATGCGGCCGGCCTGGTAGGCCTCGGTTTCCTTGGAGTGGTCCTGGGTCAGCGAGTCCTTCGGGAAGACACCGCCGCTGTAGGCGTCGACCAGCCTCTTCAGATGTGCCTCGGCCTCGGGGGTGTTGAAGGTCCAGGTCTTGCCGTCGTCGGCGACGATCGGCACGCCCTGCTTGGCGAGGTCGGTGATGAACCGGTTCTCCAGGGCGGGGTGAAGGCCGAAGAACTTCCCGTTGCCCGCCTCGCTGAGCTTCTTCCCGGCCGTGACGAGTTCGCCGAACGACGTCGGCGGCTTCTCCGGGTCCAGGCCGGCCTTCTCGAACAGGCCCTTGTTGTACATCGTGACCTCGCTGGTCAGGTACCACGGCATGCCGTAGGCGCCCTGCTCGCCGGGGACGGTGAAGGAGCTCCACGCGCCCTCGACGTAGTCCCCCCGCACGTCGGAGGCGGCCTTGTCCAGGTCCACGAACACGCCTTTGGCGACGAGTGCCTGGGCGAACTGCGGGTTGAGGTTGACGACGTCCGGGAGCGCCCGGGCCGCGGCGTCGGCGGTGATCTTCTCCTGGGCGCCCTGGAAGGGGATGTCTACCCACTTGACGTTCGTGCCGGGGTGCTTCTTCTCGAAGTCCTTGATCACGCCGTTGATGTAGTCGGTGAAGGTCGGCTTCAGCTGCAGCGTCTGGAAGGTGATGGTGCCTTTCACCTCTCCCGAGCCGGCGTTGCCGGCCGAGGTCTCCTCCGTCGGGCCGCCGCCGAGACCGCAGGCGCTGACGAGTGTGCCGAATGCGATGAGAGAAGCGAGGCGGATGCCTCTGCTGGAGGGCATGGCGCTCCTAAGGAGGGCGTGGATCCGGGAGTTGGGATGCGGAAGGACCGACAGCCGACATGCGATCAAGTGGTCCGTACCAGTGAGGTGTCCCAAGTCTCGGGTTCCGACCCAAGCTTGTCAACACTGCAGCGGAAACTCACGTTGCCTCGGTAGTAGGCGTTGACTTATACGGACCTCTTGCTGATAGTTCTCGCCATCCCCACCCGACCACGGAGGTCCTGTCATGCCCCTCAGACGTCCTGTGCCCGCGACCTTCATCGCCTCCGCCGCGCTGCTCGGCTCCGTGCTGGCGATGGCTCCGCCGCTGGCGGTGCTGCCCGCGAACGCGGCGGACTCCACCGCCACCGCATCGGCGACCACGGCCCCGTCCTCGGTCAGCCACCCCCTCGACGCCGTCGACCCGACCGCCGAGACCAATCCCGGCGGCACGGACCCCGCGTCGGGCAACTGCTTCCCGGGCTGCCGGGGTGTCGACCAGCTCATCGCCTACACCCCCGCCTACGGATCGCCCACCACGGGGACGAACCAGTACGGAACCGACGTCGTCGTGGAGAACGGCCGCATCACCTCCATCGGCGGCAGCGACCGCGCCATCCCCGCGAACGGATTCGTGCTCTCGGGGCACGGCGCGGCCGGCCAGTGGCTCAGCGAGCACTCGTCCCTCGGCGCGAAGGCAGAAACAACAGCCGATGCCGTCACCATCACGGTCGACGCGGAAGCCCGCGTCCGGCGTGCCGAACTCGCCCGGGACGACGCCCGGCTCCGCCTGGCGGCGTCCCGGAAGGGCTGTGTGGAGTTCCCGGAGCAGCAGGTCGACGAGGGCATCGCCACCGCCGACCGCCTCATCGCCGACGCCCGGGCCGCCCTCGCAGCCGGGGACGAGTCGCGCGCCACCGGCCTGGCGGGCCAGGCCTCCCAAACGGCCGCGGCCGCGGCCGACCGGACCCGCGAGTCCCGCCCCGTCGAGGGCCGCGGCCTGTGGGTGCGCCCGACCGAGACCACCCCCGAGGCCATCCGCGCGACACTGGACAGCATCGACCGCGCCGGCTTCAACATGGTCTTCCTCGAAACCGTCTGGCAGGGCTACACGATCTTCCCGTCGGACGCCGCCCGCGCTGCCGGCATCGACCCGCAGCGCCCCGAGATGAAGGGCTTCGACCCGCTCCAGGTGTGGGTCGACGAGGCGCACGAGCGCGGCATCGAACTGCACGCCTGGGTGCACACCTTTTTCGTCGGGGTCGACTCCGCAGGCGGCCCCGGCCCCGTCCTCACCGCGCACCCCGAGTGGGCCGCGGTCGAGCGCGAGGACGTTGGCTCGAACGGTCCGCGCCCCTCCCGGCAGGAGCCCGGGTACTACTTCGTCGACCCCGCCATGCCGCAGCCGCGAGCGTACATCCGGTCGGTCTTCGAGGAGGTGCTCGACGACTACGCCGTCGACGGCCTGCACCTGGACTACATCCGCTACCCGGTCTCCCAGCCGTACGACGCGAGCTTCTCCTACAGCGACTACAGCCGGCAGGCGTTCGAGAAGGAGTACGGCGTCGACCCGTACGCCCTGACACCCGACGACCCGCAGTGGGAGCAGTGGGACGCCTGGCGGGAGCGGAACATCACCACGTTCGTCGCCAGTGTCCGCGACATGCAGGAGCGGGTGAAGCCGAAGACGGCGCTGTCCGCCGCGGTGTTCGCCGACCCGGTCGACGGCCTCAAGAAGAAATTCCAGAACTGGGGCGCCTGGGTGGACGCCGGCTACATGGACTTCCTGACCGGCATGTCCTTCGGCTCCTCCCCGGAGTCGGTCGCCAAGGACACCAAGGTCATGCGGGAGCGCGTCGGCGACGTCCCCCTCTACACCGCGACCTACGGTCCCTTCAACGGCTCCCCGGCCCCGCTCATGAGCGACCAGCTACAGGCCGTGAAGGACGCGGACTCCGACGGCACGGCACTGTTCGCCTACAACCAGCTCAACCAGGAGCAGCGCACGGCCCTGGAGAACGGCGTCTACCGCAGCCCGGCAGTTGCCCCGCACGCCGATCCGGTCAAGGCCGCCCGGCTTGCCATCGCCTCGGCACGGGAGCAGATCGCCGGCGCGGCCGGCAGTTGCGCGCCGCGCGGCGGGGCAGCCGAGGCCGGCGGCCGGCTGAAGGTCGCCGGAAAGCTGTTGGCGAGCGGCGAGAACCAGATCGGGCCGGCGGTCCGTCAACTCGAGGACGTCCTGAACGAGGTCGAGAACTGGGAATCGGACGAGCAGGCCGCCTTCTCCGCGACCACCGCGAGGGACATCCGCATGATCACCCGCTGGCTCCGCCGCCACGCCGGCTGACGCATCGCGTTCTCGTCCGCCCGCACCTTCCTGCACGAGGAGAGCTCCAGACCTGTTCCGGCCGCCTGCGAGTGGTTGACGCACGTCACACGCCCTCGCGGGCCATCCGGTCCGGCGGGACGGGCCCGTGCACCCGGGGAGGGGATGCGGGTCCGAGCGGTGCCGCCGACCGGGCGGGCCCGGGTCACTGTCGGCCGCACCCCGGACGATGTGGATCGTTTCTGGCAGGCATTTCTCCGTCGCTTCGATCTGGAGCACACCTTCCGCTTCGCAGCCGGCTCCAGGACCGCGGTAAAGATGACCTGGTCTGTGCCTATAGTGCGCGGCGGCAGGTAGGCCCATACCAATTCCGACGACAGTCGCATTTGTGCGCTGCGCTGCAGGCGGGAGTAGGTGTCGCTGTATTGACTCTTGCCCACCACGGCAAAGCTCACCAGAGGGCGCTGTCACGTTGGCTGACCGGGTGGGATGATCTTCGGGTTGATCACGCTGGGAAGGATCGTCCGTGGACAGTGCGTCGCCGTCGTACAAGGGGCATCGCTACCCGGTCGAGGTCATCTCCCACTGCGTGTGGCTGTACTTCCGCTTTCCGCTGTCGTTCCGCGAGGTGGAGGAGCTGATGCTCCAGCGCGGCGTCATCGTCTCGTACGAGACCGTGCGCCGCTGGTGCGCCAAGTTTGGTCAGGCATATGCGAACGGGCTGCGCAGCCGCCGGCCCCGGCCCGGGGACAACTGGCATCTGGACGAGGTGTTCATCAAAGTCAACGGCGAGCTGAAATATCTGTGGCGGGCCGTCGACGCCGGCGGCACCGTCCTGGACATCCTCGTGCAGAACCGGCGGGACAAGGCCGCCGCCCGGCGGTTTTTCCGCCGCTTGATGAGGAGACGCGTGCGGTTCCGCGGGTGGTGGTCACCGACAAGCTGGGCTCCTACCGCGCCGCCCACCGCGAGGTCATGCCCTCCGTCGAGCACCGTGCCCATAAAGGATTGAACAACCGGGCCGAGAACAGCCACCAGCCCACCCGGCAGCGCGAACGCGCAATGAAGGGCTTCCGCTCCGTCGGCGGAGCCCAGCGGTTCCTGGCCGCGTTCAGCGGCATCTCACCTCACTTCCGGCCCCACCGCCACCTGATGACCGCACCCGACCACCGCGCCGAGATGACCGTCCGCTTCGCGATCTGGGAGCAGATCACCGGCACCGCCGGCCTACCCGCCACGGCCTGAGCACGGAGCCGGAACCCGGCCCCAGCACGCCCCGACACCCCACCAAGCACCCACACCCTCGACAACGTGACAACGCCTGGCCCGTCGCTGCCGTAGTGTCCCCAATCTCGGGGTGCCGGCCCACCTGGCCCGCTCCGGTATCCGGGAGCGCGCGACCGCTGCGTGATCCCCACACCGAAGACGAGGGGTAGACGGACAGTCGACGGCCCGGCGCCGGATGTCGTCCGGCGTCGGGCCACTGCCAGCGGGCGGGTGAACCGGAGAGTTCCGATGGATCCCGGCGGCATCCGGCCCTATCCCTCGCAGGGGCAGGATGCCAGACCCCATCAACAGTTGTTGGACCCTCGATGGCTGGCGATGTTGTCGTTCATCGACTGTCCCTGGCCCTCCTGGCCGTCCCACAGGAAATAGATGCCGGTGAGGTTGTCGAGGTACCTCCCGTTGGGCAGGCAGTTGTGGGCACCGGTGTGCCAGGGGTGGTAGAACAGGTCGATGTCCTCGCCCACGCCGGGGTAACGGCGGTTTTCCAGGGAGCTCGCCTTGTTACGCATGTCGAAGGTGTTGCAGGCCGACCAGTCCCCGGCGTCGTACTGCCAGGCACACTGGTGGCCACCTTTATAGGCCGCCTCCCAGGCGTAGAAGAGGCCGTTCGCGGCGGCCGCCGACTTGGCGGGCCCGGTTGCCGAGGCCGGCGGGGCGGCCTGGGCCGCGGTCGGAGTCGCTAACGCGGCTATGGCGGTAATTCCGAGCGCGGCCAGGGCAGTGCTGATCTTCTTCACGGTCTTCTCTTTCTTTTGGGCTTTTTTGGGTGTGCGTGTTCACTGCGAACGGACGATGGCACGGGCATGTGGCAGAGCTTCGTCCTCCAGCCGGATCCTGGCCCATACCGCGTCCGCGTACCTTTCGTTCAGTCGCTCACCGTAACGTTGCTCCAGGTGACGGACTGATTGGGACAACCCAGTGGCAGCCGCGCAGCGCGCCTCTGCAACAGCCGTAGGATTTTCCTCCTGCCGAGGGATGCCGCTGTCCGGATCAGCGAAGGCAACGCGGGCCTTCTCTGGGCTCGCATAGGAGAAGCCACGCTTGCGCATGCAGGTGGCCCAGTCCTTTACCGAACCCTTGAATTCAACATCCCCTAGGACCATTTGGTTCCGAATCCCGGCCAGGGCATCCGTCACAGTGGTCACGCGGAACCATGTCGCCAGGTCTCCGTAGAGCTCTTTCTGAGACTGTGCCACGCAGCCGCCATCCGTACGGCTGATACTCATGCCGTTCGGCGCCCTTACCGTGATTCGCTTCGTGGATTCGGCGCCGTGATAGGCGTCCAGCGCGCGTTTCTGTCGGGACGGCGTCAAGCCTGCGAAGTACAGCCGGTTGGGGTCGGACAGACGGAGCCTTTTGCGCCGCGCCGCGAGGTCGCTCCCGTAACCATGTTCGGAGGCCCATTGCACATCGTCGACGGCATATGGGAATTCACGGTCGTCGGCCAGCGGACGCCTGGGAACGACCCAGGTCTTGAAGCCATGTGCTGCCATGCAGGACTGTGTCAACAGTTCCTCGGCGTCGTGCAGCACATCCTTCTGGCGCTCGCTGAGCGGCTTGGGCCGTTCCCCGTGCGTATGTGGCTGCGACCGGGCCCCCGTCAGGCCCACCACACCGGCCACCACCAGCGCGACCGCGCCGGTGGCCATAGCGCCAGTACGTCGCTTCACATGTCCTCCCAAAGTTGATGGGCTGCCTCCCTCGCCCCGGCGACCCCCCTGCAGACGGCTGCGTGTGCGTAGCGCCCGAGGTGCGACGCGGGAGAGCACTGACGCACCCGTCAGACGTTCAAGATCATCCCGTGGCGGGTTTCTGGCGTATCTGGGTCGTGCCCCGACTGGGCCGACGGCACGATGAAGGACGCCAGGCTGTGGTGTCCTAACCGCAGCGCCCCCGACGCAGCGTCAGCCCGTCTCGATCAGGGCCAGACCAGGTAGTCACCGGCGACCCAGCCGGTGAGCTTGGTGCTGTCGTTGTAGCCGTAGCCGCACCCCCAGTAGTAGCCGCCGGCCGAAGTTCCCGAGGAACTGCTGAAGGTGAACGAGGCACCGCCGGGAAGCTGGCCGATGGACGAGTAGCTCACCGAAGGTCCGGTGCGCACCTTCAGCCAGTCCACGCTCGACTGGACATGCGTCCAGCTGTTGAAGGAGCCCGGGCAGCTGACCGCTGCGTTGCTGGCGGCGCCTGTCGAGGCAGGGTGGGCAGAGGAAGCAGCTACCGACGTGCTGGCAGTGACCCCAACCACGGCGCTGGCGGTCAGGGTGGCAGTGCCAGCGACGGCAGCTGCAGCCCTTCCCCATAGCATCGTGAAACGCACTCAAATCCCCCTTTGGATTGGTCCTGCTAGGGCCGTAAGCTCCCATAGAGGGCCATCCCGATTCCCCCTATGCTTTGGATGTATCAGCTAGATACATCACAAGTCGGCGATTTTCTCTTTTAAAGAGAACTTCGCTGACAACAAGCATTGCGTGGTGCATACCCAAAGGGAATGTCTTTCGCCAAAGCTGAGAATTTCGGGGATATGGCCGGTTACGACCTGCTGGGATGTCTGGGGTTCGGGGACATTCGGGGACATGACGAGATGGAAGCGATTACCCGAGGGGCTGCCTCCGGAGGTTGTTGATCTCATCGGGCAGCTCCGTGCTGTCAAAGACGTCAGCGAGCTGACTCTGGCCGCGCTGGCGTCCAGGACGGCTTACAGCAGGTCTACATGGGAGCGGTACCTCAACGGCAAGAGAATCCCGCCTCGGGAGGCCGTGCGTTCACTTGCTGCCTTGGCTGGCCCGGAAGAGGTCAAGTCCCTGCTTCTGGCGTGGGAGAAGGCCATGAGTGCCCAAGTGCGCATGAACTCCACACTGGACGGCGCCCTCCCCACCTCTGAAGGACAACTCCTGGTGGCAGAGGACCACCCTGCCGTGGAGGCGGGTGTCCGACTGCAGCCGGCGACCACGCCGCTGAGCAGACCCCTGAGAGTGGGGTGCATCGGCGGAGAGGCCGCCATGCCCTACACCCAGCAGGTCCTCACCGAGTACCAGTGTCGATACCCCGAAAGCGCTGTGGAAGTGCACAGTGTGGACTTTGCCGAGCAGGTTGACGCCCTGACCAGCGTAAGAGTGGACGCGGCGTTCCTGCGCCTTCCGTTGCCCTCCCACATCCACACCCTGCCCCTGGCGAGGGAGCCACGTGTGGTCTGCATGCCTGCTGACGATCCGCTCCTTGCTCGACAACCTCTCACCCTGAAAGACCTGGCCGGTCGCGTGTTCATCGACGTAGCCGGAGACGGCATGCGTGCCTGGTGGGACTACTGGCAGGTCGACCCCCGCCCTGATGGCAGCCGCGTTTCCTACGGCCCCGTCGTCACTGACATCGAGCCCCTCCTCCTGGCCGTTTCACAAGGCAGAGGAATAGCCTTCCTGCCAGCCGCAGCTCGCGACCTGTACCCCCGCCCGGGGGTCGCTTACGGCGATCTCACCGGCGTCCCGGTGACCACCGCCGCGCTCGCCTGGCTCCCGCACCACCAGCACCCCGACGTGGCCGCACTACGGGAGGCAGCCCAGATTGTCGCCGATCGCCACGTCAGAACGGTACGCGGACATATCCGCATCGGCTCTCTCGGCGCAGAGGGAGCCATGCCGTACGCGCAGGCCATCCTGGGGCAGCTACGTGGTCAACATCCCGAACTCGACATCGAAGTAAGAAACCTCAGCTTCGGCCACATGTTCAGCGCGCTCACCTCAGGGGAAGTCGATGCGGCCTTCCTCCGCGGACCGCTGCCCGCCGGGATCCAGTCGCTTCACCTGGCGACGGAAACCAGAGTGGTCTGCCTATCAGCCGATCACCCGCTCGCAGACCGAGAAGTGCTCACTCTTGCCGAACTCGCAAACTGCACTGTCGTCGACATGCCCCCAGAGGTACCCCGCTTCTGGTGGGACCACCTAACGATGAACCCCCGGCCAGACGGCAGCCGAGTCCGCTACGGCCCCGTGGTCAGAGACACAGAAGCCATGGTCCTCGCTGTGACACAGGCACAGGCGATCACCTTCCTGCCCTCCGCAGCCCGCCTCCTGTATCCACGCCCTGGCCTCGTATACATCAACGCGCCCGAGCTGGGCGTCTCCACAGCCGTGCTCGCATGGCTGCCGAGAAATTATGACCAGCCAGCAATCTCAGCCTTGCGCGCGGCAGCACACCACATCGTTCCACAGGAGGACCTCGGCAATCAGACCACTTACGACTGATGGCTTGGGGGTATACCAGGAGACCTACGCTGGACCGGATCTGGAGAGGCCCTTTCCGCCGCTGCTGTTCGTCTTCGTCCCCGCCCTGCGCCGTGCGGTCTCGGACACGAGAGAGGCCACTTTCCACGACCGTGTCCGCCGCCTGCCGAACGTGGGCTACTGGATGACCGTGGCGACAACGACCCTGCACCGGCTCACCTGCGGCGGGGCCGATGGGCCGGTGTGGCGGATCGCCGGCAACGGCCGCGGCGAGGACTGGCGGACGCTGGTCGCGCTGCCCAAGGCACGGTAAGCACAGCGGCCCGGTCTCCACCACGGTGCTTACTTCCCCTCTTCGAGCCCTCTGCACCGCCTGTCCGTCTTCTTCGGGTGAAGCTGCGGGGCCGGGTGAACCGGGTTGGTGCGCGGGACGTCATGCCGGGCATGAAGGCGATCAGGGACGAACACCTCGCGGAGCCGGGAGTTGTGGTGGTCGACGTCGCGGCCGCGGATGACGCTACCGCTTTCGCTTTCCAGGCGGAGCTTGTGCGGCGCTGGGCGACCGCGACCGCGACGGATGACCGGACGACCAGGACACCCGGCGAGCCGGGCGTCCGGCTGCGCTGCTACCTGGACCTGCGCCAAGAGGAGCGCCCGGCGGGCCAGCCCGACAACAGAAGTGTCATGACCTGCGCAGAGTGCATACGGTTCGGTCCAGGACGGTATGAGGACCGGCACTCACTGCCGGGCGCCCGGCTGTCGCGGCGCCGATCGTAAACGGGACAGACAGATGCAACTGGGTGTAGCTGGGCCGGGTGTTGAGGAGAGGGCCGCGGCGGTTGCGGACGCGGTGTGCGAGCTGCTCGACACGGTGACATCGGGGACCTGGAGCACGGGCGCCGCCGAGGACGCGGCCGACGCCATCGACCTGCTCGCCCAAGCCCTCGCCGCCATCGACCCCGACACCGCACGAGCCCTCGCTGCCGTGCCGACTGCCACCGCCGCACTGCGCCGCCGCCTGGCCCCAGCCCCCGCCGAGGACGTCGCCGGGGTGCCTGCGGCCCGCTCCGGCCGCGCCCGCCGGCGGGGGCTCGGGCCGGGCTGGAGGGGTGTAGGGGACTGACTGATCAACGCCTTACGGCCAGCGAGTTGGCCGACATGTCCCCAGGAGGAGCCTGAGGACGCCCCTGATCACTCGTCGTCACCCGACCTCTGGCTCCCCTGCGCGGTCTTCGTCTTATAATTGGGCCTGCCTCAACCGCGGATCGCCGATCCACTACCACCCGGCAGCAACCGGGCAGTCGGGGGCCGTCGTAACTGCAGAACCCGAAGATCGTTTAATATCGTTGATCTCCCCCGGTATGCCGCTCAAGACGACGACCCTTCCCGCCGAGACCACTCCGCCACCGGGCGAGGCACTTGTGCGAGGACATCATTGGCAGGGGTGCTGTCACGTTGGCTGAGCGGGTGGGATGATCTTCGTGTTGATCATGCTGGAGTGGGATCGCCGGTGTCGTGTGTGCTGCTGTCGTACAGGGGTCACCGGTATCCGGTGGAGGTGATCTCGCACTGCGTGTGGCTGTACTTTCGCTTCCCGCTGTCGTTTCGCGAGGTGGAGGAGCTGGCCTTCACCGCCATCGCCTGCAGCCTCATCTGCTACCGCAGACTCACCAAATGAGACGACGTCTAAGCAATGGCATTGCTCTTCACCAGCCGGGGGGGGCTTCGTCGTGTCACAGCACCGTCACCGAGCCTTCACTGCCAGCCTCACATGGCGGATGATTGCCCCTAAACAGGTCGAACCCTGGGGGGACCATGCGCACCCGCACCACGACCGCCGCCGCCTTAGCCGCCCTCACTCTTACGCTCACCGCGTGCGACAGCGACACCGAGGGCAAGAGCAGCGAAGTGCCGCCATACAAGATCGTCCAACAAGACACCAGCGGCGACAGCCGAGACCTCGTTGTGGAAGTCGAAAGCATCGACGGCGGCACGAACTCCGCCTTCGACGACCTGCATGCCGTCTTCAACAACGTCGCGGACCGACTCACCGATGAAGCCGACTACCGCGTGTCCATCAACTGCTCGACCGGCGGAGCGGCCAAGGCCGACAACAGGCTGGCGAACGGCACAGTGAGAGTCGACAGCACAGGCACTCTCAAAGAGGCGAATTTCGGCATTGCCCAGAGCCAGACCTGCCCCAAGGCCTGACCGACGAACAACCGGAGAGTCGACCGTAGCCAGCGCGATGCGTTCCCCGGGGAACGCATCGCGCTGGTCTGCTCGTCCGCGCGGTCTGGCCCGTACAGCACCGTCCGGTCCGGACGCCCACCCCACCCGCGACCGAGCCGCCGCCGTGTCACGACACGGACACACCGTCCCCCCCAGTCCCCACACAACACCGATGATGACCACGCCAGCACCAACCATCCCTGGGGGGACCGTGAGCCAGACACCGCCACCTGCCATTCCGCCACCCGCACCGACAGAGCCGGAAACGCTCACGTACCTGGGTGTCGAGGACATCGACCCGGAGGCCGTGTACGAGATCACGTACGAGATCCGGCATTGTCGTAGTCCAGGCCACGAGCGACGACGAAAACCCGCGACCGGGCCGTGACCGCCTCCAGCAAGAAACTCGGCCGTCTCGATGAGCGGCCCGCAGTCGTCACCCCTGACTTCACGGTCACCTTCGTACTCGACGACGCAGTGCTGATCGACGTGGGCCGTGGTGCGCAGCCCCCGCGGCAGATCACCGGAACGATCAACGCCTACGAAAATCTGACCGGCAGTGCTTCGGGTCGGCCGGCTGCACTGGGGACCAGCGTGCCGTCCACGATGAGCACGGTGTTCTTGCGGAACCGTCGCCGGGGCTGGAGGGCCAGAGCCGGTGCGAGGTGGTCGATGATCCGGTCGGCCGCGGACTTCGAGATGCCGAACAACGGGGCGAGCTGGCGCAGGGTGAGGTGGGTGCGCCAGTATGCGGCCACCAGCAGCACCCGGTCCTCCAACGGAAGCGACCACGGCCGGCCCTTGCGGACCGGATCGGCCCCTTCGCGCCGCAACGCGGTGACCAGCTTGTCGAACTGCCGCGGGCTCAGCCCGGTGAACGGACCTATCCACGAGGGCTCCGACGCCGTGATCACACCAGCCACAGCAAGATCATCTCACCTCTGACCAGCAGATACGGGACAACCTCTAGCAGGTCTTGGGGGCCAAGACGAGGCACCCCCCTGCCCGGAGTCGGGCATCCGGCCCACCGGCCACAACCCGAGAGGCACTCGGAGAGTGTGCGCACACCAGCACGTCGCCATGGAGGCCCCTCAGGCGTCACTGGTGACGCCTGCGGGACCTTGGGGTGCCTGTGCAGGTCACAGCACACGACTGTGCGACATCCCATGAGTTCCCCTGAGCCCTGCTGAGTCCTTGTGTCCATGCGGCGCTCGACGGGACGTCGTAAGGCGCGGGGAACTGCCTGACCGACATCGGCGTCGACACGTCCGCGCCGGTCAGGTCGGAGACCACCCCGGAGGAACGCGCGGCCGCGGGCTCCGCCACGGCGCCGGCCTGAGGCTGGTCGACGTCGTCCGGCTCCTCGTCGCTCCGGGTCGGCCTTTCTCGGTCGCGCCGCCGCCCTCTGCCGCTACAAGCGGCTCGTCCGCCTCACCGCGAAGGACACGGTCTCAGTCGCAGACTCGCCAGTCGGAGGGCCCCTTCGGGGGCTCGTCGGCCTTGATGCCGAGTCGCAGGGTCTCCGTGTGGCGGCCGTCGGCGCGCACGACCTGGGCCCGCAGGATGCCTGCGCTGGGTGCGTCGAGCTCCGCCCCGTAGATCGTGCGAGTCGCGTCACCGGCCTTGATGACGCGCACCCGTCTCACCACGAGGGCTTGTCACCACAGGACAGGGACCGGACGGTCTCCCTGTCGGCCATGAGGATGAGGCCGTAGACACTCCGGGCACTGGACGAAGTCCCTCCGTCGAGCCGGTCTAGCTTCGGCGTGGCGCTGATGCCCTGGATGGGCTTGATCGAACATGAGGACGTCGAGCCGCCCCCCCGCGTGACGCGAAACGGTGCAGTGGCGCTTGTCGGGCGTCGTCCAGAGGAACACGGTGCCTCTGCCGCTGCGGACCGTCGGCGCGGGCCCGGTGGCGGCGGTGGTCAGTGCCGTCCCCGCGCAGTTGCGTGCCCGGCGCCGTGACCTGCTGG
>NZ_JBEXVL010000032.1:21969-63325 GCF_040638805.1 Streptomyces sp. NPDC005925 | reverse complement strand
ACTGGCCACCCGCTACAAGGCCGGACTCCACCTCGCGGCACTCATCCTCTGGCTCCGCGAACCCGCCCAAGATCGTTTGTCAGACAGTGCCTAGCCGGTCCGGTCGTCCGGGAGGGCCGCCTCGTCCTCCACGATGTGCACGGCGGCCTCCTCCGCGCCCGCCGCGCCCCCGTCGACGCCCACGTCGTCGGCGACGGTCTCCTTCGTGGTGTCCGGGTGCGCGCCCTCGTCGGGGGCCACCAGACGGCCCGCGCGTTCCGTGCCCGCCTCGGAGTCGACCGGTTCGCCCTCCCCGCCGGCCACATCGCCCACGCCGTCCCCGTCGGCTCCGCCGGTCTCCTCGGGCCGCTCCTGGGCGAGCCGCTGGTCCAGGGTCTCGCCGGCGTGCTGCTCGGCGGCGGTGGTGCCGTACTTGGTCACGCCGAGGGGTTTCTCGGGCGGGGAGTAGCCCTCGTCCAGCGTGTCGTCGTAGGTCCGTTCGCCGACGGCGTCCTGCATGTCGAGGGGCGCGGCGTCCTCCTGCTCCTCGTTGGTCCCGGTGGGCTGGTACGCGTCGTCCGCCATCGGTTCCGTGCCCATGTGTGCCTCCCTGCGGCGCTGCGTCGACCCCGGTCGTCCAGTCATCCGGTCGTTCGGCCGCTCAGTGGGTCGTGCGGGGTGTCCTGATCCGCGTTTCCCGATGCGCGGGCCCTAACCTCGGCCGCCCCGGCCGTTGTGCACAGCGCGCAGGACCGTCACCGCCGGGTGGACGGCGCCACGTATGCCCACAGGCGCTCCAGCCGGTGCTCCGTCCAGTCACGGGCGTACCCGGCCGGGATGCCGCCGGGCACGGTGAGGTGGGCGACCGGGATGCGGCGTGCGGTGCTCCGGACCTCGGCGACGGTGGCGTTGCGATTGTTTCCGCTGGTCGCGGCCGAGGCGCAGCCGGAGTAGTGGCCGAGGGGGATGGCCTGGTGGCCGGTGAGCAGGCAGGGCGGGCGGACGCCGAGGCGGCGCAGGTCGGCGGCGGCGCGGGTCCAGGCCTCGCGGTCGGCGGTGTTGCGGCCGACGGTCTGCGCGAGGACGACGTACTGCACGGCCAGATGCCCGGCCAGGCCCGCCGCGACCAGCGCCACGGCCGCCGTACGCCACCGTCCGCGCACCACGGTGACCAGGTGCCGCAGCGCGTCCGCGACCGCGAGAGCCAGCAGCGCGTAGGCGGACAGCAGGAAGCGGGGCGCCGCGAAGCCGATCATGAAGAGGTACGGGAAGGCGGCGGTGCCGGCGCAGGCCAGCGGGACAGCCGTGCGCCCGGCGCGCCCGGCGCGGATCGCGACGGCCAGCCCGAGGAGGGCGAGGACGGGCAGCGCGAACCACCACAGGGACACCGCCGGGTGCGGCAGCGGGCCGGTGCACGGGCGGCACAGCGCCCGGCCGCCGAGACCGCGCATCTGGTCGCCGACGGCGACGTGCCAGCCGAGGCCGCCCTCGGCGCGGGAGGCCTCGGCGAGGCGTTCGGTGAGGCCGCCGAAGGAGACGTAGGCCTCGATCACCCACTCGGCGGCCCCGGCCGCGAGACCCGCGAGGAGCACGAGCAGGGTCCGCCAGTGACGGGCGGCGGCGGCGAGGACGAGCAGCGGGAGCGTCACCCACACCGCGTCCATGGGCCGCATCAGCGCCATGAGCAACGCGCCGCCGGCGACACCCCACAGCGCGGCGCGGTCGGTGCGTCCGGAGCGGGCGCGCAGGAAGGACCCGACGCAGATCAGCGCGCCGAAGGCGACCCAGAGGTTCGGCATGGCCTGCGGTCCGTAGAAGAGGGTCACCCACAGGGTGGCGAACAACGCGCCCGCGGCGGCCGGTACGCGCGTCGGAAACAGCCCTCGCCAGACGCGCAGAGCGAGGCCGAGCGCGATGCCGGAGAGCACGGCGAGGCAGACGCGCAGCAGTGGAGTGGACGTCGACCAGGACGCGACGGGTGCGACGAGCAGCGTGACGCCGCGCGAGCGCGGGGCGCTGAAGAACGCGTCCGGCGCGTCGGGGGTGACCTGGCTGACGTACACGGTCTCGTCCCAGCCGAGGCCCAGACCGGGTCGCACGAGGATCAGCTGGGCCGCCGTGAACAGACCGGCCACCAGCGTGATCAGGCGGGTGCCGGGATCCCGGCGGGGCCCGCCGGGACCGGCCGCCGGTGCGCGGCCCCGCGCGTTCACCACGATGGCGTCGGTCCCGTCGGCCATCGCCCACCCCATTGCCGTCCGCGCGAGTTCTCGAGTCTTGGGAGAAGTACAGGCGATCGTCGTGCGCATCGCCGTGAACCCGACGTGGTGTGCCGGGCGCGTCGCGTGAGATTCGGCCAGGTGCCGGACGGTCCGCCCGGCCACCGCCCTGGGCGTTCCGGTGCCGGCGCCCGGGTGACACACTCGGCGGGTGCCGCTGACCTTCGACGATCTCCTGAGCCGGGCCCGTGCCCTGCCCCGCGCCGGGCGGCGCGCCGTCCTCGGTGTCACGGGCAGCCCCGGCGCGGGCAAGACGACGCTCGCCGGGCATCTGGTGCGGGCGCTGAACGGGGACGGCGGTCCCGGCGGTCCCTGGGTCGCGCACGTCCCCATGGACGGCTTCCACCTGGCGGACACCGAACTGGACCGGCTCGGCCGCCGCGACCGCAAAGGCGCCCCCGACACCTTCGACGCGGCCGGGTACGCGGCGCTGCTGCGGCGGCTGCGCGAGGAGCCGTACGACGAGGTGGTGTACGCGCCCGGCTTCGAGCGCGTGCTGGAGCAGCCGGTCGCGGGCGCCGTGCCGGTGCCGCCGACGGCCCGGCTGGTCGTGACGGAGGGCAACTACCTGCTGCTGGACGACGGCGCCTGGACGCGGGTGCGGGCGCAACTGGACGAGGTGTGGTTCTGCGAACTGGACGAGGCGGAGCGCGTACGGCGGCTGGTGGCCCGGCACGAGGAGTTCGGCAAGTCCCACGACGAGGCGGTGGCCTGGGCGCTGGGCACCGACCAGCGCAACGCCGAGCGGGTCGCCGCGACCCGGGACCGTGCCGACCTGGTCATACCCCCGGCCGCGCTGCCGTGTCCTGACGCCCGCGGCTGAGAGAGTGCCGGTACCGGTGCCTGTGCGGTGCCTGCCGGTGCCTGCCCATGGCCGTGCGGGTGCCGGTGCCCCTGCCGGCCGGGTGACGGTCTCGGTGCCGGGTGCCGGTGCCCCTGGCCGGGTGCCGGTACCGGTACCGGTACCGGGGTGAACGCCGGTCAGTCCCGGGCCGTATCCCTCGGCGCGTGCGACGGAAGGCGACGGACGGCGATGACGGCGAGCACAGGGGTGAGCGGGGAGCGGGCGCCGACGGCCGGACCGGCGGCGCCGCCCGCCGGGCCGTGCCGCGCACGCCGACGAGGGTGGGTGCCGCTCCTCGTAACCCTCCTGCTCACCCAGATGGCCGCCGTCATGGTGTGGACGGCCGTTCGGCAGACGCCCACGATCGACGAGCCCGTGTACGTCGGGACGGCGGTCGTCCAGCTGCGCGAGCACAGCCTCCGTTTCAACCCCGAGCACCCGCCGCTGGGCAAACTGGTCGTCGGAGTGGGCGCGCTGCTCGCCGGCCCCCGTCTCGAACCGGGGTTCAGGGGCGATCAGGGCGTGCTGGGGCGGAGGCTGCTCTACGAGTCCGGCAACGACCCGTGGCGGCTGATGCTCTGGGCGCGGCTTCCGGTGATCGCCTTGACGCTGCTGTTCGGGCTGGTGGTGTACGCCTTCGCCCGAGAACTCGCCGGTACGGGCGCCGGGTTGGTGGCCCTCGCCCTGTACGTCTTCTCCCCCGACCTCGTCGCGCACGGCTCGCTGGCGACACTCGACGTACCGGCCGCCGGTTTCGTCCTGACGTCGGTGTGGCTGCTGTGGCGGGCACGGCACGGGCGCAGTTGGTGTCTGCCGCTGGCCGGGGTCGCACTCGGGGCGGCCCTGGCCACGAAGATGAGCACCCTCCCGGCGGTTCCGGTGCTGCTGGTGCCGGCCGCCCGGGCCGGACTGCGCGCGGTGTCGGGCGGCAACAGCCGGCGAGCCCGGGCACGGGCGTTCGCGTACGCCGGTGTCGTGGCGGTGGCCGCCGTCGCCGTCGTATGGGCCGCGTATCTGCTGGTCGACCCGCGGTTGCGCTGGGCGCCGCGGCAGCCCGTGCCCGATGTCGCCGGGCTGCGGGGGCTGCTGGTGCAGCTCCTGCCGTTCCCGGAGCCCTACCGGGACGGGATGCGTGTCCAGTTCGGTCTGGAGGACGCGTCCTGGCAGGGCTTCCTGTTCGGCCGGCTCTACACCGGGTCCCGCTGGTACTACATGCCCGCCGCGCTGCTGGTGAAGACGCCGCTCGGCGCGCTCGCCCTGTGGGCGGCGGGTACGGTCGCGGTGGTGGCGGTACGGCGACTGCGCCCCGCGGCCCCGTACCTGCTCGCGGCGCCCGCGGTACTGCTGGCGGCGGCCATGCTGGGCACGCGCAACCTCGGCACCCGCTACGCCCTCTTCCTGCCGATGTTCCTGGCGGTGGCGGCGGGCTGTGTCCTCGTGACCGCCGCGCACCGCCACCGGCCGGCGGTGCCGTCGGCGACCGGGGCACGGGCGGTACCGGTGGTGACCGGGGCACGGGCGGTACCGGTGGTGACCGGGGCGCTGGTGGCGTTCGCCGCGGTGAGTTCGCTGCGGACGTTTCCCTTCTACCTGCCGTACTCCAATGAGGCGTTCGGCGGACCGGCGAAGACGCGGCTGCGGCTGCACGACTCCAACGTGGACTGGGGCCAGGACCTCGGACGGCTCGCCGAGCGGCTGCGCGAGCACCACAGGGGCGAACACGTCTGGCTCGTCTACAAGGGCAGCGGAGTGCCGTCCTTCTACGGCATCCACGCGTCCGACCCCAGGAAAATGCCCGCCCGCCAGGTGCGCGGGCTGCTGGTCGTGTCGGACTCGGCCGCCGCCAGGGCGACGGGACGGCTGGCCGCGTTGATCGCGAGCAGCCGCCCGGTCGGAGACGTCGGGCACTCGATCACGATCTACCGTCGCTGACGCCCGCCGCCGGTCACGCATTCGTCAATGGCCACGAATACACCGCCGGTGACGGCCGGTCAGGCGCGGTCGAAGTCCGGGATGCCGTCCGCGCTGACGTGCGACATGACGGCACTGGTCACGCGGTAGCGGCCGTTGGGCACCTGCGCGGAGCGGGTGACGTGCACCGTGAGGGGTCCCGGCCAGGTGTATCCCCGCTGTTCGCCGTGGTGGGCCAGGCTGTCGGCGAGTGCCTGGCCCACCCCGCCGCCGCGTCGTACGAGTTCGTCGTGCACCGAGTGGTGGAGTTCGACGGCGTACACGTTCGGCGCCATGGTCCGGCCCTCCCCGCAGACCACGGCGTTGCTGTCGCACTCCTCGCGCAGGGCGTCGACGAGCTCGACGGGCTCCTTGTCCGTGAGGCGGGCCCAGAAGGCACCCCACCGGTCCTCCAGGGTCTGTTCCAGCGCGGTCAGCGCGCTCATGTGGTGATCTCCCGCCGTCGTCGTCCGCCACGACGGGCCGTGCCGCCCGTCCCGCCCGTGCCGCTTCCCGTCATGGTGCCCGTGCCGCTTCTCGTCATGGTGCCCGTGCCGCTTCTCGTCGTGGCCCCGCGCTTACTTCTCGTCATAGTCGTCTGGCCGTATCCGGGCTTCTTCCAGGGCCTCGCGCAGGGTCCGGCCGGTGGCACCCGGAGGGCGGTTCGCGTCCTCGTCGGACCGGGTGCCCGGCCGGTTCCGGCGGCTGTCCAGGACCTCGTGGGTGGTGTCGGTCTTCGCCCGGTTCTCCTCGGGGACCGTCATGACTGCGGCTCCTTCCGGCGTCGTGGGGATCTTCCTGCCCCGGGTTCCCGTCCGGCCCGCGACTATCCCCGGCTTCCGGCCGGCACTCCCGGACGGCGTGCGGGACGTTTGTGCCGATGACACGCCCGCCCGGGGAAGATTCGGTAGGGGCGGGCTGGTCATCGACCGGTGTGCGTGTGCGATGCTCAACCCGTGACGAGCGAGCCCACCAGCCCCATCGAGCCCGGTACCGCGCCGGACACGGTCGCGCTGGCCAAGGTGGTCGCCAGGCAGCGCGCCGAGATGGAACGGCTGCGCGACCTGGCGGCGACGTCGGCGCTTCTGGAACGGGCCGTGGGAGCGGTGATGGCCGCCGGCGGCCGCTCTCCGGAGGCCGCACGCGAGACGCTGACGCAACGGGCGAAGGAGGCCCGCCGGACGCTGCTGGAGGAGTGCTGGATCACCCTCGGTGGTCTGGTCCCGCCGCCGCCCGCGTCGCAGTCGTCCCGCTCCCCCGGCGTCGAGGCGCGTCCGCAGGGCACTGCGGCGTCCGGAGCCGACGTGGCGGGGAAGGCCGACTCCCCCGACGGCGTGGCCGGTGCTCTGGGGCGCCTCGGGCGGGCACTCGTCCGGGTCGGTGGCACGCAGGAGCTCGCGGAGTGCCTGCTGGAGCATCTCGCGCCGGACACCGGCGCCGACACGGTCGTGCTGTACGCCCGCAGGCCCTCCGGCGGGCTGGAACTCGTCGGGCACGCCGGTCTCACCGGCACGCTCGCCGACCAGTGGGGCCAGGTGCCGCCGCTGTCCGGTTTCCCGGCGTTCGACGCCCTGCGGGACCGCGAGCCGCGCTGGCTGGAGGGCACCGGGTCCCACGACACCGGGTCCGGGTCCGGTGACGGAGAGGTCCACCCGGCGCCGGTCGGGCCCGTGTCCTGGCGCCGCCGCTCCCAGGCCTGGCTGCCGGTACCGGGCGCAAACACCGACGACGTGTGCGTCGGCGTGCTCCGCCCGTACCCCGGCGCCTTCACACCCCGCGACCGCGAGCACCTGCGCGGCGCCGCCCTGCTGTGCTCCGGTCCGCTGCGTCTGTTCGGCCCCCGCCAGGAGGCCAATGGCGCCGGTGAGACGGCCGAGGCGTCCCTGCGGTCCGTGTTCGACGCGCTGCCGGTCGCGGCGCTGCTGCTCACGCCGCTGCGCTCGCCCGCGGGACGCGTCGAGGACTACCGCATCGACACCGCGACCCCGCAGGCCGGCGACATCATCGGCCGCGCACGCGACGAGCTGGCCGGGCGGCGCCTGCTGGAGTGCTGCCCCGCCATGGGCCGCGAGCCGGTCTGGCGCGGCTGCCTGAACACGCTGTCCACCGGCGAGCCCTACGAGGGCGACCCCTTCGCGCACCAGGAGGTGGTGGCGGGCGTCGCCGAGTTGTCCACCTACGCGGTCCGGGTGACGCGGCTGGACGGCCGGCTGATCGTCACCTGGCTCCGTCACGACGCCTCCGACCTGCAAGAACAGCGGCTGGCGGATCTGCAGCGGCTGGGCGGCCTCGGCTGGGCGAACTGGAACGTGGTCACGCAGGAGACCGCCTGGTCGTCCCAGGTCTTCAGGCTGTTCGGCCGGAAGACCTCGCACGGCCCGGTCCGTCTCACCGAGCTGCCCGGTCTCGCGCTGCCCGAGGACGCGCCGGCGCTGGCCCGCGCCGTGGAGGCGCTCCTGGACGAGGGCCGGCCGCTCGACCTTCCGGTCCGGGTCAGGGCGGCGGGCGCCGTACGGCATCTGCGCGTGGTCGCCGAGGCCGTCGAGGACCTGAGCGGCACGCCGGTCGAGGTGCACGGCGTGGTGCAGGACCTGACGGCGCGGCGCCGCGTGGAGCTGGCCCTGGTGGAGAGTGAGCGGGCCATCCTGTCCCAGCACGACGTGCTGCGCGCCGAGCGGACCCTCGCGGCCCGCCTCCAGCACGCGCTGCTGCCACTGCCGAAGCGGTCCACGCAGCTGGCGGGTCTGCACGTCGAAGTCGCCTATCTGCCCGCGCAGGCCGGGGTCAACGTCGGCGGTGACTGGTTCTCGGCGATCGAGCTGCCGGGCAACGAGGCCCTGTTCGTCGTCGGTGACGTCGCCGGACACGGCATCGACGCCGTCGCCACCATGGCCCAGCTGCGGTTCACCGCCAAGGGCATGGTCATCACGGGTTCCTCACTGACCGGCGCGCTCGCCCGGCTCAACCGGCTGCTGCTGCACTCCCGCGACTCGCACGGCACGGCCACCATGGTCCTGGCCCGCTACGATCCCGAGGGCCGCCGTCTGGTGTGGGCGCAGGCGGGTCACCTGCCGCCGCTGCTGCTGCGCGACGGCGAGGCGCGCTTCCTGGAGCGGCCGAGGGGTGTGCTGCTCGGGGCGAGCGCCACCCCGGTCTTCGACGAGGCCGAGTGCCTCCTTCGGCCGGGTGACCGTGTGCTGATGTTCACGGACGGCCTGGTCGAGCGCCCCGAGGAGCCGATAGACAAGGGTCTGGAGCGACTGGCCCATGTCGTGGCGAGACACGGCGACGCCACGGACTCGCCCCTGGAGCCGGTGCTCGCGGCGATGCTGGAGGAGGAGCGGCGGGACGACGTGTGTGTACTCGACATCCGGGTCCCGCACGACGACGCCACCGGGTAGCGCTCACCGGCCCTGCCCCGGCACCCTCAGCCGGCCGGGTGGCCGGGCGCGATGTCCGCGGCGCCCGCCAGACGCAGCAGCGGGCCCTCGCCGGACTCCCGCCCGCCCCACTCGACCGGGTCGAGGACGAAGCCGACGTGGTCGCCGCCCCCGGCGCGCAGCACCACCCGGCCGACGAACCACGCCGCGGCGTCCTGAAGTACGACGGCCCCGCCGTGGCCCTCCCGCAGACGGACGCGGGCGAGTTTGTCCTCCCGGTCGCCGGTGTGTCCGCCGAACAGCTCGGCCAGTTCGCGCTGTTCGCGGGTGAGGAGGTGGACGGCCAGCACCTCGGCGGAACGGGCCACGCGGTAGGTGTGATTGACCTCGGACAGCCACACCACGAACCGCACGGGATCAAGGGAGCACTGCGAGGCGAAACCGACCAGGCAGCCGCCGCGCTCGCCGCCCGCCGTCGCCGTGACCACGCACAGGTCGGGATCGAGCCGCCGCGTGAACGCGTCCATGTCCGCCATGCCTGCCGTCACCGTCCCCACTCCCGCCCGGTCTCTTCCGGACACCGGGTTCCCCGTTCCCCGCCGTAATCCCCCGCGGGAGCGGGCCAGTTCAGTGCGCGGCGAGGAAACGGTGCAGGGAGGCGGTCAGCGCGGCCACGAAGTCGTCCCGCCCGGTGTCGTCGAGGGCGTCCAGCGACAGGTAGGGGTTGAGGTCCTCCAGTTCGACCAGCAGCAGCTCACCGCCGGGTGCCCGGCAGGCGTCGACACGCTGGACGCCGTGGCCTACGGTGTTCCAGTCGATGAAGCGGCGAGCGAACTCCAGGTCCCGCACGGTGGGTTCGTAGGGCTTCAGCTCCCAGCGCCGGCCGGGGTCGGGCGCGTACAGGGCGTACTGGAAGTCGTGGTCGACGAAGCAGAACGAGACCTCGTACGCGAAGTGGACGCGCGGCTGGACGAGTACGTCGCCGGTCGCCTCTTCGCGCACCGCTGTGCTCATTTCGTCGCGCACGCGGTCGGCGGGCACCACCCGCAGGCCCATGGAGTCGGCGCCCAGTCTGGGCTTGACGACGTACTCGTCGGCCGCGGGCAGCCGGTGCAGGTCCTCGGCCCGGTCGACGGTGGGGATGACGGGGAACCCCGCGGCGGTGAGGTCGAGCAGGTACTGCTTGCCCGCCATGTCGGCGCGCCCGGTGAGCTGGTTGTACACACGCGTGCCGCGCTCTGCCGCACGCGCGCGGAACGCCTCGTACGCCTCCCGGTGCTCGAGCAGGGGCGCGCTGTTGCGTATGACGACCGCGTCGAAGGCGTCCATGAGGGCGGCGGCGTCGCGGGGGTGGCACAGGGCGAGGTCGAAGGCCCGGCGCAGGCGGGCGGTGAGGAAGATGTCCTCGTCGCAGTAGCGGCGCCCGCGGGCCGGATAGGCCAGGTCGGTGACGTACAGGAGGCGGGGGCGGGCGGGCGGCATGGAGGGCTCCTCGGCGGTGACTGGGGAGGATCGTATGCGACCCGTTCGGCCACCACCGCCAGGAAGGCACTCAGTTCCCTCCAGTCACAGCACTGAGTGCCATCGGGGTGGGGCGGGTGCTACGTTCCGGTCATGAGCTCCAGCAGTGCGGCGCCCCGCCGCGGTGAGAAGGCGGAGGCGGCGGCCGCGAAGCCGCCCATGCGGGACGCGCTGGTCGCGGCGGCTTTCCAGCTGTTCCCGGAGCGCGGCTACGAACAGACCACGGTCGAGGACATCGTGACGCTCGCCGGTGTGGGGCGGCGGTCGTTCTTCCGTTACTTCCCCTCCAAGGAGGACGTGGTCTTCCCCGACCACGAGCGGTGCCTGGCGGACATGACGGCGTTCCTCGCCGCGGGTGGCCCCGAGGACGAGCCGGTGTCGCGGGTGTGCGAGGCGGCCCGGCTCGTGCTGGGCATGTACTCCGAGAACCCGTCCTTCTCCGTGCAGCGCTACCGCCTCACCAAGAAGGTGCCGGGGCTGCGCGCGTACGAGCTGTCGGTGGTGTGGCGCTACGAGCGCGCCCTGGCCGAGTATCTGCGCGGGCGGTTCGCGGGCCGGCGGGACGGCACGCTCCAGGCGGATGTGATCGCGGCGGCGGTGGTCGCCGCGCACAACAACGCCCTGCGGTCCTGGCTGCGTTCGGACGGCAGGGGCGACGCGAGTGCCGCGTTCGACCACGCGGTGGGGTACGTGCGGTCCACGTTCGGCAGCGGTCCGGCCGCGCCGCCGCAGGCCGGGCCGCCCACCCCGCCGGCCACCGGGGAAGGCCCCGCGGCCGGGCGGTGCGAACACGGGCCGCACGAGGACGGACGACGCGAGGACGGCCCGCACGAGGACGTGGTGGTCGTGGTGTCCCGGCGTGGGGCGCCGCTGTGGCGGATCGTGCAGGAGATCGAGACCACGCTCGACAGGACCTGAGCGGACCCCGGGCGGCCTGTCCGCGGGGCGGCCGGGCCGGACACAGCCGTGACACCCCATAAAGGGGTACGCAGTGCCTTTACTCATGACACTCGGTGCCATACCTTGGTGCTGTGTGCGGTGGCACGGTGCACCGGGCATGCGCGTGCCCGGTCGTCCGCGCACGCGGGATTCCGGCCGAGTGCAGGGAGTTGACAGCGTGTACCACCACTCAGGAAGCGCCGCTCAGCAGGCAGCCGGCTCCGCCACGGGCGTCCTCGCGCCCGAGTCCCGGGACACGTCCCCCGGGAGGGCCCCCGACCGGTCTGCGGAGAGGTCCTCGGACAAGGACGTGATCCTCTTTCAGCGCTGCGGCTGGTGCGGCACCGCCATGTACCACCGGCTGCTGTGTCCGGTGTGCCGGGGCAGCGATCTGCGCACGGAGCGCAGCGAGGGCACGGGCACGGTCCGCCACGCCACGGTGGTGCACCGCAACTCCCCCGGCGCGCGCAATGTGTCGCTGATCGAGATGGCCGAGGGCTTCGTCGTACGGGGCCGGGTGATGGGCCCGCCCATCGGCGTCCACAGCGGTGACCGGGTACGGCTGTCCACCGTGAAGGATCCGGTACGGGGCGAACCGGTCTTCCAGCTCGTGGACGAGCCGTACCGCGCCTGGACCTGAGAGGTCCGGGAGGGTCCGCCGCGCGCCGGCCGGCCGGGCGTGAACCGTCGGCCGTCACGTGGCCGGCGGTCAGCCCGTCAGGGTGACGCGGATGCCGACGGTGCCCGCCACTCCGCGGCGCAGCCTGCTGCCGAGCAGGGTGAGGCGGCCCATCAGACCGTACTTGCGGGCGATGAGCCGGCGGTAGCGGGCGACCGTGGCGTCGTCGACGACCTCGGCGGTGGCCGGAAGCTGCTCGCCGGTCGGGTTGCCCCGCAGGTCACAGGGACCGGCGAGGACGTCGGCGCGGGCCCTGATCCGCTTCACCTTCCACGAGTCGGCGGCCGTCCACACACCGAGCGAATCACCGTCGCGCACCACCCAGACGGGCGTGGCGACCGGGGTGCCGTTCTTGCGGTGGCTGGTGAGGAGCAGGTACTTCCCGGCAGCGAGCCGGTCGAGCGTCGCGTCGTCCATGCCGGCAGTCTAGGCAGCGGGTCGTGGAGACGGCCCGCGCTCACCGCTCCCGTCCGGTCGACAGGGCCGCGGCCATCCGCCGTATCGCTTCGCTGAGGATCCCGGGCGACGTCGCGAGGTTCAGACGTACGTGGCCGGCGCCCCCGGTGCCGAAGGGCAGGCCGGAGTTCAGCGCCACCCGGCCGCGCCGCAGGAACACGTCGGCCGGGTCGTCGCCGAGGCCGAGGGCGCGGCAGTCCAGCCAGGCGAGATAGGTGGCCTCGCCGGGACGATGGCCGATGGCGGGCAGATGCTCGGCCAGCAGCTCGGTGAGCAGCCGCCGGTTGGCGTCGAGACCGGCCAGCAGCGCGTCCAGCCACGCGGTGCCGTCCCGCAGGGCCACCGTGTGGGCGAGGATGCCGAGGTGGCTCGGGCCGTGGCTCACCTCCTCGGGCAGCCGGGCCAGGTCGGCGGCGGCACCGGCTCCCCCGACGGCGAGCGCGGCCTTCAGGCCGGCCAGGTTCCACGCCTTGGACGCCGACATCAGCGACAGGCCCCGTTCCGCGCCCGGCACACTCAGATACGGCACGAAGCCGTCGCCGGACGTGACGAGCGGGGCGTGGATCTCGTCGACGACGACGCGGACGCCGTACCGCTCGGCAAGGCCGGCGACGGCGGCCAGCTCGGCGGCCGTGTGCACGGTGCCGGTCGGGTTGTGCGGGCTGCACAGCAGGTACGCCGCCCGGCGGCCCCCGGCGACGGCCCGCGTGAAGGCGTCCTCCAGTGCGGCGGGGTCGAGGCGGGCGTCGGCGCCGAGCGGGGCCTCCACGACCGTGCGGTCCATGTGCTCCACGAACTGGTAGAACGGCGGATACACCGGCGGGTTGACCACGACCCGGTCCCCGGGCCCGGTGACCAGCTTCAGCATCTCCACCACGCCGAGCATCACGTCGGCCACGATCGCCGTGCGTTCCACGGCGAGGCCGTCCCAGCCCCAGCGCTTCGCCGCGAACCCGGCCAGGGCCTCGGCGTAGGCGGTCCCGGCCGGGTACCCGGTGTCGCCGAGCGCGAGGGCGTCCGTGACGGCGCGGACCACGGGTTCGGCGAGCGGCACGTCCATCTCGGCCACCCACAGCGGCAGCACGTCCTCCGGATAGGTACGCCACTTCATGCTCGTGCGGCGTCGGAGGTCGTCCAGGGTGAGGGCACTCAGCGGATTCGTTTCACCGGGCTCGCCGGGCGTCTCGTGCGGGGTCCTGGTCATGGGGCACAAGATAGAGGGCGTCCGGGGCGGTGGCACGGCCTCGCGCACACGGGACGCCGGGCGGGGTGCGCATCGCGCCAGTGGAGAAGCGCGCACCGCACGGAGCGGGCCCGGACGCAGACCGCCACCATTCGGCCCCGGACAGGAGGAACCGGCCTGTCGCCGGAAGCCGGCGCGTGGTTCCACGAGGCCGTTTGCCCCTGCATGTCACCACTTGGGCCGTCGCCGTGACCGGGGTGCCGTCGGCCGGGCCGTGTCCGGCAGTCGCTGGTCGAGCGCCTCGGCGCCCCCTGCCCCCCGCACGGCCCGTAACCGGCAGTACCGGAGCGCCGGACCGCGCACGCGCAGGACGGCCGTGGGGTGCACGGCGCGGGCGGGTACGAGAGGGGCGGCCGGGTGGGCGAGCGAAAGCGCGCCCACCCGGCCGGGGACTGTGACGGCCGGGTACGGGACGTGTTCCGACGGCAGTCCGCCGGAGAAGCCGACGACGCCGTGGCGGGCGGCCTGGGCCAGTGCGAGGGGGGGGCACCCATCGGGTGAGGGGTGCCCCGGGACGAGGATGCGATACGAGGGCGGCTGGACGGGGCCCGTCAGGCCGCCGACACCCGCTGGGGGGCCGCGGCGGCCCATTCCAGAACGAGGCGCTGGTACTCCTCGCGCTGTTCGACGCTCAGTGTCCCGCCCGACCGGAGCCACAGGGCCCGGATCTCCTCGTTGACCTCGGCCGCCGACCGCTCGCGGGAGGGTTCAACAGTGGTGGACATGCTGTGAAGCATACGGCCCGCGAGGTGAAGACGTTGTGAGCAAGCGCACGCGAAGCGGACATATCGGAACGTGTTGCTGCTCACGTCCCCCGAACCGCCCCGAGGCATCATCTCACCTCACCGACCGGAGAGTTCAGCGTCACGTACCCGGCTTGCGGCCGTACACGTAGACGTCGTCGCCGTTCCTCAGCAGCGACCAGTACTTCTTGGCGTGGGTGGTGGTCATGTTGACGCAGCCGTGCGAGCCGGGCGGGTTCCACATGCTGAGGCTCGCCTGGTGGAAGGCCTGCCCGCCGTCGAAGAACTGGCTGTACGGCATCGGCACGTCGTAGATGGTGGAGACGTGGTTGATGTGGCGCCAGTAGATCCTCGTCAGGCCGGTACGGGTCTCGTAGCCGTTGCGTCCGGTGCGGACCGGGACGGGGCCGTACACGAGCTTGCGGCCGTCCTGGATCCAGCTGAGCTGGAGCGTGAGGTTCACACAGGCGATGCGGCCCTTGTTCACCGGGCACTTTCCGGCCTTGTTGGGGGTCTTGCCGACGGCCTTCTGCTTGAGCATCAGGTCCATCACGCCCCAGGTGATGGGTCCGGCATAGCCGATGTTGGGCCGGATGCCGTGCTTGCTCTGGAATGCCTGGATGGCCCTGCAGTCGGCACCGGACTGCCTTCCGTCCACCGGCCGACCCAGGAACTTCTCCGCCTTCTTCTGGTACGGGCCGGCGGTCGTGGTGCAGCTCGCGGCCTGCGCCGGCGCCGCACCGAGCGCGAGCGTGAACGGTGTCACCAGTGCGGTCACTCCGAGAGCGACAACTCCTCGTTTACGTATGTCCCGCATGCTCGGCCATCCCTTTCGCCCGGAATGTTCGCAGGGTCCGCCTGCGACGTCTGACCACTAGACAGCCGAACGGCGTGAACGGTTGCGGTGCGATCCGGACGGAATGAAACGGTGACCTTACGCACCGTCAGCGCCGTGGCCCCCGGTACGTCCGTCGGCGCTCCCCTCCGCGCGTCCCTCGGCCCGCGCGGCGGCCGTACGGAATCCCGTGTTCACGGCGGTGAGTCCGCCGTCCACGCACAGCGAGGTGCCGGTGATCCAGGCCGCGTCGCGGGAGGCGAGGAAGGCGACGGCGGCGGCGATGTCCTCGGGTGCGCCGACCCGGCCGAGCGGATACAGCTCGCGGACCGCCTCCAGTTGCGCCTCGCGTCCCTCCCACGCGGTGGTGCGCACCGTGCCCGGCAGGACCAGGTTGACGCGGACGCCCCGCGGGGCGGCGTGCCCGGCGAGGGTGCGGGTGAGGGAGGCGAGGCCCGCCTTGGCGGCGCTGTAGGCGTGGTTGCCGAAGTCCTGCACCGCGTTGACCGAGCCGATGCTCACGACGGCGCCGCGCCCGGAGGCGGCCAGGTGCGGGAGGGCGGCACGACAGCAGCGGTACGCCCCGGTCAGGCTGAGGTCGAGATCGCGCGCCCAGGTCTCGTCGGACTCGTCCTCGAAGCGCGGGGCGTCGGGGGTGCAGCCGTAGGCGTTGTTGACCAGGACGTCGAGTGTGCCGAAGGCCTCGACGGCGCGCGCGACGGCCGCCTCGACGGAGACCCGGTCGGCCACGTCGCAGCGGAACGCCTCGACGGTGAGGCCCTTTTCGCGCAGCGCGTCCGCGGTCCCCCGGGCCGCGTCCAGATCCACGTCGGTCACCAGGACCCGCGCGCCCTCCTCGGCGAACCGCCGTGCGGTGGCGGCCCCGATCCCGCGGGCGGCGCCCGTGACGAGAACTCCGTGGCCCGTAAAGCGTGTGGTGTCGGTCATGGGCAGACCGTACTGTCCGTACTCCCCCGTGGCCGGCCAGGGTCCGCGATCGTGACCGGCCGGGGCGTGGCGTGTGATCCCGCGGAGCGGTCAGCGGTAGCCGGCCGTGTCCGCCGGGCGGCCCGGGTCCTGGACCTCCACGAGGTAGCGCCAGGCGTCGGGGCGGCTGCCGTCGAGGTCCGTGAAGCCGTACTCCTTCGCGAGGCCCCCGCTGGACAGGGAGCTGCCGTTCCTGCGAGCCACGTCCGGGTCGGCGGCGAGGGCGGTGACGGCGCGGCCGACATAGTGCGGGGTCTCGGAGATGGCGAAGTGGGGTTCGCGGTCGAGGGCGTCGCGCCAGTTGTCCTCCCGCACCCCGAAGTTGTCCAGCATGATCTCCGAGCGCAGCCAGCCCGGGGTGAGCGCGACGGCGGTGGCACCGCGCGGGCCGAGCTCGTGCGCGAGGGCGAAGGCCATGCGCAGGACGGACGCCTTGGCGAGGTCGTAGAAGAGGTTCACGCGGTAGGTGTCGCGGTTGTAGTCGGCGGTGCCGTCGGTGACTTCGACGACGAGGCCGCCGGGGTTGCGCAGCAGCAGGGGCAGGGCGTGGTGGCTGGTGACGGCGTGCGTGTCGACCGCGAGGCGGAGCAGCCGCAGCCCCTTGTCGAGGTCGTGCTCCCAGACGGGGGTGTCCCACTGGAAGAGGTGCTCGCCGCCCCAGATGTCGTTGACGAGGACGTCGAGCCGGCCCTTCTCGTCCGCGATCCGGTCCACGAGGGCGCGGACCTGCGCGGGGTCGAGGTGGTCGGTGGGTACGGCGATGCCGTGGCCGCCGGCCGCGGTGACGAGGTCGGCGGTGTCCTCGATGGTCTCGGGGCGGTCGTACTCGGAGCGCCGTTCGCGCGTGGTGCGGCCGGTCACGTACACCGTGGCGCCGGCCGCGCCGAGTTCGACCGCGATCCCCCGTCCCGCGCCGCGTGTCGCCCCGGCGACCAGCGCGACCTTGCCCTTCAACGGCTGTGACGGTGACATTGGCTGTGGTTGTGGCTGTGGCATGTCCGACCTTCCGTGACCCCGGTGACCTGTGCCGTGCGTGTCGTGTCGAGAGTGACGGGTAAGCCGGACATCTTCTGTCGCCTTTTCCGGGCGGATCACCCGGCCGGTGGTGTCAGTGCCCCCGGTCGATCCACTCCTGCAGGTGCGGTGCCTCGGCGCCGACCGTGGTCGCGTCGCCGTGACCGGTGAGGACCTTCGTGCCGGGCGGCAGGGTGAGCAGCCGGTCGCGGATGGAGTCGATGATGGCCGGGAAGTGGGAGTAGGAGCGGCCGGTGGCGCCGGGGCCGCCGCGGAAGAGAGTGTCGCCGGTGAACACGGCGCCCAGGCCCGGGTCGTACAGGCAGACCGCGCCGGGCGCGTGACCGGGGGTGTGCAGCACGGTCAGGTCGGCGCCGGCGGCCTCGATGACCTGCCCGTCGGCCAGGTGGGCGTCGGGCAGGCGGTCCGGGTGGGTCAGCTTCCACAGCGGCAGGTCGTCGGGGTGCAGCCAGACGGTCGCTCCGGTGCGGTCGGCGAGGTCGGGCGCGGCGTTGACGTGGTCGTTGTGGGCGTGGGTGCAGACGATCGCGGTCAGGCGCCGGTCACCGACGGCCCGGAGGATCGCGTCGGCGTCGTGGGCGGCGTCGATGACGACGGCCTCGCGGTCGTCGCCGACGAGCCAGACGTTGTTGTCGACGTCCCAGGTACCGCCGTCGAGAGTGAACTGCCCGGAGGTGACGACGCGTTCGATGCGGGCGGCCATCACAGCACCACCACCGAACGCAGCACGTCACCGGCGTGCATCCGCTCGAAGGCCTGCTCCACCTCGTCCAGCCGGATCGTCTCGGTGACGAACGCGCCGAGGTCCAGGCGGCCCTGGAGGTGCAGGTCGATCAGCATGGGGAAGTCCCGGGAGGGCAGGCAGTCCCCGTACCAGGACGACTTCAGCGCGCCGCCGCGTCCGAAGACGTCCAGCAGTGGCAGCTCCAGTTTCATCTCCGGCGTGGGCACACCCACCAGCACCACCGTGCCGGCGAGGTCGCGGGCGTAGAACGCCTGACGGTAGGTCTCCGGGCGGCCGACCGCCTCGATCACCACGTCCGCGCCGAAGCCGCCGGTGAGTTCGCGGATGGCCTCGACCGGGTCCGTCGTACGGGAGTTGACGGTGTGCGTGGCGCCCATCGCGCGGGCCGTCTCCAGCTTGCGGTCGTCGATGTCCACGGCGATGATCCGGGCCGCGCCCGCCAGCCGGGAACCGGCGACGGCCGCGTCACCGACACCCCCGCAGCCGATGACGGCCACCGTGTCGCCCCGGCCGACCCCACCGGTGTTGACGGCCGCGCCGATGCCCGCCATGACGCCGCAGCCCAGCAGCCCCGCCACCTCCGGCGCGACGGCCGGATCGACCTTCGTGCACTGCCCCGCGGCGACCAGGGTCTTCTCGGCGAACGCCCCGATGCCCAGCGCCGGGGACAGCTCCTGCCCCGTCGAGGCGAGCGTCATCCGCTGCCGCGCGTTGTGCGTGTCGAAGCAGTACCAGGGCCGGCCGCGCAGACAGGCCCGGCACGTCCCGCAGACGGCACGCCAGTTGAGGATCACGAAGTCGCCGGGCGCGACGCCGGTGACGTCCTCCCCGGCCGACTCCACCACGCCCGCCGCCTCGTGACCGAGCAGGAAGGGGAAGTCGTCGCCGATGCCGCCCTGCTTGTAGTGCAGGTCCGTGTGGCACACCCCGCACGCCTGGACGCGGACCACCACCTCGCCGGGCCCCGGATCGGGCACCACGACGGTCTCCACACGGACCGGCTCGTCCCTGCCCGGTGCGATCACACCGCGTACTTCCTGCGCCATGGCGAGGCCCCTTTCGTCGCTGAATCGGTCCAGGTGAGCCTACGCGTGACCGCGTGGTAACGGTACGTACCGGGACGGGCGCCGGGCACTCCCCCGACCTGGGAATTCCGGGGCCCGGCGGGCGTGCGCCGACGTAGCCTGAGCACTCCCCCGCCACCTTCCCGAGGAGAGCCGTGAGCACAGCACAGCCGGAGACCGTCACGCCCGCCTGGCGGCTGCTCCTCGGCTACGTCGCACCCCACCGCCGGGCCCTGCTGGCGGGTGCCCTGCTGTCGCTGGCCACGGGGGCGACCGGGCTCGCGCTGCCGCTGGTCGCGCGGGAGCTGATCGGCGACCTGTCCCGGGACCGGGCCATCACCGGGGCGCTGCTGCTCATGTCGGTCCTGGTGGTCGCCAACGCGGGGCTGGGCGCGCTGGGTTCGTACGTGCTGCGGCGCACGGCGGAGTCGGTGGTGCTCGGTGCGCGGCGCGCCCTGTCGTCGTATCTGCTGCGGCTGCGGGTGGCGGCGGTGGACCGCACGGAGCCGGGCGACCTGATGTCCCGCATCACCTCCGACACCACCCTGCTCCGCGAGGTCACCACCGACTCGCTGGTGGGCCTGGGCACGGGCGGGCTCACCCTGGTGGCGACCGTCGTCATGATGGGTCTGGTGGAGCCGGTGCTGCTGGGGGTGACGCTGGCGGTGATCCTGCTGGCGGGCACCGTCCTCGGGGTGATCGTGCCGCGCATCCACCGGGCGAGCCGGCAGGCGCAGGACGCGGTCGGCGTGATGGGCGCCTCCCTGGAACGGATCCTGGGCGCGCTGCGCACGGTGAAGGCGTCGGGTGCCGAGGACCGCGAGGAGCGCACCCTGCACGAGGCGGCCGAGGAGTCGTGGCGGCAGAGCGTGCGCGCCGCCAAGTGGTCGGCGGCGGCGGGCAACACGGCGGGGCTCGCGATGCAGTGCGCGTTCATCACGGTGCTCGCGGTGGGCGGCGCGCGGGTCGCGACGGGCGCCACCGACGTGGCCACGCTGGTGGCGTTCCTGCTGTACGTGTTCTATCTGATGTCGCCGATCCAGCAGGTCGTGGGCGCGATCACGCAGTACCAGTCCGGTTCCGCGGCGCTGGCCCGCATCCAGGAGGCGCTGCGGCTGCCCGCCGAACCGGCCGCCCGTCCCGCCCCGCTGCCCGCTCCGGGCGCCGAGCCCGCGTCGGTCGCCTTCACCGACGTCCGCTTCCGGTACGCCGACGATCTGCCGTACGTCCATCACGGCGTGACGTTCGACGTGCCGGCGCGCGGCATGACCGCGTTCGTGGGCCCGTCCGGCGCGGGCAAGACCACCGTGTTCTCGCTGGTCGAGCGGTTCTACGACCCTGACTCGGGCGTGATCGCGCTGGACGGGCGGAGCGTCACCGACTGGGAGCTGCCCGAACTGCGGGCCGCCATCGGCTACGTGGAACAGGACGCGCCCGTCCTGTCGGGTTCTCTGAAGGACAACCTGCTGCTGGGCAATCCGGACGCGGACGAGGACGATGTCACGCGCGTCGTGAAGACGACCCGGCTGGACGGGCTGGTCGCACGGCTGCCCAAGGGTCTCGACACGCTCGTCGGCCACCGCGGCACGCGGCTGTCGGGCGGGGAGCGGCAGCGGGTCGCCATCGCCCGCGCCCTGCTGCGCCGGCCCCGCCTGCTGCTGCTCGACGAGGCCACCTCGCAGCTGGACGCGGTGAACGAGGCGGCGCTGCGGGACACCGTCGCCGACGTGGCCCGTACGACGACGGTGCTGGTCGTGGCGCACCGGCTGTCCACGGTGACGATGGCCGACCGGATCGTCGTCCTGGACGCGGGCCGGGTCCGCGCCGTCGGCACGCACGCCGAACTGGTGGCCGCGGACCCGCTGTACGCGGAGCTGGCGGCGACGCAGTTCCTGGCGGCGACGGCGGGCTGACGGGCGGGACCGGGTCAGCCCGCCGTCGTGCCGGCCGCCGCGTCGGCCGCGTTCGCCCTCGGCGCGGCGCGGCCGGCGACACAGACGGCGACACAGACGGCGAGACCGTCCGGTGAGACCGTCCGGTGAGACCGACGGCGGCGGCGACACGTCGTGGGGAGATCACGCCTGCGGCAACAGCGGCGGACGGCCCCCGGACACGGGCCCGTGGGCTCTCGCCCGAGAGGCGGAGTCGTGCGGCTGCGCTTGCCGAGCCCGCGGAGGCGGAGGAGGCTCGTAGACGGGGCTTCGGCGGCCCGGAACCGTCGGGCCGCGGTCCACCGAGGAGGTCACCATGGGCACCACGGCCCGCCCCGCCTTCGACACCGAAGCGCTGCGCCGGGGCATCGAGGAACACACCACGGCGACCCTCGCGTCGCTCTACGCCGACAACGCCGAGATACGCATCGTCGACCACAACACCCGGCCCAGCACTCCCAAGGTCCTGCACGGCCGCGACGAGATCACCATGATGCTCGACGACGTGTACGGCCGGGACATGACCCACAAGCTGGAGCAGTGCGTCGTCCAGGGCGACCAGGTCGCCTTCACCGAGTCGTGCCGGTACCCGGGCGGGGAGCGCGTGCTGGCCGAGTCGATGATGACGCTGCGGGACGGCAAGATCGTCGACCAGCTCATGATCCAGGCCTGGGACGAGTAGGACCTGCCCGGCGGATGCGCGTGGCGGCCCCGGCGCCCGCCACGCGATCCGCCGAAACGGGGTCCGGCCGCGGCGTGCAAAGCACCGCGTCTGACAGCCGCCTGTCACCAACGCCATGACCGAGTACACCTACTAGCGGCGCGGCACCCGGTGCAGTTCCACCTCGGTCAGGCGGCCCCCGGTGATCGTGGCGGTCATGTACGTGCAGTGCGGTTGGCGGCGGCGGTCGGTCGGGGAGCCGGGGTTCAGCAGGCGCAGGCCGGTGGGGGCCGTGGTGTCCCAGGGGATGTGGCTGTGGCCGAAGACGAGGACGTCGAGGCCGGGGAAGCGGGCGGCGCAGCGCGTCTCCCGCCCCGTGGCGGGGCCCGTCTCGTGGACGGTGCCGAAGTGCAGCCCGTCCAGTTCGGTGTACGCGATCTCGGGGAGCCGGGCGCGCAGCCCGGGCCCGTCGTTGTTGCCGTACACGCCGACCAGCCTGCGGCAGCGGCTCTCCAGCAGGTCGAGGGTGGCCGTGTCGACCCAGTCCCCGGCGTGGAACACGACGTCGGCGTGCGGGAGCTCGGCCAGGAGCCGCGGGGGCAGTTCCTTGGCGCGCTTGGGCAGGTGGGTGTCCGACATGAGCAGCAGGCGCACGGGGTCAGCGTAGGGGCCGCGGGCACCCGTCCGTGGGAGGCGCTCGTTCTAGCGTGCGGTGCGAGGGCGACACGGGTGACGAAATAGGTGTCAACCCCCGTGATCCATAAGGAGAGGGCCCGTTGGGGTTAGCATCAGGCCATCCCGCCATATCCGTATGTTTTGGCCAAGCTACTCAGGGGGGCCCGAAGCCCGATGCCGGTCAAGGTCAGTGTCGTCGTCCCGGTGTTCGATCCGGGGATCTACATCGAGGACTGCATCGCCTCACTGCAGCGGCAGTCCATGCCGCCCGACGAGTACGAGGTGATCTTCGTCGACGACGGCTCCACCGACGGCACCCCCGCCCGGCTCGACGCGCTCGCCGCCGAGGACTCCCGGATGCGGGTCATCCACCAGGAGAATTCCGGCTGGTCGGGCAAGCCTCGCAACGTCGGGATCGACGCCGCACGGGGCGAGTTCGTGATGTTCGTCGACAACGACGACTATCTCGGCGACGAGGCCCTGGAGCGGATGTACGCGTACGGCGTCGCCCACGGTGCCGATGTGATCGTCGGCAAGATGGCCGGGCGGGGGCGCGGCGTCCCGGTGGAGCTGTTCCGCCGCAACCACCCGCGCGCCACCGTCGAGAACGCGCCACTGATCGACAGTCTGACCCCACACAAGATGATCCGCCGCGCGTTCCTGGAACGCACCGGTCTGCGGTTCCCGGAGGGCAGGCGGCGCCTGGAGGACCACGTCTTCGTCACCGAGGCGTATCTGCGCGCGGCCAACGTCTCGGTGCTCAGCGACTACGTCTGCTACTACCACCTCAAGCGGGAGGACGGCTCCAACGCGGGCTTCGAACGGTTCGACCCGGTCGGCTACTTCAAGAACCTCCGTGAGGCCCTCGACGTCGTCGAGCGGTACACCGAGCCGGGCGCGGTGCGCGACCGGCTGTTCCGGCGCTGGCTGCGCGTGGAGATGGTCGAGCGGCTGCGCGCCCGGCGGTTCCTGAAGCTGCCCGACGACTACCGCCGGGAGCTGTTCCGGGAGATCCACCAGGTCGTCGTGGAGCGCTTCGGGCCGGGTGTCGCCGTCGGACTCCAGCCGACGCAGCAGGTGGTCGCGGCCCTGACCGCCGCGGACCGGTACGACGACGTGGTGGCCTTCGCCGAGTGGGAGGCCACCGTCAAGCCGCTGACTCAGCCCGGCACGATCGAGTGGCGGGGCGGCGTCCTGCACGTCGCGTTCACCGCCGAGTACGCCTGCGGGCGTGAGCCGATGACGTTCCCGGCGCAGCCGGAGACCACCGCGCTGGAGGACACGCCGAAGGACGTCGCGCACGCCATCGCGTGGGTGGGCGCCCAGACCGCCGCCCGGTTCCGGCAGGCCACCGCCGACCTGTTGCTGAAGGAACGCTCCAGTGCCGCCCAGTACTTCCAGCCCGTGCGGTTCACCCACGAGTCCGTGCCCGCCGGTGAGGACGGCCGGGTGCGGCTGCTGATGCGGGTGACGGCGGCGGTGGACCCGGCGGCGCTGCCCGACGACGGGGTCTGGGACGCGGTCGCCCGGGTGAAGTTCGGCGGCTGGACGAAGGAGGTCCGGCTGGGGCCCGTGTCCCGCGCGGCCGGTGCCGGGACCGCCGCCGGTCCGGTGGCCGTCGTCGGTGGCCGTGCCGTCCGGCCGTACTGGACGGAACCGCACCGCAATCTGTCGATGGACGTGGGCGCGGGCGGCACCTGGCTCGGCCTGAACGGGGCGCGGGCCGGTGTGACGGACGGCCGGCTGCGGGTCACGGTCCCGCTGCACGTGCCCGCCGCCACGGAGGTGCCGCTGCTGCTCGCCTGCGCCGCGCGCTCGGTCGAGGTGCCGGCCACGCTCGTTCCCGCCGAGGGCGGGGCGGTGATCGAGGCCGGGTTGCCGGCGGATGCGCTGCCCGACGGGGCGTTGTGGCGGGTCGCGGTGTGTCTCGCCCCGGGCGCCACCGAGCGGCGTTTCCACCGGCTGCCGCTCGGTGTGCGCTCCGGCCCCGGCGGGATGGCGGTGGTCGCGGCTCCCCGCCCCCGCCTCCTCGTGCGGCTGACGCGCCGGGTACGGCGGGTGCTGGGCGCCGCGCGCACGACCGCCGGCCGTCTCGGGGCCGTACGGGCTTCCGCCGTACGGGCTTCCGGTGCGGGGAGGGCGTGACGTGCGGCCGCTGGAGATCGAGGGTGCCTGGGTCCTGGAGCCGAAGGTGTTCCCCGACGGCCGGGGCAGCTTCCACGAGTGGTACCGGGGCGAGGAGTTCCGCGAGGCGACGGGCTACGACCTGGGGTTGACGCAGGCCAACTGCTCGGTGTCCCGCCGGGGCGTGCTGCGCGGCGTGCACTTCGCGGACGTGCCGCCCGGCCAGGCCAAGTACGTGACGTGTGTGCGCGGGGCCGTGCTGGACGTCGTGGTCGACGTCCGGGTCGGCTCGCCGGGCTTCGGCCGGTGGGAGGCCGTGCGGCTGGACGACGACACGCGGCACGCGGTGTTCCTCGCGGAGGGCCTCGGGCACGCGTTCCTCGCGCTCACCGACGACGCCACCGTGGTCTACCTGTGCTCCACCGGCTACGCGCCCGAGCGGGAGCACGGACTGCATCCGCTGGATCCGGAGCTGGGCATCGAGTGGCCCGCGGGGATCACCCCTGTGCTGTCCCCGAAGGACGACGCGGCGCCGACACTCGCCGAGGCCGGGCGCTGCGGACTGCTGCCCTCGTACGAGGCCTGCCGCACGTGGTACGCGCACCTGCGCGGCAGGCCTCCCGAGGGCTGAGGCAACGGGTCAGCGGCTCACACCGACCTGTTCCAGGGCCTGCCGCAGCGGCTCCCAGCCCCGGGAGCGCGGCAGGCCCCTGGTGCGTGCCCGGACGAGGCGGCCCCAGAAGCCCGCCTGCAGCAGTTCCTCCGGGGGAACGGCCCCCACCCGCTCCAGGATCGCCTCGGGCACCTTCTGCGGGTCGGGGACGACGTACTCCTCGATGATCTCCTCGTACTTGTCCTTGAGCACCGTGTTGGCGGGGTCGGCGCCGAAGACCACGAGCTGACCGGTCGGCTCCGTGTCGACCTGCACGGTCACCAGGTCGGTCCGGTAACGGGCCAGGACCTCGGCCAGCTTGTACACGTCGCCGGTCCAGGCGCCGGTGTGCCGGTCACGGGCCGCCTCGTCCACGTTGCGCGGCAGCATGTCGTCGAAGACGATGACGCTGCCCCAGTCGGAGTGCCTCTCGACGTTGATGAAGTCGCGCAGCGCGTACTCGAACAGGTGCATGCCGTCGATGAACGACAGGTCGAGCGTGGTGCGCCGCCAGTGTCCGAGCGGGCGGCGGCCGCGGCGCAGGTTGCGCCACGGGTGCCGGCCGCCCTTGAGGTGCTGCAACGGGTTGTCGCGGGCGAAGAAGTCGTCGCTGGTGGCCCTCACCAGGTGGACGTCGCACTTGATCTCGGACACGACCTTGAAGGCGGGGTCGACGGCGATGCTGGGGACGCGCGACAGGCGCAGACTGCGGCCGTCGTTGACGCCGATCTCCAGGTAGTTGCGGTTGGCGCTGGCCTTGTGCAGTTCCCGGAGGAACTCATGGCGTTTCACGGACGGGACTCTCCTTGCGGATCCTGGGCAGTGCTTCGTGCAGGGCGGCGCGCCAGTCGCGCGGCGCGGGCAGGCCGATCTCCTGCCAGCGGCCGTGCGCCAGCGCGCTGTAGGCGGGGCGCGGTGCGGGCCGGGGGAAGGCCGCACCCGTGGTCGGGCGCACCCGGGCGGGGTCCGCGCCTATGAGGCGGAACACCTCCCGGGCCAGCTCGTACCAGGTCGCCTCGCCCGAGCTGGTCGCGTGGAAGACGCCGCTCGCGCCGCCTGCGAGGCGGGGGCCGAGCTCGGCGATGCGGGCGGCGACGTCCGCGGTCCAGGTGGGCTGTCCTCGCTGGTCGTCCACGACGTCGACGGTGGGCCGGGTGGCCTCCAGGTCCAGCATCGTGCGGACGAAGCTGCGGCCGTGGACGCCGTAGAGCCACGCGGTGCGCACGACGGCGCCCGCCCCGGGGAGTTCCTCCAGCACGGCCCGTTCACCGGCGAGTTTGGTGCGGCCGTAGGCGGTGCGCGGGGCGGCCGGGTGGTCCTCCGGGTAGGGGGTGGCGCGGGTGTCTCCGGAGAAGACGTAGTCGGTGGAGACGTGGATGAGGCGGGCGCCGTGCGCGGCGCAGGCGCGGGCGAGCAGGCGCGGCCCCTCGCCGTTGATCAGCATGGCGCGTGTCTCGTCGGTCTCCGCGTCGTCCACGGCGGTGTACGCGGCGCAGTTCACGACGCAGTCGGGGCGGTGTCCGGCGAGTGCCGCGTCGAGGGCGCCGACGCCGGTGATGTCCAGGGCGGCGCGGTCCAGGCCGGTGACGTCCTCGCCGCGTGCGGTGAGCTCGCCGACGACGTCGTGGCCGAGCATCCCGGCCGCGCCGGTGACCAGCCACTTCACGCGCGCTCCTCGGCGACGCGCCGCTTCAGCGGCTCCCACCGGGCGCGGTTGTGCTCATACCAGGCGACGGTCTCCGCCAGCCCGGTGGCGAAGTCGTGCCGCGGGCGGTAGCCCAGTTCGTCGCGGGCCTTGCTCCAGTCCACGGAGTAGCGCAGGTCGTGGCCCTTGCGGTCGGCCACGTACTCGACGCTCTCCCAGTCGGCGCCGCAGGCCTCGAGAAGGAGGCCCGTGAGTTCCCGGTTGGTCAGTTCGGTGCCACCGCCGATGTTGTAGATCTCGCCGGGGCGGCCCTTGGTGCGGACGAGGTCGACGCCGAGGCAGTGGTCGTCGACGTACAGCCAGTCGCGGACGTGGAGACCGTCCCCGTACAGCGGGACCTTCTCGCGGTCGAGGAGGTTCGTGACGAACAGCGGGACGAGCTTCTCGGGGAACTGGTGCGGGCCGTAGTTGTTGGAACAGCGCGTGACCCGCACGTCGAGGCCGTGGGTGTGGTGGTAGGCCAGCGCGAACAGGTCGGAGGAGGCCTTGGACGCGGAGTAGGGGGAACTGGGGTTGAGCGGATGGTCCTCGGTGGCCGACCCGGTCGCGATCGAGCCGTACACCTCGTCGGTGGAGACGTGCACGAACGGCTCGACGCGGTGGCGCAGGGCCGCGTCGAGGAGGGTCTGGGTGCCGACCACGTTGGTGAGGACGAAGTCGGCGGCGGTGAGGATGGAGCGGTCCACGTGGGACTCGGCCGCGAAGTGCACCACCTGGTCCGCCTGGGACATCAGCTTGTCGACGAGTCCGGCGTCGCGGATGTCGCCCTGCACGAACTCCAGGCGGGGATGGTCCAGTGCGAGGTTGTCGAGGGTGCCCGCGTAGGTGAGCTTGTCCAGCACGGTGATGCGCGGCGCGTCGGGCGCGCCGGAGTCGAGGAGGGTGCGGACGTAGCGCGAGCCGATGAAGCCGGCGGCGCCGGTGACGAGGAGGTTCATGTGTGAATCTGCACCTTGCTGTGGTCGCCGAGGACGAGTCGGTGGGCGCTGGGCACACTGGGCGCCGGGGTCACCTCCACGTGCCGGCCGATCAGTGACGACTCGATCCGGCCCACCCCGTGGATCGAGGAGTCCCGCAGCACTATGGAGAACTCGAGCTCGCTGTCGGCGATGCGGCAGTTCTCCGCGACGGACGTGTACGGCCCGACGTAGGAGTCGCTGACGACTGTCCCGGCGCCGATCACCACGGGGCCGACGATGCGCGAGTTGACGATCTTCGCGCCCTTCTCGACGATCACCCGTCCGATGGTCTCGGAGCCGGTGTCGACCTCGCCGTCGATGCGGCGGTCCATGCTCTCCAGGACGGTGCGGTTGACCTCGAGCATGTCGACGACGTTGCCGGTGTCCTTCCAGTAGCCCCGGACGATCGTGCAGCGCACGTCGGCCCTGTGGTCGATGAGGTGCTGGATGGCGTCGGTGATCTCCAGTTCGCCGCGCCAGGAGGGCTCGACGGAGCGCACGGCCTCGTGGATGACGGGCGTGAACAGGTACACGCCGACGAGCGCGAGGTCGCTCTTGGGGCTCTCGGGCTTCTCCTCCAGGCCGATCACCTGTCCGGCGGCGTCGAGTTCGGCGACGCCGAAGGCACGGGGGTCGGCGACGCGGGTGAGGAGGATCTGCGCGTCGGGGCGGTTCTCGCGGAACTCCTCCACGAGGCCGGTGATGCCGCCGACGATGAAGTTGTCGCCGAGGTACATCACGAAGTCCTCGTCGCCGAGGTAGTCGCGGGCTATCAGCACGGCGTGCGCGAGGCCCAGCGGGTGCTCCTGCGGGATGTAGGTGACCTTCAGGCCGAACTCCGAGCCGTCGCCGACCGCTTCCTCGATCTCGGCGGCCGTGTCGCCGACGATCATGCCGACGTCGGTGATCCCGGCCTCGGCGATGGATTCCAGGCCATAGAAGAGGACCGCCTTGTTGGCGACCGGTACGAGCTGTTTGGCCGAGGTGTGCGTGATCGGCCTCAATCGCGTTCCGGCGCCACCGGACAGTACGAGAGCCTTCATCTGGCTCACCTTAGCGGTGATCTCCGATGAAGTGTCGGGACTTGGGTGGTTTCGCCCGATGATCGATCGGCTGAATTCCGGTGACTCGGGTTGCCACGGAGGAGGGTGCGGTTCCGGACGCCGTTCGGGCGCTCCGGAGCACCCGGGCTCTCGCGGCTCGGGCTTATGGCTCGGACTCGCGGCTCGGGCTTACCGTTCGGACTCGCGGCTCGGGCTTACGGCTCGAGGAGTCGGCCGGGGGCGGCCCCGCGTTCAGTCCTCGCCGCGCACGATGTTGCCCTCCGGGGCGGCGCCGGCGGCGCGGGGCGCGTCACGGTCCGCCACGGCGGGAATCCAGGTGCGCGGGGCGTTCTCACCCCGCGGGCGCCGGGCCCTCGACCAGCCCGTCTCGAACCGGCGGAGCACTGCCCCGTACTGCGACTGCGACTGCGCGATCACTGTGCTCGACTTCCCTTCTGCTTCCGTCGGTCGCCCCCGTTGAACCGTTGATCCATGGGCGGGGTACGGGCGTTCCCCGCGCGCTCGGACGTGGGGGCGGGCCGCCCCATGTCACCGAGGGCCGAACCCGGGTCGCGTTCCACGGCGGGAGCGCCGAGGGAGAGGTCCCCACCGGGTGACGTCCCGGACGACGGGCACGCGGCGCGTTACCGCATCAGCTCTGCCACGTGGTCCCAGTCGCCGTCCGGCGACACCCGGCACGGCGGATCACCGGTCGGCCGTGGGGGACGGTCGGCCGTACGGACGCCGGGTACCCGGGAAACCGCCGCGCGCACCTCGGCGCGGGCGGCCCGCCGCGGCGCCGGGGAGACCGGCCGGGGCGTCACTCGAGGGCGATCTCGCTCCACACCTGCTTGCCGCCGCTGACCGGCACGGTCCCCGATGCCGCCGACACGGCCTCCACCAGCAGGATGCCGCGCCCGCCGGTCGCCTCCCAGCCGATGCTGGTCGGCTTGACCGGGGTGCGCGGCGAGCCGTCGGCGACCGCGACGCGTACCCGGCCGTTGATCAGGGTGAGGTCGAGGCGGACCTGGCCGCCGGTGTGCGCGAGGGCGTTGGTGACGAGTTCGGAGACGACGAGGAGGATGGTGTCGATCTGCCGGGTCACGCCCCAGGCCCGCAGGGTGCGGCGGGTGAAACGGCGCGCGTGCCGGACGGCCTCGGGCACGCGCCACACCGTCCAGCTCTCGCGCATGGGGCGGCGGGCCATTCCGTCGTAGCGCACCAGGAGCAGGGCGACGTCGTCGCCGCGTCCGGCGTTGCCGAGCAGGGCGTCGGCGACGAGTCCGAGGTGCGCGGGGTCGGACACGGCCAGTTCGTGGGCGAGGCGGGCCATGCCGGTGTCGATGTCGGTCTCGGGTGTCTCCACGAGCCCGTCCGTGGCCAGCGCGATCACCGTGCCGCGCCGCAGCCTGAGCGGGCTCATGGGGAAGTCGGCCTGCGCGCTCACGCCGAGCGGCGGGCCGCCGTCCACCTCCGCGATCTCCGTCTCACCGCCGGGATGGCGCAGCACGGGCGGCAGGTGCCCGGCGCGCACGCACCAGGCGGTGCCCTCCTCCATGTCGACCTCGACGTACGCGCAGGTCGCGAAGAGGTCGGTCTCCATCTCGGCGAGCAGGCGGTTGGCGTGGGAGACGACCACGTCCGGCGGGTGCCCTTCGGTGGCGTAGGCGCGCAGGGCGGTGCGCATCTGGCCCATGAGGGTGGCCGCGGCGGCGCTGTGGCCCTGCACGTCGCCGATGACGAGGGCGACGTGGTTGTCAACGAGCGGGATGACGTCGTACCAGTCGCCGCCGAGTTCCAGGCCGGCCGTGCTGGGCAGGTAGCGGGCGACGGCGACCGCGCCGGGGAGTTTCGGCAGGCGGCGCGGCAGCAGCTGGCGTTGCAGCATGCCGACGAGCTCGTGCTCGGCGTCGAAGGCGTGGGCCCGCATCAGGGCCTGCCCGGCGAGTCCGGCGGAGGCGGTGAGCAGGGCGCGCTCGTCGGGTCCGAAGTCGTGCGGGGAGTCCCAGCCGATGAGGCAGGCGCCGGCCATGCGGCCTCCGGCGGGCAGCGGCAGGACGGCGAGTCCGCCGGGGCCGACCTCGGCGAGGGCGGGTTCCAGGGCGGTGCCCGCGGGCCAGATCGCTGCACGGCCGTCGCGCAGGGCGGCGGCGAGAGTGGGCATGGCGCGCACCGGCGCGTCGGGCCACTCGGTACGCCATTCCAGCCGCCACAGCTCGGGCCACGACTCGGGTTCGGGCGGGTCGAGGACGGTGACGACGAGCCGGTCGCCCTCCAGCTCGGCGAGCGCGATCCGGTCGGCGTGCAGCGGGCGGCGCAGCGCGGACACGACGGCCTGGCTGACGTCGCGCACGGTGCCGGCGGTGGCGAGCGCGGCGGCCAGGCGCTGCACGCGGGCCACGTCGGTGACGTCGGAGCGCGTCTTGGAGGCGTCGACGACCGTACCGACCAGCCGTGCGGGCCGGCCGTCGCCGCCGGGCACCGGACGGCCGCGCAGCCGGAGCCACCGGGGCGGGCCGTCCGGCCGGGGGACGCGGAACTCCAGCTCGCGGTCGCCGATCGACATGTGGTCGGCCTCCACGACCGACATCAGCGACGGCAGGTCCTCGGGCACGGCCAGGCCGAGGAGAGTCTCGACCCGGCCGTCGAAGCGGGCGCGGGCCAGGCCGAACAGGTCGAGGAGGTCGTCGCCGACCTCGACCCGCCCGCTGTCCATGGCGAGGCTGAAGGCGTTGGACGGCAGGTCCTCGCCGTCGGCCGCCGCGGCCGGGGACCAGACGACGGCGGCGGCGACGAGCTCCAGGCAGGTGCGCGCGTCGGCGTCGAATCCGTCGGGCGACTCGCTGACGGCGAGGAGGACTCCGGGCTGCTCGCCGCGCAGGGGCAGCGCGCCCACGAAGAGCTCCCCGGACGGCACGCGCCCCAGTGCGTCCGGACCGGCGGCGTCGGCGGGGCGCGGCCACACGGCCCGGCCTTCGCGGTGCGCCTCGGCGGCCGGGGAGTGTCCGGCGAGCGGGTAGCAGTCGCGTACGCCGTACAGGGTTTGGGGCACACCGGCGGACTCCACCAGGCACAGCCGCTGGGGGTCCTCGCCGGGTGCGTAGACGGCGGCGAAGGTGGCCCCCGCGAAGATCAGCGCCTGTTCCAGGACGCGGCGCGTCCGCCCGGGTGAGGTGGGGTCCGCGGCGAGTGCCTCGAGGACCGTCTCGGCACGCGACACCGTCGCTCCCCGCCCCCCCGCGTCCTCACTGGCCACGCGGTCATTACAGCGCGTATACGGCGCGTGCGCAGCCCCTGTGGACGACTCACTGTCAGGTTCTGGCCCGGCCCGGCGGCAAGGCGGGCATACGGGACTCGGCATGGGCGGGTGATGCGGGGGTACGCGGCGCACGCACGGGCGGGCGCCCACGGGCCGTACCCGGCAGCCGTACATCGACACCGTACCCCTGCCCCGTATCCCGTAGCGCGTTCGCCGGTGCGTGCCCTCCCGGCACGGGCCGTCCCTCCCCGGTATGACCCATGCCTCCCTGGTGCGGCCGGTCCCTTCCTGGTGGGGCCGGCCTTCCTGGTGCTGGGGCCGGCCCTCCTGGTGCGGAATCCGCGGCCGGGAGGGAGATTGGTTGCCTGGGGCCGTCACCAGGCAGACGCGATGCCGGGACCGCCGCGCGGCCGGGCGAGGGAGGTGGTCGGCGTGCCGGACGGGCAGTCACGGGCACGGGCCCCGGCGGACCCGGACGAGCCGCTCGGCCGTCCGCTGCTCTCCCTCGCGCTGGCGTCGATGATGGAGGAGGTGCGGGCCCACTCGGGTGCCGTGTACTTGCTGGCGCCGGACGAGCCGGTGCTGGAGATGAGCGTGATGGCGGGGCTGCCCCGGGTGTTCGCGGCACCGTGGGAACGGGTCGGGCTGAGCGCGCCGATCCCGGTCGCCGAGGCACTGCGCGAGCGGCGGCTGGTGTGGGTGGGCGGCGAGGAGGAGATGGCGCGCCGGTTCCCGCGCGTCGCCATGGTGCTGCCGTACCCGTTCGCGCTGGTCGCGCTGCCCGTCGCGACGGCCTCACAGCCGTACGGCGCGGTCTTCTTGACCTGGCCCGCCTCGCATCCGACGGAGCTGTCGGAGCGGGAGCGCGAGCATCTGCGCGCGGGCTGCGAGCGGCTGGCGCTGCGCCTTGAGCGGGCGGCGCGTGAGAAGCGTGCACGCCCCGAGCCCGGCCCGCTCGCTGAGCCGGCGCCGCGCGGCCCGGCGCACACGCAGGGCTCGGCGGAGGCGGCACGGATGGCGGCACGACTGCCGTACGGGCTGTGCTCGCTGGACCTGCACGGCCGGGTGACGTACGCCAACCCGGCCGCGGCGGAACTGATGGGAGCGGAAGCGGGGGAACTGCTCGGCACGCAGCTGTGGGTGTCGGTGCCCTGGCTGAACGACCCGGTGTACGAGGACCGGTACCGGGCGGCGCTGATCAGCCAGCACACGACGTCGTTCGTGGCGCTGCGGCCGCCCGGCGACTGGCTGTCGTTCCGTCTCTACCCGTCCACCACCGGGCTGAGTGTGCGCATCAGCCGGGCCCGGGGGGTGAGGGAGCCGAACCGGCGCCCGCAGCGCCCCGAGGGGCCGTCCCGGCTGGTCGGCATCGCGCAGGTGCTCACGCTGGCCAGTGCGCTGACGGAGGCGGTCGGCGCGCAGGACGTGGTGCAGCTGGTGGCGGACGAGATCGCCCCGGCCGTGGGCAGCAGGGCGCTGGTCGTGCTCGCTTCCCGGGCCGGCCGCATGCACGTGCTGGGACACCGCGGCTATCCCGATGCGTGGGTCGTGGAGCGGTTCGACGGGATGCGGCTGACGGAGCGGACGCCGGGCGCGCAGGTGCTGCGGACGGGCGTGCCGGCGTTCCTGGAGTCGCAGGAGGAGCTGGAGCGCGTGTATCCGAGACGGCGCGAGACACCCGACGGCAACGCGGCGTGGGCCTATCTGCCGCTGATCGCCTCCGGCCGTCCGGTGGGGATGCTCGTGCTGGCGTACGCCAGGCCCCACCCGTTCCCGGCGGACGAGCGGGCGGTGCTGACGAGTCTGGCCGGCATGATCGCGCAGGCCCTGGAGCGTGCCCTGCTCTACGACGCCAAGCAGCGGCTGGCGCAGGGGTTGCAGGCGGCGCTTCTGCCGCGTTCTCTGACGCCGCCGGCCGGCTTCGAGACGGCGGCCCGCTATCTCCCGGCCACCCAGGGCATGGACATCGGGGGCGACTTCTACGACCTGATGCCGGTGCACGGGATGGCCGCGGGGGTGATCGGGGACGTGCAGGGCCACAACGTGACGGCGGCCGGGCTGATGGGGCAACTGCGTACGGCGGTCCGGGCGTACACGGCTGTGGGGCAGGCGCCGGAGGAGGTGCTGAGCAGTACCAACCGGCTGCTGATCGACCTCGGTTCGGATCTCTTCGCGAGCTGTCTGTATCTGCGGCTGGATCAGGAGCGGGGGCGGGTGGTGATGTCCCGTGCGGGTCATCCGCCGCCGCTGCTGCGCCGTCCGGACGGCCGGGTGCGGGTGCTGGACCTCGCGGGCGGTCCGCTGCTGGGCATCGACACGTCGGCCTCGTATCCGACGACGGAGATCGATTTTCCGCCCGGCAGCCTGCTGGTCCTGTACACGGACGGGCTGGTCGAGTCCCCCGGCACCGACTTCGAGGAGGAGCTCGCGGCGCTCGGCCGCCGCCTGTCCGACGCAGGGGACCTGCCCCTGGACGAACTCGCCGACACCCTCGTCCGCGGGAACGCACCCGAGGGGGAACGACTCGACGACATCGCGCTGTTGCTGCTGCGGGCCACGTGGTGAGGGGCTGACGGTGCGTCTGCGGGGGGCCGCGTCACCGAAGTCGTGGGTGCGGGCGGGTCCGGCCCTCCCGCCGAGGAGGCCGGACCGGCCCTCGTCCCGTCCGGCCGGGATCGCGGGGGTCGCGGCCGGGCGGGACCAGGGGTCCCGTGACCTGCGGTGGGGAGCCGCGCGACGTGATGCCGCGTGGTGCCACGCCCCGTGGTGCCGCACGACGGGGCCCGCACGGAGTCGGCCCGTACGGCGTGACCGGCACGGGGCGTCAGTTCGTCGGCGCGCGGCCGTTCGCTCATTTCGGTCGAGTACGCAGCGTCATCGCACGGCGACGTTCCGTCGCGGCACGGGGAACGGAATTTCGACTTCAGTGAATCTGCACACCGAATGCCCATCGCGGTCACCACGACCGGAAATCTGCACACGCGCACGCCCCCCGAAGGGACCATTGGTGCGGGACTGCCTGATTCGGCACGAGCGCCGCAAGGGGCGGTGCGAACCGATGCCGCGAGGCATGTGAAGAAGTCGCCCCCACGCCGTGCGCACACCTGCACCGTTCGGTCCGCCCGTCTGACAAATGGCCTGGTGAGACGTTTGGTTGATTGGAGACCCGACGCGCTGCGTGCTTTGATCCATCGCACCGAAGGGACCGTTCGGGCTTCCCGGAGACGGGTGCCCGGTGTCCGCGGTGCGGCGGCTGTCCCTCTGTCCCCAGAAGTGGCCGCTCCCCCTTGTGAATACCCATACGAAGGGAAAGTTCCATTATGAACAACCCCCAGGTTGAGACCGTTGAGATCTCCGACGCCGAGCTCGACAACGTCTCCGGCGGCCTGTCCGTGAACGCCCTCAACACCGTCACCGGTGCCCTGAACGGCGTCGCCCCGGTCAGCGCGACCGCCGACACCGCCATCGCCACGGTCGAGGGTGCCACCGGCCTGAGCGTCGCCCCGGTCCAGGGCCTGGTCGCCGGTCTCTGATCGCACCCCTGTATGTCTGAGTCCCGGAGCCGCAGCCGGCGGTTCCGGGATTCTCGGTTGTCCTCTTCCTTTCTCCGGTCCGCGCCGAGCGCCCCGTGTGCGCGCCCGCGCCGGCCGGACCCAGTGATTCCTCAGGTGAGGGAAAGTCCGTGCAGTTCCGCCAACAGGCCCTCGCCAAGCTCCAGTCGCCCGAGGAGCTCGACCTCCCGGTGCGTTTCGCACGCCCGCAAGGCTGGCTCGTGCTGTCCGTGACGCTGGTCGCGATGGCGGCGGCGTCCGTGTGGGCGACGACCGGTTCGGTGGCCTCCACGGTGAGCGCGCCCGCCGTCCTCACCCACGGCCAGGGCAGCTACCTCCTGCAGAGTCCCGTCGCGGGCCAGGTCACCGCCGTACTCGCCGAGCCGGGGCAGCGCCTTCCCGCCGACTCCCCCGTCCTCAAGGTCCGTACGCAGCAAGGCGCGCAGCAAGGTACGCAGCAGGACGAGACGGTCGTACGGACCATCAGCGCCGGGCGGGTCAGCGCCATCGCCGCCACGGTCGGCCAGATCATCCAGACCGGCGCGAACGTCGCCGCCGTCGAGAAGGTCGCCCACGCCGACGACCCGCTGTACGCGACGGTCTACGTGCCCGCCGAGAACGCGGCCTCGATCCCGGCCCGTGCCACCGTCGACCTGACCGTGCAGTCGGTGCCCAGCCAGGAGTACGGCGTGCTGCGCGGCAGGGTGAAGTCCGTGGACCGCGCCGCCCAGTCGGCGCAGACGATCGCGGCGTTCCTCGGCGACACCCAGCTCGGTGAGCAGTTCACGAAGAAGGGCAGGCCGGTGGCCGTCACGGTCCGCCTCGTCGAGTCGTCCGCCACCAAGAGCGGTTACGCGTGGTCGTCCGCCGACGGGCCGCCGTTCAAGCTGACCTCCATGACCCTGGCCACGGGGTCGGTCAAGCTGGCCGACGAGCGCCCCGTCGACTGGCTGCTGCCGTGAGCGCCGCGCCGGACACCCGCTCCCGGCGACGCGCCGCACCGCCCAGGCGCAAGGTCCCCACCAGCCGGGTGAAGACGGTCCGCACCCCGACCGTGCTCCAGATGGAGGCCGTCGAATGCGGTGCCGCCTCCCTGGCGATGGTCCTCGGCCACTACGGCAGGCACGTCCCGCTGGAGGAGCTGCGCATCGCGTGCGGCGTGTCCCGGGACGGCTCACGCGCCAGCAACCTGCTGAAGGCCGCGCGCAGTTACGGTCTGACCGCCAAGGGCATGCAGATGGACACCGCGGCGCTCGCCGGGGTGGCGGCGCCGGCCATCCTGTTCTGGGAGTTCAACCACTACGTCGTCTACGACGGCATGGGCCGGCGTTTCGGCCGCCGCGGGGTCTACATCAACGACCCCGGCAAGGGCCGCCGTTTCGTGCCCATGGAGGACTTCGACGGCAGCTTCACCGGGGTCGTGCTGGTGATGGAGCCCGGCGCCGGCTTCACCCGGGGCGGGCGCAAACCCGGCGTGCTGGGGGCGATGCCGGCCCGGCTGCGCGGCACCGCCGGCACCCTGCCCACCGCCGTGCTGGCGAGTCTGCTGCTGGTGCTGGTCGGAGCGGCGGTGCCCGCGCTGAGCCGCACGTACATCGACATGTTCCTGATCGGCGGGCAGACCTCGCTGCTGGGCGTGCTGTTCGCGTCGATGGCGGCGAGCGTGCTGCTGACGGTGGTTCTGACGTGGCTCCAGCAGGCCAACCTGCTGCACGGCCGCATCATCTCCTCCACCCTCTCCAGCGCCCGGTTCCTCCGGCATCTGCTGCGGCTGCCGGTGACGTTCTTCTCGCAGCGCAGCCCGGCCGACCTCGTGCAGCGGCTGCAGTCCAACGACGCCGTCGCCGAAACCCTGGCCCGCGACCTCGCGGCGGCGGGCGTCGACGCGGTCGTCGTCGTCCTCTACGCGCTGCTCCTCTACACCTACGATCCGCAGCTCACCTTCGTCGGGATCGGTGTGGCGCTGCTGAACATCGTGGCGATGCGGGTCGTCATCCGGCTGCGTGCCACCCGCACGGCGAAGCTCCGCGCGGACACGGCGCGGCTGACCAACACCGCGTACACCGGCCTGCAGCTGATCGAGACGCTGAAGGCGACCGGCGGCGAGGACGGCTACTTCCGCAAGTGGGCCGGGCAGCACGCCACGACGCTGGAGGAGCAGCAGCGTCTCGGGGTGCCGAGCGCCTGGCTGGGCGTGGTCGCGCCGACGCTCGCCACGGTGAACAGCGCGCTGATCCTGTGGATCGGCGGCATGCGCGCGGTCGAGGGCCACATCTCGATCGGTCTGCTGGTCGCCTTCCAGGCGCTGGTCACCCGTTTCACCGCCCCGCTCACCCGTCTGAACGGCGTCGCGGGCCGCATCCAGGACTTCGCGGCGGACGTGGCCCGTCTGAAGGACGTGGAGAACTTCAAGGCGGACCCGCTCTACGGCCGTCCCGGCACCGGCGACTCCACGCGCCGCCTGCACGGTCACGTGGAGCTGGAGAACATCACCTTCGGCTACAACCCGCTGGACAAGCCCCTGCTCAGCGGTTTCGACCTGACCGTGGGGCCCGGCCAGCAGGTCGCCCTGGTCGGCGGCTCCGGCAGCGGCAAGTCGACGGTGTCCCGGCTGATCTCCGGCCTGTACACCCCGTGGGAGGGAGTCATCCGCATCGACGGGCAGCGCATCGAGGACATCCCGCGCGGTGCCCTCGCGGCCTCCGTCTCCTTCGTGGACCAGGAGGTGTTCCTGTTCGAGGGCACCGTCCGCGACAACGTGGCGCTGTGGGACCCGTCGGTCCCGGACGACGCGATCGTGGAGGCCCTCCAGGACGCGGCGCTGTACGACGTGATCGTGCGCCGCCCGGGCGGAATCCACAGCCGGGTGGAGCAGGACGGCCGGAACTTCTCCGGCGGGCAGCGCCAGCGTCTGGAGATCGCGCGGGCGCTGGTGCGGCGGCCCAGCATCCTGGTGCTGGACGAGGTGACGAGCGCGCTGGACGCGGAGACCGAGCTGGTCGTGATGGACAACCTCCGCAGGCGCGGCTGCGCGTGCGTGGTGATCGCGCACCGGCTCAGCACCGTCCGCGACAGCGACGAGATCGTCGTCCTGCAGCACGGCACGATCGTGGAGCGCGGGCGGCACGAGGAACTGGTGGCGCGCGGCGGGGCGTACGCGGCGCTCGTCAGGGAGCGATGAGATGACGACGACCGGCAGCGAGGAAGACCTCGTTCTCGGCGCGCTCGGCGCGCTGGGCACGCCCATCGACTGCGCGGGTTTCAGCCGCCTCGACCTTCAGGGACCGCAGGTGCTGTGGCTCGTCGCGTCGGGCGCGGTCGACCTGTTCGCGGTGGACGCGGGGCAGCAGGGCCACTGGCATCACCTGGGCCGTCTGGAAGCGGGTTCGCTGCTGCTCGGACCGGTGGCCGGGCCCCAGCACACGCTGGTCGCACGGCCGCTGCGGGACTGCGTCGTGCACCGCATCGGGCTGCGCGAGCTGTACCAGCCGACGAGCACCCAGACATGGTCGTACGACGAGTACGGCCAGCCGCAGTACGTGCCGCCGACGACGAGCGGGCTGGAGTACGCGCTCGCCCTCGGCGTGGGCCGCAGCCTGTCGATCCTGTTCCAGGCGCCCATGGCCGGCGACGGGGGTGTGGCGCCCGCCGACGACGACGTGTTCTGGATGCAGGTGCCGCCGGGCAGCGTGCAGTACGGCTCGCTGTACGGCGCGGAGGCGGCGGCCGACCTGCTGGTGGATCCCGGGCTGTGGCAGAGCATGGTCGACCAGCAGTACCGGCTGCTGACCACGCTGGACCGCTGGATCGAGCAGTTGGAGCGCACCCACGAGACGCGGACGGCCGCCGGGATCGCGGCCGGTGAGGCGGTGCGCGCCCAGGCGGACCGCACGCTGCTCGCGTCCATCGGCAAGCGGTCCCAGCGGCGTGCCACGGCCGCCGACGCCGACGCCACGTATGCGGCGTGCCGGCTGGTCGCGCGGGAGTCGGGCATCACGCTCGCCCGGCCGGCGCAGAGCGGCACCGGCGGGGACCGTCTCGACCCGGTGGAGCTGATCGCCGTGACCTCCCGGGTCCGTACCCGGGCCGTCCGGCTCGACGGGCAGTGGTGGCGGGACGACGTGGGCCCCCTGGTCGGGCATCGCGCGCTGTCGGGGGCGCCGGTCGCGCTGCTGTGGCGGCGCGGCGGCTATGTGGCGGTGCATCCGTCGACCGAGCGGGAGACGCCGGTCGAGAAGGCCAACGCGGAGGAGTTCGAGCCGCGGGCGGTGATGTTCTACCGTCCGCTGCCGGAGAAGCGGCTCGGTCCGGCCGGACTGCTGCGGTTCTGCATGCGGGGCACGCGCGGCGACCTCACGGGGCTGCTGCTGAGCGGACTGGTGACGGTGGTGATCGGTGCGCTGGTGCCGGTCGCGACGGGCAGGGTGCTCGGCGAGTTCGTGCCGAGGGCGCAGACCGACCTCATCGCGCAGGTGTGTCTGGCCGTGATGCTCAGCGGGGTGGTCGCGGCGGCGTTCATGCTGTTGCAGAACCTGACGATCCTGCGGCTGGAGGGCCGGATCGAGGCGACGCTGCAACCGGCGGTGTGGGACCGGCTGCTGAGACTGCCGACGAAGTTCTTCACCGAGCGTTCCACCGGCGAACTGGCGAGCGCCGCTATGGGCATCAGCGCGATCCGCCGCCTGCTGGCCGGTGTCGGACCCACGGTGAGCCAGTCGGTGACGGTCGGCGCGATGAACCTGGGTCTGCTGCTGTGGTTCAGTGTGCCGATGGCGCTGGCGGCGATCGGCATGCTCGTGGTCATCGCGGGCGTGTTCACGGGGCTCGGGCTGTGGCAGGTGCGCTGGCAGCGGCGGCTGGTGGTGCTCACCAACAAGCTGAACAACCAGGCGTTCCAGACGCTGCGCGGCCTGCCCAAGCTGCGGGTCGCCGCCGCCGAGAACTACGCGTACGCGGCGTGGGCGTCGCAGTTCGCGCGCAGCCGTGAACTCCAGCAGAGGGTCGGCCGCATCAAGAACATCACGACGGTGCTCGGCGCGGTGTACCTGCCGCTGTGCACGCTCCTGATGTTCATGCTGCTGGCGGGCCCGGCCCGGGGCTCCATGTCGGCGGCTGCGTTCCTCACCTTCAACACGTCGGTGACGATGCTGCTGACCTCCGTCACACAGCTGACCGGCGCGTTCGTGTCCGCGGTGGCGGCGCTGCCCCTGTTCGAGGAGATCCGGCCGGTGCTGGAGGCGACCCCCGAGGTGCGCACGGCGAGCACCCGGCCGGGCCCGCTGACCGGCGCGATCGAGGCGCGGCGGGTGTCGTTCCGGTACACCGACGACGGGCCGCTGGTCCTGGACGACGTGTCGTTCGCGATGCGGCCGGGCGAGTTCGTGGCGATCGTCGGCCCGAGCGGCTGCGGCAAGTCCACGCTGCTGCGGCTGCTGATCGGCTTCGACCGTCCGGTGTCGGGAAGCGTGCTCTACGACGGGCAGGACCTGGCGGCCCTCGACCAGTCGGCGGTGCGCCGGCAGTGCGGGGTGGTGCTGCAGCACGCGCAGCCGTTCACCGGGTCGATCCTGGACGTCATCTGCGGCAGCGAACCGTACACGCCGGAGGAGGCGATGGCGGCGGCCGAGATGGCGGGCCTGGCCGAGGACATCCGGCTGATGCCGATGGGCCTGCACACCATCGTGTCGGGCAGCGGGGCCGTCTCGGGCGGCCAGCGGCAGCGGCTGATGATCGCTCAGGCGCTGATCCGGCGGCCGCGCATCCTGTTCTTCGACGAGGCGACCAGTGCCCTCGACAACGAGACGCAGCGCACCGTCATCGAGTCCACCAAGGCCCTCAACGCCACCCGCGTCGTGATCGCGCACCGCCTGTCGACGGTGCTGGACGCGGACCGGGTGATCGTGATGGAGGACGGCAAGGTCACCCAGCAGGGCCCGCCCGCGCAGTTGCTCGCGGACACGGCCGGCCCGCTGCACGAACTGGTGCGGCGCCAGATGGCATGACGCCCGGCCGTCGCGTCGGGCGTCGGGCGTCGGGCGTCGGGCGTCGGGCGTCGGGCGTCGGGCGTCGGGCGTCGGGCGTCGGGCGTCGGGCGTCGGGCGTCGGGCGTCGGGCGTG
>NZ_JBEXVL010000032.1:0-21870 GCF_040638805.1 Streptomyces sp. NPDC005925 | reverse complement strand
CGGGGCAGGGTAGGGCGCCGTGGAGGTGCCGCGTCGGCGCCGCACGCGGTGCGGGAGCGGCCGTGCGAGGGGCGGCACGGGGCCCTGAGATCGGCCGACTTCTCCCGTTGCCGGCGCGTGTGCGCGGGTACTCACCGACCATGCGAATCAGCGTCGTGGATGTGGGGTCGAACACCGTCCGGCTCGTGGTGGCGGACGCGCGGGGCGGGATCCCGCTGCCGGTGCACACCGCCAAGTGGCGGCTCAGGCTGTCGGAGCGGGTCGTGCCGGGCTGCCCGGTGCCCGAGGAGTCCGTCGAGCGGCTCGTCGACGCCGTCACCGCCGCGGCCAGGACCGCCGAGAGGTGGGGCGCCGCCGCGCCGCTCGCCTTCGCCACCGCCGTGGTACGGGCCGCGCCGAACAGCCACGACGTCCTGCGCGTCGTACGGGCCCGCACGGGCGTCGCCCTGTGCACCCTGCCGGGAGAGGTCGAGGCGGAGCTGACGTTTCTCGCCGCCCGGCGCTGGATGGGCTGGCGCTCGGGGCCGCTCGCGCTGCTCGACATCGGCGGCGGTTCGCTGGAGGTGGCGTTCGGGCGGGGCCGGCTGCCGGACTTCGCGGCGTCGCTGCCGCTGGGCGCGGGGCGCCTGACCCACGAGTTCTTCCCGGACGCCGACCCTCCGGCGCCCGAGCAGGTACGGGCGGTGCGCCGCAAGGTGCGGCACCAGATGCGGGACGTGGCGGGGCGGATCCGCTGGGAGGGTCCGCAGACGGCGGTCGCCGCCTCGCGCACGTTCCAGCAGCTCGGCCGGTTGTGCGGTGCGCCGCCCGGGCGGCACGGGCCGTTCGTGGAACGCCGGCTGCACAGCGCCGACCTGGGCGCGGCGGTCGAACGGCTGGCCGCGCTGCCCGCCGCCGAACGCGCTCTGCTGCCGGGGATCTCCGCGCCGCGCGCGGCACAGAGTCTGGCCGGCGCGGTGGTCGGGCACACGGCGATGAAGCTGACCGGCCTGCGGACGGTGACGATCTGCCCGTGGGCGATCCGCGAGGGCATCCTGCTGCGCCACATCGAGGACGGCCCGTCGTGGTGGGCGGAGATCACCCGGCACACCGAGAAGCCCGTCCCCCCCGGCCCGGTTCCGCTGCGCATCGCGACGGCGGCCCACTGAGACGGAGCCCCGGGCCCGGGGCAGGGTTCGCCGCCCCCGCCCGGCCTCCCCCGGTCTCCCGCCCCGGCCTCCCCCGGTCTCCCGTCCCGGACGGATGGCCGGTCTCGCGCCGGGTACCCGGCGCGCATGGCGCACGACACTGACGAACCACGGCTGCCGACGGCCCGGGGCCCGCTCTCCGAGGCCGTCACGCGGTACCTGACCGGCACGGGCCCGCTGCCCACTCCGGGCGACGACCCCGTACGGGACGCCGACCCGTACGGCGACGACCTCCAGCTCGCCCTCTACCTGTGCTACGAGCTGCACTACCGCGGATTCTCAGGGGTGCCCGAGGCCCTCGAATGGGACCCCGGCCTGCTGCGCACCCGCGCCGCGCTGGAGGACCGCTTCCTGACGGCCCTGCGCGCGGACACCCCGGTCCACGACAGCGTGGCGGACGCGGTGGAGGACCTGTTGGTCGAGCCCGTGAACGGCACCGGGGTGTCGTACTTCCTGCGGGACAAGGGCGAGCTGTGGCAACTGCGCGAGTTCGCGGCGTTGCGCTCGCTGTACCACCTGAAGGAGGCCGACCCGCATGCCTGGGTGCTGCCGCGGCTGTCGGGCCGGGCCAAGGCGGGGATGGCGGCCGTGGAGTTCGACGAGTTCGGCGGCGGCCGGGCCGACCGGGTGCACGCCCGGCTGTTCGCGGACCTGATGACCGACCTGGGCCTGGACACCACGTACGGGCGGCATCTCGACGCGGCGAACGCCGAGGCGCTGGTCACGGTGAACATGATGTCCCTGTTCGGGCTGCACCGGGAGCTGCGCGGCGCGCTCGTGGGGCACTTCGCGGCCGTCGAGATCACCTCGTCGCCCGGTTCCCGGCGGCTGGCCGAGGCGATGCGCCGCACCGGCGCGGGCCCGGCCGCCGAGCACTTCTACGACGAGCACGTCGAGGCCGACGCGGTGCACGAGCAGGTCGTGCGGCACGACGTCATCGACGGTCTGCTGGAGCAGGAGCCGCATCTCGCCCGCGACGTGGTCTTCGGCATCGACGCCACGGGTTACGTCGAGGACCGCTTCGGGGCGCGACTGCTCGCGGACTGGCGGGCCGGCCACTCGGCACTGCGGACCCCGCTCCAGACACCCGTTCCGCATTAAACTTCCATATATCCTGCATGCGGGGGTACCTGGCCGGATGTGCATCCACTCTTGCTGCCGGGCGTGTACGCCCCTCAGGACGACACCCGGTTGCTGGCCCGGGCCCTGTACGACGAGCCGGTCCCGCCCGGCGCCGACGTCCTCGACGTGGGGACCGGGAGCGGGGCGCTCGCGCTGGCCGCCGCGCGACGCGGGACGCGGGTGACCGCCGTGGACGCGTCGTGGCGCGCGGTGTGCGCGGCCCGCGCCAACGCCCTGCTGGCGGGGGTGAGCCTCCGCGTCCGGCACGGGCACCTCTTCGCACCGGTGCGCGGCGAGACCTTCGACCTCGTGCTCGCCAACCCGCCGTACGTGCCGGCGCCGGACGGAGCACCGCGCCGACCCGGGGCGCACGGCGGTCCACACGGCCCGCGCGGCGCGGCACGCGCGTGGGACGCGGGCCACGACGGGCGGCTCGTCCTGGACGAGATATGCCGGGAGGCGCACGGGATGCTGCGCCCCGGGGGTGTGCTGCTGGTCGTGCAGTCCGCGCTCAGCGCACCCGACCAAACACTGCAGCGGCTGCGCGCCGCGGGCCTCAAGGCGGCGGTGACCCGACGGCGCCGGGTGCCGTTCGGGCCGGTACTGCGCGCCCGGGAGCACTGGCTGCGGGAGCAGGGCCTGCTCGGCGCGGCCGAGGACAGCGAGGAGTTGGTGGTGATCCGTGCCGAACGTCCCGTCTGACCAGCCCCGCAGGATCACCGTCCAGCGGCGCGGCCCCCTGCTCGTGGAGGGCCCGGTGGAGGTGCGACTGGAGGACGGCTCGACCGTGTCGTCCGACCGCTTCCGCGTCGCCCTGTGCACCTGCCGCCGCAGCCGCCGCTACCCGTGGTGCGACACCAGCCACCGCAGCAGGACGCCGCCGAAGAAGCGCGCGGGCGGTACGCCGGAGGAGCCCGGGGACGACTGAGACCGGCCCGGAGACCTGAGGCCGAGGAGGGCCGACCCCGCCCCCGGATTCCGAGAACGACCGAGCCGACCCGGGGACCCGAGGACGACCGACGCCGGCCCGGGTCCCCGGGTCGGCTCGGGGACACGTGAGCCGGGGCGGGCGCCGCCGTCCCCACGGCAGTGGCGTCCCGCCCCGGCTTGACCGGCGGCCCCACGGGCGGCCCCACTCCGCCCGCCGGCCCTCCGGTACGGGATCACCGTCCCGCGCACGGGACTCGCGCTCCCCAGCAACGAGTCGCCTCTTGTGCGCGGGGATCGGGTGACCCCGGTCTCAGAACGTGAGGACGCTCGTGGCGGCGCCCTTCACGCACTCGTGGGAAAAGGTCCGTTCACAGGAGAGGCGCGGTCGCGGGGCGCAGGTCGGGGTGACCGCGCGTTCCGGGGTGGGGGCGGCCGTGTTCGCCCCGTGGTCCGTCGCCTGAACCGGGGCCGAGGGTGCGTAGAGCGGGGCGGGGGCGGCGTGCGGGGCGGCGAGGCCGCTTGCGGCGAGGGGGCCGGGGACGGCGGTGGCGGTCGGCCCCGGAGTCGTGGCCCGGCGCGCGGTGCTCCGCATGGTGTGCTTCCTTCCGCTCGATGACCAGGAGTGCCTTGCCCGTGCCCGGCGGGGTCCGAACGGCGAGCGCGAGTCTGCCGAGTCCGCCGCGGAAACACATCTCGACCCCCTGCGTTTCGGTAACCTCGCGTAGGGAATCAGTGGCGCGAAGTCACAGAATTCGAACGTTTCAGCCCGTTGACGGCACCAATCTTGATCGCCTGAAGCAGCCATTTGGCGCATTTTGATCGTTCGGTACTAGGCCTGAAACCCACCGATGGGGATCTGTCCGGCACCAACGGCAAGGCCGTCCAGACCCCCTGCCCCGCGGACCGACCGGACGTACCCGTGGGTATGGTCGGTGCGGCGCGTGTTCTCAGCGACGAGACGGGACTTCCATGGGCAAGCACTGGGCGGACTTCCAGCTCGAGATCTACCTCAACGGCATGACGGGCACGGTGCCCCGGCTGCCCACCGACCTGACCCGGCTGGAGGAGGTCACCGAGCAGCGCCTCGGCCCCGGCCCCGTCGGCTACGTCGCCGGCAGCGCGGGCGACGGCAGCACGGCCCGCGCCAACCGGGACGCCCTCGCCCGACGCCGGATCGTGCCCCGCATGCTGCGCGACGTGCACGAGCGCGACCTGTCGGTGGAGGTGCTGGGCCGCGCTCTGCCCGCCCCGCTCGCGCTGGCCCCGGTCGGCGTGCTGTCCATCATGCATCCGGACGCCGAACGGGCCGCCGCCCGGGCCGCCGCCGCGCAGGGCGTGCCGTTCATCCTGTCCTCCGCGTCCAGTACGCCCATGGAGGAGGTCGCCGAGGCGATGGGCGGGTCCGAGCGCTGGTTCCAGCTGTACTGGCCCAAGGACCGCGAGGTGACCCGGAGTTTCCTGGCCCGTGCGAAGGCGTCCGGATACACCGCGCTCGTCGTCACGCTGGACACGCCGATGCTGGCCTGGCGCCCGCGCGACCTGGACCAGGCGTATCTGCCGTTCGTGCACGGGGTGGGCACGGCCAACTACTTTTCCGATCCCGCGTTCCGGGCGGGTCTGGCCAAGCCGGTGGACGAGGACCCGAAAGCCGCCGTGCTGCACTTCTTCAGCCTGTTCTCCGACCCTGCCAAGACCTGGCCGGACCTGGCGTTCCTGAGGGAGAACTGGGACGGCCCGATCGTTCTGAAGGGCGTCCTGCATCCCGACGACGCCCGGCTGGCCGCCGACGCCGGGATGGACGGCGTCGTCGTGTCCAACCACGGTGGCCGTCAGGTCGCCGGGTCCGTGGGCGCCGCCGACGCGCTGCCCGGTGTGGTGGAGGCGGTCGGCGACCGGCTCACCGTGCTGTTCGACAGCGGCGTGCGCACCGGCGACGACATCTTCAAGGCGCTGGCACTCGGCGCGCGTTCGGTCCTCGTCGGACGGCCGTACGTGTACGGGCTCGGGCTCGACGGGCAGGCGGGCGTCGAGCACGTGATCCGCTGCCTGCTCGCCGAACTGGACCTCACCCTCGCTCTGTCCGGCCACGCCACACCGGCCACGGTCAGCGCCGCCGACCTGATCACGGGCCCGGCCTGACCGCCCGGCGGCGTCAGGCCGTTGCCGGGTCGACCGCCGTCGCCCCGGCCGCCGTCCGGTCTAGCGTCTGCCGGGCGGCATCCCCGCCGCGCGAGCAGCGGGCACGTCCGGCTCCGCGACGGACAAGGTGCCCTCGGCCGCCGGTGCGGGGTCGACGCGCCAGCGTTGCGCTGCGGAGCCGTCCCGCACCTTGACGACGACGCCGGCGTTCGCGTCGGGTGCGGTGACGGCGAGAGCCAGCTGCTTCTCCCAGCGCGGCAGCAACTCCCCCCGCCCGGTGAGGCCGTAGCGGACGTCGCCCGACCGGCCCTCGCCGCGTTCGGCGCACGCGCCGAGCACGACGACCCCGGCGTCCGCGCGGGAGTCCAGACACAGCCCGGGATCGGCGGCGCTGCGCAGCAGACCGTCCTCCTCAAACGTCCACCGCTGGGTCCACGCCTCCGAGCAGGCCGCGAGCCGTACGCCCGCCCCGGCCTCCGCCGGGCCGGTCACGTCGAGGCACAGACCGGCGGCGGCGCTCCGCAGCCGCGCCTGCCGGGGTGCCGTGGGCAGCCCGGCCGTGTCGGGCGGGACGGGTTGCGCGGCTCCGGACGCGGTGACGGCGGGGGTCCTGGTGGACGCCGTCGGGTCGGCGCCGCCGTCGTGCGACCACACGTTCGCGATCAGGACGGTGGTCAGCACCACGGCCGAGGCGGCTCCGGCGCCCGAGAGCAGGGTGCGCGGGGAGCGCGGAACGGTCGGCCGCCGGCGGCCGACGGCGGACAGCCCGTCGAGGATGCGGTGCCGGCCGCGTCGCGAACCGCCCCGTCCGCGGCGTCCGCCGCTCGCCGTCCGGCCGGGCCGCGAGTCGTGGTAGCGCCGCGCGCCCCAGCCGAGGACGGCCTCGGCGAGCAGGAGTCCCAGGCCGTTCTCGAAGTGGCCCAGTTGTTCCGCGGCGAAGCGGCAGTGCCGGCACGCGGCGAGGTGGTCCCGGACGTCGGGGAGCAGGGCGCCGCCGCGCCGGATGGGCACGTCGAGGAGGCGGCTGTAGAAGCGGCAGTCCTCGGTCGGGGCGAGCTCCCGGTGGGCCCGCAGGCAGCCCGCGCGGAATTGCTCCCGCGCCCGGTCGAGTGCGGCCGACGCGGCCCCGGTGTCCATACCGAGCAGCCCGGCCGGTACGGACAGCGGCTCCGCCTCGACCTCGGCGTGCCACAGCACACACCGCGCGGCGGGCGGAAGGAGCTGGAACGACTGCCCGGCCAGGGCCCGGTTGCCGGGGGTGAGAGACGTCGCCGTGCGCATGCCGCGACCACCGGCGGGTTTCCGCAGGGCGGGCAGGACACCCGCCGTCCGGTCGTCGGCGGCCCACGCACGGACCGTGTCCCGCACGGCCACGAGGAGCCGGGGGCGCAGCGCGGACGTCGGCCCGCCGAGCGTGGCAGGGGCGAGGGCGGCGCGGTCGAGGGTGCGGCGGAACGCGTCGGCGGTGACCATGGCGGCCACGGACCCCGTGGAGGCCAGGCAGATCACGGCGTAGTCGTGTGCCGCCTGCCAGTGCCGCGCCGTCAACAGGGCGGCGGCGCGGGCCGATTCGTCCCCGGGGCCGTCCGCGAGCAGCCCGACGAGGGACTCGTCGGACTCCCCCGGGCCGCCGCCGGGCGCCTGACGGGGAGGACGAGGCGGGTGAGGGGTGGGCACTGAAGCTGTTTCCTTCCCCTGCGCGTGACACAGAAGTTTCCAGCTCGCCGAAAAGGCACCGGCGTCGTCGGAATTGGTGCGGACCTTTGGGGCGGTGAAGCGGGAGGTGAATTCACCGTCGGCGTACCGGACCCGGCCGGTCGGCCCCGATACGCCAGTCGGCATTCACGCCTTCCGCACGGGGGTTCACTCTGGCACAACCCGCTCGCGCCCAACAAGGCATGCAGACCACATCGGTGCCGTGGAAATGACCTCGCAAACGCCGAGGTCGTGGCGTTGCGCGGGAGCGGTGGGCGACGGATTTCGCGGGTCGCGTCCCCCACGTGAATTCCCCACGCACAGCGGGGCACCGCATTCTCGCCCGTTTCACCTCTCGGATCTGCGGAAAACACACGCCGGTCGTCCCCGCCCGCGCACAGCGGATTTCGTATGTCTCGCGGCGGAACCCCTGCACGGCCGCGGTCATATCTGCCAGGAACGCAGCCGGTCGGCCGCCCCGTAAACGTCGGCCTCGCCGGACATCAGATCGCGGGCGAGATCGACGAGGGCGCCGTAGGGCGGGTCGATGCCGACGCCGCTGACGTACATGTAGGCCACGGCGGTCGCGCAGGCGAAGCGGGCGTTGGCCGCAGGCAGCGGCTTGAGCAGGGCCAGGGTGTGCAGCAGTGCGGCGGCCCGCCAGGCGGGGTCGGAGTCGACGCCGAGCCGGGGCGGGTCGACCCGGTGCCGGGCCACGGCGGCGACCAGCACGGAGAAGTCGTTGATCGTGGGCTGGTCGGGCAGCACCTCCTCGTGACGCTGGAGAAGCCAGGGCACGTCGATGTGGAGGACGGGTGCCATCGGTCAGGCGCCCCGCCCCGCGCTCCTGGCGGCCGGTTCGTCGTCGGGGAAGGCGGCGGCGAACTCGTCGGCGTGGGCCGCGAAGAACCGGCGGAACTCCTCCGCGCCCTCCTGCAGCGCCCGGTGCCGCGCTATGTCGGCCGCGGCGGCCTCCCGCACGAGGGCCTTCATCGACGTACCGCGTTCCTTGGCGATCTGCCGCAGGTCCTCTAGCTCGCGGTCGCTGAACTCCACGTTGAGAGCTGGCATGCCCGCACGGTACCGCCGCGGGTACTGCCCCGTAAATACGACCAGGTCAGAGAGCGCGTGGGACGGTACCGGGTGTGCTTCGGCGGCTGCCGTCCCGCGGGTAGCGGGACGGCAGCACCGGGCGCCGGACGGGGGTCGGGGGGCGGGGTCGGACCGCTGTCCCGGGCGGTCGCCGCTACCCCTGGGCGGCCGCGAAGGCGGCGACGCGGGCGAGCGCGGCGTTCCAGTTGATCGTGTGCTCGTTCGTCGACCAGGACTGGATGTCGTCGATGAAGCAGAACTGGCCGACGCAGCCCTGGAGCCTGCTCTGCGCGAAGGGGTCCTGGATGGACGAGTTCGGACCTCCGGAGAGCGTGCCGTCGGGCGGGGCCGGCAGGTTCGGGTCGAGCTGCTCGGCGTACCAGCGGCTGTGCTGATGGTGCGCGTTGACCTCGCCGTAACCGGTGACGTAGGACATGTTCAGGGCGTTGCGTCCGAGGATGTAGTCCATGGTCTGCAGGGCCCCGTCGCGGTACTTCCTGCCGCCGGTGATGTCGTAGGCGGCGGCGAGGACCACGGCGTTGTTGAGGACCTGGTGGCTGGAGCCCCAGTCGTAGGTGTTGCCGTCGGGCGCGTACGGCAGGCCGTACGGGTGGGCCTGGAGCGTCGCCAGGTAGCGGTCGGCGCCCTTCACCACGGACGCGCGGACCTTGTCGCGGCCCGGGAGCCGGTTCGGGAGCAGCGCGAGGTCGAGGCGTCCCGCGGCGGCCGTGTGGGCCCAGTCGAAGCCGTTCGGGCCGAAGATGTCGGCCGTGTGCACCGGGGAGCGCCGGACGTGGTCCCGGAAGGCCCGCTCGCCGGTCGTGAGGTACAGCTGGGCGGCGGCCCAGTAGAACTCGTCGGACACCTCGGCGTCGGCGTAGGTGCCGCCGCCGATGCCGTCGGACTCGGAGGCGAGCACGTCGGGGTGGGCGAGCGCCGCGCCCCACGCCTTGCGGGCCGCGGCGAGCGCGGTCGCCGCGAACTGCGCGTCGTAGGACCGGTACACGCGGGCCGCCTGGGCCGCCGTCGCCGCCAGGTTCAGGGTGGCGGCGGTGGTTGGCGGGTGCAGTTCCCGCTTCTGCGGGTCGGCGCTCGGCAGCAGCGGCAGGCCCGTCCACTGCTCGTCGTGGATCTTGTGGTGCGCCATGCCGGCCAGCGGCTGACCGTCGGGGACCTGCATCTTCAGCAGGAACTCCAGCTCCCAGCGGGCCTCGTCCAGGATGTCCGGGACCCTGTTGCCGCTCTCCGGGATGCGCAGCGAGCCGTCGCCGAGCTTCTCCGCCTCTCCCGTACGGGCGATCAGCTCCCGCTCGTAGGTGCTCAGCAGCTCCCACGTCGAGATGCCGCCGTTCACGACGTACTTGCCGTGGTCGCCGGCGTCGTACCAGCCGCCGGTGACGTCGAGGGTGTAGTCGCACTCGCCCGGCCGGCAGGGCACCTTGCCGTCGCCCTGGTTGGGCGCCACGTCCAGGTGTCCTGCCGCGCGGCCGTAGCCGGGCCGCAGGTCGTCGCGTATCGCCACACCGCTGCGCTGCGTGTAGTAGTACTTCGCGGCGTCGAGGCGCAGGTCGTCGTAGGTGCCGGCGGCTATGTCGAAGGGACGGCTGGTCTCACCGTCGACGGTCAGGGTGAGGTTCTCGCCCGTGGCGCGGTGGCCGCCGAAATCGATCGAGTGGACGCTCTGCCCCGAGGAGGCGTCCCGGCCGCGCGCCACGGTCGTACCGCGTGCCACGACGGCCCCGCTCGCGTTCTTCAGCTGCCAGGGCAGCGGCTCGGTGGCATCGGTGACGACGGTGGCGTTCTTCGGGCCGTTCGGCAGGTAGCCGACCTGGTTCACACGGACCCGGGGCCCGGTGTCCGGCTCGTACACCTCGGTCTCGTCGGCCCCGGCCCGCCCGGCGGGCAGCGCGGTGAGCGCGGTCGCCAGCAGGGCCGTCAGGGTCAACAGGGCGGTTCTGCGTCTGTACACGTCTGTGGCTCCTCGTCGGGGGACGATGCGACGGTCACACTCATCATGGGAGCGCTCCCAAAGCCGGTCGGGGACATGGTTGTGGCAGGTGTGTCCCACGTCAACGGTCCGGACGGGACCACCGTCCGGCAGTCCTTCCGGGGCCGCGAGAGTGGCTGTTCCGCGCCATCGGCCGGACGGGGAGTGCCGGTCGTGCGGCCGGTGCCCCCGGGCCGCGTGGACGGGCCGCCCGGCCGGAGACCACCGGGCACGCGTCGGGCACCCCTTTCGCCACGGCCGTTCAACGTTTGTGCCGGGCCGGTACGCACTAGGCTGGGGGCCAAGGGGCGCCGCCTGTTCACTGTGAGTGTCCGCGATGGAGTGGCGACGATGAGTCCGGTCAACCCGTTCGACGATGCCGACGCGGCACGGGCTGTCGTCGATGCGACCGGCACCGTCCAGGAGTGGAACGAGGGTGCTCGTCTGCTGCTCGGACATTCCGCCACCGACGTCCTGGGCCGCCCCGCCGCCGACCTGCTCGCCGATGGTTCGGTGCCCTCACTGCCCCGCCCCGGCCAGTACCGCTGGGACGGCACGGTCGTGCTGCGGCACCGCGACGGCCACACCGTGCCCGTGTGGGTCCTGGCCCACCAGCGCGTGCCCGAGGAAGGCGGTCCCGGCCACTGGTTCGCGGTGGCCCCGCTGCCCGAGGCACGCCGCGAACAGCAGGACGACCCGCTGATCGGCGCGGCCCTGGCGCAGTCGCCGTGCGCCACCATGATCTACGACGAGCGGCTGCGGTTGCGCGGCGCCAACAACGCGATGACCGATCTGATCGGCCTGCCCGCCGCGCGCATCCGTGGCCTGCGGGCCACCGACATCACCGACCAGCGGCAGAGCGCCGAGCTGGAGCGGCACATGCGGTATGTGCTGCAGTCCGGTCAGCCGTACGACATGCACGCCCGTCTGAAGGCCAGCCGCGAGACACGGGCGCACGACTGGCTGGCCCGGATCGCGCCGCTCACCGGCGCCGGCGACGGGGCGCGGGGCGTCTGTGTCACCGTCCACGACTTCACCGAGCAGATCCGGGCACGGCAGCGGCTGGAGCTCGTCAACGAGGCGAGCGTCCGGATCGGCACCACCCTCGACGTCACGCGCACCGCACAGGAACTCGCGGACGTGTGCGTGCCCGCGCTGGCCGACTTCGTCAGCGTCGACCTGCTCGACGTCCCGGAGGGCGGTGAGCACGCCGACCGCCCGACGCTGCCGCTGCCGCTGCGCCGGGCCGCGCACCGCTCGATCCGGCCGGGCAACCCGGACGCCGTGATCGCACCGGGAGAGGTGGACACCTACCCGCCGCACTCGCCGCAGGCCGACTCCCTCGTCAGCGGCCGTACGGTCGTGGCGCAGGTGTCGGCCGGGGACGTCGGCGACTGGCTCGCCGTGGACCGCAAGCGCCTGACCCGAACCCGTCAGACCGGCGCGCACTCCTCCATGTCCGTCCCGCTCCGGGCGCGCGGCGCGACACTCGGCGTCGCCGTGTTCATCCGGTACCAGCGGCCCGAGCCCTACACCCGAGACGACGCGCTGCTGGCCGAGGAGATCTCGGCGCGGGCCGCCGTCTGCATCGACAACGCCCGCCGCTACTCCCGGGAGCGCGAGACGACCCTCACCCTGCAGCGCAGTCTGCTGCCCCGGTCGCTGCCGGGCACCGTCGCGGTGCAGGCGGCGTCCCGCTACCTCCCGGCCGCGCGCGCCGGGGTGGGCGGCGACTGGTTCGACGTGATCCCGCTGTCCGGGCTGCGGGTCGCCATGGTCGTCGGTGACGTCGTGGGTCACGGCATCCAGGCGTCGGCCACCATGGGCCGGCTACGGACCGCGGTGCGGACCCTCGCCGACATCGACCTGCCCCCGGAGGAACTGCTCACCCATCTGGACGACCTGGTCCTGAGGCTCTCGGCGGAATCCGGCGACGACGACAGCACCGGCGAGGTCGGCGCGACCTGTCTGTACGCGGTGTACGACCCGATGTCGCGGCGCTGCACGCTCGCCCGGGCAGGGCATCCGGCACCCGTGCTGGTCCCGCCGGACGGGCCGTGCCTGCCGGTCGACCTGCCCGTCGGTCCGCCGCTGGGCGTGGGCGGGCTGCCGTTCGAGTCGGCGGAGCTGAACCTGCGCGAGGGCAGTGTGCTGGCGTTCTACACCGACGGGCTGCTGGAGCACCGCGACCGGGACGTCGACGCCGCCCAGGACATCCTGTGCTCGTCCCTGGCGTCGCTGGCGGGGTCCGAGGCCGCGTCGGCTGCCTCCGCGCCGTCCGGCCCGCCGGGCTCACCCGCACCGTCGGACGCGTCCGGCTCCTCGGGCTCGTCGGGTTCTCTGGAGGAGGCGTGCGACCGGGTGCTGCACGCCCTGCTGCCCGCGGGCGGCGCCGCCGACGACGTGGCGCTGCTGCTGGCCCGCACCCGGGGGGTGCCCCCCTCGCAGGTCGCCACCTGGGACATCCCCGCCGACCCGTCACTGGTCGCGCCCGTACGCAAGCAGGTCCTCGACCGGCTCGGCACCTGGCACCTGGACGACGCCTCGTTCACCACGGAGCTCGTCGTGAGCGAGCTGGTCACCAACGCGATCCGGTACGGCGCCCCGCCGATACGGCTGCGGCTGATCCACGACGAGACGACGCTGATCTGCGAGGTCTCCGACACCAACTCCACGGCACCGCACCTGCGCCGCGCCAAGACGTGGGACGAGGGCGGGCGCGGGCTGCTGCTGGTCGCCCAGCTCACCCAGCGCTGGGGCAGCAGGCACACCCCCGAGGGCAAGACCATCTGGGCGGAGCTCACCCTGCAGGACGAGACGTGAGGGGCAACTCCCGCTCCCGGCTCGCGCGTTGATCCCGCCGTGCTGGGGACACTCACCTCAGGGAACCTCCAGGAGCGGAGAACCATGGCGAACACGTCCTCGTCCGTCCCCCGGGCAGCCCTGCTCGCCGGTGCGCTGGCGCTGCTGGGCACGCTGACCGCCTGCGAAGGCTCCGACAGCGCCGCGACGGCACCACCGCGCGCGCCCGCCACGAGCGGCCCCGTGACCGGTCCCGACGACGGCACGGCGTCCGCGCCCGGCGACCCGGACACCGCGGCGGTACCCCGGTCCGCGTCCCCGTCGGCCACCGGGCCCGGTGACAGCGCCGACCGGAGCCGCTGCCACACCCCCGGGCTGCGCGCGTCCGTCGGCAGCCTCGAGCCGGGCGCCGGGCAGCGCAACCTCCCCGTCGTCCTGACGAACACCTCGTCCCGTACGTGCACGGTCCACGGCTATCCGGGTGCCGCCTTCATCGACGCCCACGGCAGGCAGGTCGGGCCCGACCCGAGGCGCAGTCCCGGCTTCACCCCCACGACAGTGACGCTGGACCCCGGCGACAGCGCCTGGGCGGGGCTGTCGTTCGCGTCCCCGCAGACGAGCGGCGCCCGCACGGCCACACCGGCGGCGCTGCTGGTGACACCACCGGACGAGCGGACCTCCCTGAAGGTGACGTGGACGGCCGGCGAGGTGCCGGTGGGCGGGAACGCGTCGACGGTCTTCCTCACGGTGTTCGCGGCGGGTGACGGGCCGTGACGGCACGGCTCCCCCGGCACTCCCGCGGGTTCAGTGACCCGCGATCGGGTGCGGAGTGTACGGGCGCTCCAGCTCCTCGATCTCCTCGGCCGTGAGGTCGAGTCCGACCGCGGCGACCGCGTCGTCCAGGTGCCGCGGCTCGGCCGCACCCACGATCGGGGCCGTCACCGTGTCCTGGTGCAGCAGCCAGGCGAGGGCGACCTGGGCGCGCGGCACGCCCCGTGTGCCGGCGACACGGCCGACGGCCTCCACGACGGCGCGGTCGCCCTCCTGGTAGAGGGTGCTGCCGAACCGGTCGGTGGCGCTGCGTTCGGTCGTGCTGTCCCAGTCCCGGGTGAGCCTGCCGCGGGCGAGCGGGCTCCACGGCAGGACACCGACGCCCAGGTCCGCGCAGAGCGGCAGCATCTCGCGCTCCTCCTCGCGGTACACCAGGTTGTAGTGGTTCTGCATGGACACGAACGGGGTCCAGCCGTTCGTGCGGGCGGTGTACTGGGCCTTGGAGAACTGCCACGCGTACATCGAACTCGCCCCGAGGTAACGCACCTTGCCCGCCTTCACGAGGTCGTGCAGGGCCTCCATCGTCTCCTCGACCGGGGTGTGCGGGTCCCAGCGGTGGATCTGGTAGAGGTCGACGTAGTCGGTGCCGAGGCGGGCGAGGCTGTGGTCGATCTCGGTCATGATCACCTTGCGGGACAGGCCGCCGCCGTTGGGTCCGGGCCGCATCCGGCCGTGCACCTTGGTGGCGAGCACGATGTCGTCGCGGCGCGCGAAGTCGCGCAGGGCGCGGCCGACGATCTCCTCGCTGGTGCCGTCGGAGTAGACGTTCGCGGTGTCGAAGAAGGTGATGCCGGCGTCCAGCGCCTGCCGGATCAACGGGCGGGAGGCCTCCTCGTCGAGGGTCCACTCGTGCGCGCCTCGGTCGGGAAGGCCGTAGGTCATGCAGCCCAGACAGATCCGCGACACGTCGAGGCCCGTCGAACCGAGCTTCACGTACTGCATCGTTGCTGCTCCTGCCGTCGGGGGTACCACGGGGGGCGAGCGTACGTCTTCGTGCGCGCTCGAAGCCCGGCGCCCGCGCGCCGCCATCCCCGCGCGCCATCACTTCCCCAAGCCGTCACCCGCGGGCCGCCGCTTCCGCGAGGTGCGTTTGCCGCCCGACACGAACGCCCGACACGACGGGGTCCGGGATTGAATCGGGCCCGTGTGGATGTTGGACTCGGGCGTCAGAGACCTACGACGTGACGATGGGACGGATGCCATGCCTCTCGAGGGCGAGTACGAGCCGAGCACGACGCAGTGGGTGCGCGAGCAGGTGGAGTTGTACGAGGGCTCCGGCGGTACGCGGGGCACGACCCTGCGGGACACGGGCCTGCCGGTGATCGTGCTGACGAGCCGGGGCGCCCGGTCGGGGAAGCTGCGCAAGACGCCGCTGATGCGCGTCGAGCACGAGGGCCGGTACGCCGTGGTGGCCTCACTCGGCGGCGCACCGAAGCACCCCGTCTGGTACCACAACCTGAAGGCCGATCCGCGTGTGGAGCTCCAGGACGGGCCGGTCAGGCGCGACATGACGGCACGTGAGGTCACCGGCGCGGAGAAGGCCGAATGGTGGGAGCGGGCCGTCGCGGCGTTCCCGAGCTACGCCGACTACCAGAAGAAGACGGACCGCGAGATCCCGGTGTTCGTCCTCGACCCGGTGGACGCGGACTGAGCCTCCGGGCGTCCGTCGGCGTCCCGCCTGCGGGCTGCTCGGAAAGGGGCTCGCCGGGTGGGCATGAAACGGCGGCGGCCGGGCACCCGTGCGTCAGGCCCCGCCGCGTTCCCCCGTCGCGGCGGGGCTTTCGTCCGCCTCGCGGGTGGCCCGGTCGGTCACGTCGAGGAACACCTGGTCGGCCTCCGCCACGGCGTGGCGGATCGACCTCTTGATGCGGACGGCGACCTCCTCGACGCGTTCGCTGTCCAGGCCCGGGACCAGGTCGATGCGGGCCGCCACCAGGGCCGAGTCCAGGCCGGTCTTCATGGTGAGCAGCGCCTCCACGCTGTCGATCTCGGGCTGCGCCTGGAGCAGTGCGCGGATCCGGCCGCCGGTTTCCGGGTCGGCGGCCTCGCCGATGAGCTGGTCGCGGGCGTCGCGGCCGAGCCGGTAGGCGACGTAGACGAGCAGCGCGCCGATCGCGAGGGACGCGGACGCCTCCCACACGACCCGGCCGGTGGCCATGTGCAGGGCCATTCCGGTGATCGCGAGGGTGACGCCGAGCACCGCCGTGCCGTCCTCGGCGACGACGGTGCGCAGCGCCGGGTCGCGCATGCCGTCGGCTCCGCCGCCCTGCCGGCGCACCTGGTGCAGGGCGCGCAGCAGCGAGCCGCCCTCGGCGAGGAGGGCGACGCCGAGCACGATCAGCCCGGCGACGTATCCACCCAATGTCTCCTCGGCGCCGCCGCGCAGGGCCTCGAGGCCCTGGAAGAAGGAGAAGCAGCCACCCATGACGAAGATCCCGACGGCGGCCAGCAGCGACCAGAAGTACCGCTCCTTGCCGTACCCGAACGGGTGACGCCGGTCGGCGGGGCGGCGGCTGCGCCGCAGCGCGGCCAGCAGGAACACCTCGTTCAGGCTGTCCGCCACCGAGTGCGCGGCCTCCGACAGCAGCGCGGGTGAGCCGGCCAGGAGCCCGCCGACGGCCTTGGCCACCGCGATCACCAGATTGGCCGCGAGCGCCACCAGGATGGTGACGCGGGTCCTCCGTTCGGTTCGGCTCTCCGTGGCATCCGGTTTCTCCGGGGGTGTTCCGCTCACGTGTACTCCGTCGCTGTCGGGTCCGGCCCTCGCCGAATGCCCCGCTCGTACCGGCTCACACCGTGCCGTCCGCCGATTTCGGGGAACGCGTTCCCGTGGGACACACGCGACGGCAGTGAGGAGTGCGGTGATGAGCGGCGACCGCGCCGAGGGCGGCCACGGCAACACCGAGTACGGCAGGAAGGCGTTCAAGCGGTCCAAGGCGCACTTCGCCGACCGGATCACCGCGGACGGCCGGGACGGCTGGCCCGCCGAGTCCGGCCGCTACCGCCTGGTGGTGAGCCGTGCCTGCCCGTGGGCGAGCCGCGCGCTGGTCTCCCGGCGGCTGCTGGGTCTGGAGGGCGCCGTGTCGCTGGCCGTCGCCGACCCGATCCAGGACGACCGCAGCTGGCGTTTCACGCTCGACCCGGACGGCCGCGACCCGGTCCTCGGCATCCGCTTCCTCGGCGAGGCCTACGAGCGGCGGGAGAGCGGCCACCCGGGCGGGGTGAGCGTGCCGGCGATCGTGGACGTGCCCAGCGGGAGGCTGGTCACCAACGACTACCAGCGGATCACCCTGGACTTCGCGGCCGAGTGGACGGGCCTGCACCGCGAGGGCGCGCCCGACCTGTATCCCGGGGCGCTGCGCGACGAGATCGACGAGGTGATGGCGGGCGTCTACGAAGACGTCAACAACGGCGTGTACCGGGCGGGCTTCGCCACCGGGCAGGAGGAGTACGAGGCCGCCTGCGCGGGCGTGTTCCGCCGGCTGGAGCTGCTGGGCGGGCGGCTGGAGCGGCAGCGGTACCTCGTCGGCGACACGATCACCGAGGCCGACATCCGGCTTTTCACGACGCTGGTCCGGTTCGACGCGGTGTACCACGGCCACTTCAAGTGCAACCGCTGGAAGCTGGCGGAGCACCCGGTGCTGTGGGCGTACGTCCGCGATCTGTTCCAGACCCCCGGGTTCGGGGACACGGTCGACTTCGACCACATCAAGCGGCACTACTACCGGGTGCACACCGGCATCAACCCGACGGGCGTCGTGCCGCTCGGCCCGGACCTGTCCGGCTGGCTCACCCCGCACGGTCGTGCGGAACTGGGTGGGCGGCCCTTCGGCGACGGGACGCCGCCGGGGCCGGTGCCCCCGGGTGAGGAGGTGCCCCCGGCAGGACGCCCCTGACACCACGCCACCGCACCACACGAACGGCTCCCCGGGCACCCGGGGCCGTCGAACAACTCGAACCACTCGCATCCACCGGGAGAACCACGTGGGCAAGAAGAACCTGAGCAGCAGCACGAAGAAGAAGCTTCCCGCCGCCTACAAGCCGGTCGGGTTCGCACTGAGCTGGACCAGCGGCACGCTCGCGGGCATGGCCTTCCGCAAGATCTGGAAGAGCCTCCGCGACGAGGACGACGCCCCCGACGCGCTCGATCCGGACCGCCGTCTGGGTGAGATCCTGCTGGCCGCCGCGATCCAGGGCGCCATCTTCGCCAGTGTGCGCAGCCTCGTGGACCGCGCCGGGGCGAGGGCCATCGAGCGCCGTACGGGCGTCTGGCCGGCCCAGGACAAGACCGGCCGGGCCTGACCGGGGCGCCGGCCCTGCGGGGGCACCGGCCCCGCCCCGGCGTCAGCCCCGCTTCGGCGCCAGGGGCGGGACGCGGCGCAGGGTGAAGGAGTGACCCGCCGGATCGGCGAAGCTGCGCTCCTCGTAGAGGCCGGGGGCGTCCTTCGCCTCCAGTGGGCGCCCGCCGAGTCCGACGACCTTGCGCTCGGCGGCGTCCAGGTCCTCCACCATGAACTCCAGGTGGGCCTGGAGCGCGTTCTCCGGGCGGGGCCAGCTCGGCGGGGTGGCGTTCGCGTCGCGCCGGAACGCCAGCCGGGTGCCGTCCGCGCTGCGGATCTCCACCCGGTTGGCGGCCACGTCCGTGTCCTCGGCGTCCAGGAACTGCCGGTAGAAGAGGGCGAGTTTCTCGGGCTCGGCGCAGTCGAGCACCACGACTCCCGCGTTGACCAGTGCCATGCGTGTCCTCCGCTGGTTTCGGGGGCGCGCTGCCGTGCCGCGGCGCGCCCGGTCCTGTGCGGATATCCCGCCCCGCCGGTTTCAGTCGGCCGTCGGCCACGGTCCGCGCTCGACCGGACACGAGCCGCCGTCGGCCGAGGGGCGGCACGGGAAGGGCCGCCGGAAGCGGTCGGTGAACTTCCGGTGCGTGGTGGCCCGGCGGCACAACCGGCACGACCGGCACAACCGGCACGAGCCGCCGTCGGCCGTCCCTGCGTTCGCTGCGGGTGCCGCGTTCCGGCGGCGTCGCGGTGTCGCTCGTGCCGGCCGGCCCGGACGACGTCCCGCGCGAGGCGGAGCGGCCCGGGGTGCGCGCGGTCCGGATGCTCGTGGAGGCGTTCGCCGCGGGATGCGTTGTCGCCGACCGGGTCGGGGCCGGCGGGCCGCGGCGGCCGGTCGAGTGGACGTTCCCGCTCGGCGAGGCAGCGCGGGCGCCGGCGACCAGCAGGGCCGGCCGTACCACCGGCCGGCCCTGCTGGTCGACTGACCGCTCCGCATACCGGCCGGACGGTCGCACGCGCCCGCCGCCCGTCTTCGCACACCTCGCAAAACCTCTCAGAAACGCACCAGAACCCCACCGGGCACACCCGTACGTGCCCCTGCACGTGCGCCTGAACGTGCAGCGAAAAAACTCGGCTGCAATTAGGAGACATATGTCAATCGAACATGCTCAAATTCAAACGTACGGGGGTAACTTGCAGGCAGGGAAGCGGTGTTGGGCCGCTTCCCCGTCGGTGTACGCAGGGTTGGAGGCGGTGTCTTCGTGCAGCAGCAGCCTGCGCCGTTCACCCGGCATGTGCGCGTCCATGAGGACCGGGGCCACACGGTGCTGGAGTTCCGCGGCGAGATCGACATCGTCGCGGCCACGGAGATCGCCCCGCACGTGGACTGGGCGACCAACCGCGCCGCGCCCCGCGTCGTGATCGACCTCAGCCGGGTGGAGTTCTTCGACTGCTCCGGGCTGCGGCTGCTGTACCGGGCCCGGCAGCGCGTCCAGGACCGGGACGGGCAGCTGCTGCTCGTGTGCGCCCACCCGCTGACCCTGCGCGTCCTGCGGATCACCGGCCTGTCGCGGACGCTGCCCCCGCAACCCACGCTGGAGGCGGCGCTGGCCCGCCCGGAGGCCACGTCCGGCTCGGTCTGACGGCCCTCCGCGCTCTCCGTCCGGGCGCCTTCTCGCCAACTTCTCTGTCTGCCGCGGGACGTACGGGGCATCCGCAGGGCAGGAGAGAGGGCCGCCGTCAGGGCCACGTCCACCCGACGCGCGCCCTCCGGAGCGACCGAGCGGTTGGAGGCCCCATGAACCGAACAGGCTCACGTCCACGCGTCCCGTCCCTGCGGGGCCGCCCGGCCCGGCGCCGCCCCCGCGAGGCGGAGCCGGAACGGCGCCCGCTGCCTCTGCCGCTGCGGCTCCTGGCGATGCTGTGCGCGTTCTTGTTCATGGTGGCGTTCGCGGCCGTGCTGGCCCGGCTGACCCTGCAGCCCTCCCCCGCCTCCGAGGCGCTGACGCACAGCAACCTGCACCCGGGCCGGTCCCTGTCGGCCTATCTGAACCAGCCCGAACTGCGCGACGCCGTCCGGCAGATCGGGGGCAACCTGCTGCTCGGCGTGCCCTTCGGGGTGCTGGTGCCGGTCGTCGCGCCGCGCACCCGGGCCGTGTGGCGGGTGGCGCTGCTGACCGCCCTCGTGATGCTGCTGGTCGAGCTCGTGCAGGGCGCGTTGGTGACCGGGCGCGCCTTCGACATCGACGACGTCATCCTCAACACGACGGGCGCGCTGGTGGGTTACCTCATCGCGGGCCGCCGGCTGAGCCGGGCCGTGCACGCGCGCAAGAAGACCGGATGAAGGGGGCAAAGCGGCTCGCGAGCCGCCTCGCGAGCCGCCAAGAAGAACACGCAACTTGGTCCGAACCAAGCTATTGACGTCCCGTTAATTCACTTCTTAAATCAAGAGGCGACACAACCACCCCCCACACCTCGCACGGCGTGCCCGCACCCCACGCGGCCGCCCGCGGGAAGGAATGGCCGTGACCTCTCGACGCCTCCTGCGCACCAGCCTCCTGACCGCCCTGTCCGCCGTACTGGTCGCGAGCGCCGCGACCGGCGCGGCGCAGGCGGAACCGTCCCGCACCCCGGCGCCGGCCGCCGCCGCCACGGTGTTCTCCGACACCTTCGACGGACCCGCCGGCGCCGCCGCCAACGCCTCCAAGTGGCAGATCGAGACCGGCGACAACGTCAACAACCACGAGCGGCAGTACTACACGGCCGGCGCGAACAACGCCGCCCTGGACGGCCAGGGCCATCTGGTGATCACGGCGCGCCGCGAGAACCCGGGCAACTACCAGTGCTGGTACGGCCGGTGCGAGTACACCTCGGCCCGGCTGAACACCTCGGGCAAGTTCACCGCGCAGTACGGACACGTCGAGGCGCGCCTCCAGGTGCCGCGCGGGCAGGGCATGTGGCCGGCGTTCTGGATGCTCGGCAACGACATCGGCCAGGTCGGCTGGCCCAACTCGGGCGAGATCGACGTCATGGAGAACGTCGGGTACGAGCCGTCCACGGTGCACGGCACGATCCACGGCCCCGGCTACTCCGGCTCGGGCGGCATCGGGGCGGCGTACACCCTGCCCGGCGGGCAGGCCTTCGCGGACGGCTTCCACACCTTCGCCGTGGACTGGGCGCCGGACTCGATCACCTGGTCCGTGGACGGCCAGGTCTACCAGCGCCGCACGCCCGCCGACCTGGGCGGCAGGTCATGGGTGTTCAACAAGCCGTTCTTCCTGATCCTGAACCTCGCGGTGGGCGGCTACTGGCCGGGCGACCCCGACGGCTCCACCTCGTTCCCGCAGCGCCTGGTCGTCGACCACGTCTCCGTGACGACGTCCGGCGTCGCCCCGGGCGCGCGCCGCTGAGGCCCCACCCGGGTCTCGCCCGGCGCTGTCAGTGCCGGGTCCAGGTGAACTTGTCGCCTCCCACCCAGCGGACCGTGTCCGGGTCGTCCAGGTCGTGCACGATGATGCCGAACGCGGCGGCGGCCTCCAGCACGTCGATGACGGCCCTCGCCTCACCGACCACCTGGCCGTCGATCTCCACGATCCGGAACGGCGGTGCGCCGGGCTGCACCCCGAGCACCATGATCCGCGGGTGGGAGATGTACGGGCTCTCGCTCTCGGTCATGTCATAGAGCGTAAAGCGCGACCGTCGTCCGTGAATGCCCGGATTCGTCCGTGAAGGCATCCGGCCCGGTACGGAGGGTCCCCTCCCGACCCGGCCCCCAGCCGACACCGAAGCGGGGCCAGGCGGGCGCACC
>NZ_JBEXVL010000031.1:0-67303 GCF_040638805.1 Streptomyces sp. NPDC005925 | reverse complement strand
GCCGAAACCCGCGAAGTCCTCATCCGCTCCCTCACCATGCTCCAGACCAAACACGCCGACCTGCCCAGCCGCAAACACGGCAACCCACCCCAGTAGCACCGCGACACCGCGACACCGCGACACCGCGGCACCGACAAGACCTCACAGCCGTCCGAAGAGGAGAAAGGCACCGAGAGCCATGAGCGCTCCCGCCGAGCACCTGCTCCGTGTCGAGAGGGGTCACGCCGAGCCCGAGCGGCTCGCCGCGATCATCGCGATCCTCGTGGCCCGCGCCGCCGCGGCCCGCGCGCCCGCGACCCGGCGCAGCCGCTCCAAGGCCGGCTGGCGCCGCCCGGAACGCACCCCGGGCTTCCGTGCGCCGCACAGCTGGCAGGGCTGATCCCGGCCGGTGCCCGGCCGGAAGGCCGGAGCGGAACGACCAGGAGTGCCAGCCTGGCGAGGTTGGGCCGGGCGGTCGCGGTCGTGCGACGATGCCGGTATGAATCGACTGGCCGACTCGCAGTCGCCCTATCTGCTCCAGCACGCCTCCAATCCGGTGGACTGGTGGCCCTGGGGGGAGGAGGCGTTCGCGGAGGCGAAGCGGCGCGACATGCCCGTACTGCTGTCCGTGGGTTACTCCTCGTGTCACTGGTGCCACGTCATGGCGCACGAGTCCTTCGAGGACCAGGAGACCGCCGGCTACCTCAACGCGCACTTCGTCAGCGTGAAGGTCGACCGCGAGGAGCGTCCCGACGTGGACGCCGTCTACATGGAGGCCGTGCAGGCGGCGACCGGGCAGGGCGGCTGGCCCATGACGCTGTTCCTGACGCCGGACGCGGAGCCGTTCTACTTCGGTACGTACTTCCCGCCCGAGGCCCGGCACGGCATGCCGTCCTTCCGGCAGGTGCTGGAGGGCGTGCACGCGGCGTGGACCGACCGGCGCGAGGAGGTGGCCGAGGTCGCCGGGAAGATCGTGCGGGACCTGGCCGCGCGGGAGCTGTCGTACGGGGACGCGCGGGTGCCCGACGCGCAGGACCTCGCGCAGGCGCTGCTCGCACTGACCCGGGAGTACGACCAGCAGCGCGGCGGATTCGGCGGGGCGCCCAAGTTCCCGCCGTCCATGGTGCTGGAGTTCCTGCTGCGCCACCACGCGCGTACCGGTGCCGAGGGCGCCCTGCAGATGGCCGCCGACACGTGCGAACGCATGGCACGCGGCGGGATCTACGACCAGCTCGGCGGCGGCTTCGCCCGGTACTCCGTGGACCGCGAGTGGGTCGTCCCGCACTTCGAGAAGATGCTCTCGGACAACGCCCTGCTGTGCCGGGTGTACGCGCACCTGTGGCGGTCCACCGGCTCCGAGCAGGCCCGCCGGATCGCGCTGGAGACCGCCGACTTCATGGTGCGGGAACTGCGCACCGCCGAGGGCGGGTTCGCCTCCGCGCTGGACGCCGACAGCGACGACGGGACCGGGCGGCACGTCGAGGGCGCGTACTACGTGTGGACGCCCGCGCAGCTGAGGGAGGTCCTCGGTGACGGCGACGCCGATCTCGCCGCGCAGTACTTCGGGGTCACCGTGGAGGGCACTTTCGAGGAGGGCGCCTCCGTGCTGCAACTCCCGCAGCGGGAGGGTGTGTCCGACGCCGCCCGCACCGAGTCGATCAGGGCGCGGCTGCTCGCGGCGCGTGCCGAGCGGCCCGCCCCCGGCCGGGACGACAAGGTGGTCGCCGCCTGGAACGGCCTGGCGATCGCCGCGCTCGCCGAGGCCGGCGCCTACTTCGACCGGCCCGACCTGGTGGAGGCCGCCGTCGCCGCCGCCGACCTGCTGGTCCGGCTGCATCTCGACGACCGGGCCCACCTGACCCGGACCAGCAGGGACGGCCGGGCCGGCGGCAACGCGGGCGTGCTGGAGGACTACGCCGATGTCGCCGAGGGCTTCCTCGCGCTGGCGTCCGTCACGGGCGAGGGCGTGTGGCTGGAGTTCGCCGGGTTGCTGCTGGACCACGTGCTGGCCCGGTTCACCGGAGAGTCCGGCGGGCTGTACGACACGGCAGCCGACGCCGAGCGGCTGATCCGGCGGCCGCAGGACCCGACGGACAACGCGACCCCGTCCGGCTGGACCGCCGCCGCGGGCGCGCTGCTGAGCTACGCCGCGCACACCGGCTCCGAGCCGCACCGCACCGCCGCCGAGCGGGCGCTCGGCGTGGTGAAGGCGCTCGGCCCGCGCGTCCCGCGCTTCATCGGCTGGGGACTCGCGGTCGCGGAGGCCCTGCTCGACGGGCCGCGCGAGATCGCCGTCGTGGGACCGGCTCTGGACGACGCCGGCACCCGCGCCCTGCACCGTACGGCGCTGCTGGGCGCCGCGCCGGGCGCCGTCGTCGCCGTCGGCACACCGGGCAGCGACGAGTTTCCCCTGCTCAGGGACCGGCCGCTGGTCGGCGACGGGCCGGCGGCGTACGTCTGCCGCGACTTCACGTGCGACGCCCCGACGACCGACCCGGAGCGGCTGCGTACCGCATTGGGCGGATGAGGGCTACGTCGGACGGAGGGGTGCGGGATGCCCGAGTTGAGTGACTGTTCGATTAAGTCCCCCTAGTCTCGGCATATTCCGAAACCTGTAGGGGGATCTCGGGCGCCGGTGAGGATCAGCAGGCCGAGCAGCGACTGCGTGCCCCACCGAACGGCGACGACCCCGCACCGGGCGGACTTCCCCCGGGTGCGGGGCCACGTCAGCGCGAGGACACCGCAGCCGAGAGAGACGTGGAAGAGAGCCCACAGCAGGTCACCGGGGACGGGCGAGCAGCCCTCGCCGTGCATCGGGCACCGGCTGCCGCGCTCTCCGGCGAGCACCGGGGACCACGCCACGAAGACGACCGGGAGCGGCAGGACGAGCCCGGTCACCGCCAGGCCCGTCGGTCCCCGGGACGACGGCTCCGGCCCGGCAGCGGCGTCGGGGGCGAGGGCCGTGGCAGGGTCGGCGGCGGGGGCCGGCGGCACGAGCCGTGGTGGTGTCCATGCTGTCCATGGCAGCGCGCCGACGGCGGCCGGGGCGTCGGCCCGGCTGCTCAACCGCCCTGGGTACGGCCGCTCACGGCACGCTCCACGATGGCCTCCAACTGCTCGTGGTGCGCGCCCTTCCAGTAGGCGCGCCCGCAGTCCCGGCACTGCGCGAACACGTCGTACGACCGCTGCGTGCCGCCCTTGAGCTGGTCCGCGACCTCGTCCCTGGTGGCCCGGCGCAGCAGGCCGTTGCAGGCGGTGCAGCGCGTCCAGGGCGCGAGGTCCGGCCGGAAGCGGTCCAGGATGTCCGTGAGCTGGTCCTCGGGACGGGTGCTGTAGACGAAGGCGCCGGCCCACAGTTCCCGGCGGCGCAGCAGTCCCCGGTCGCGGCTGAGCATCACGCGCCGCTCGGCCGCGGAGAGCGCGGCGAGCGCCGGGTCGCCGATGTCCGTCGACTCGTACGCCGTGTCGACGCCGAGCAGCCGCAGCCGGCGGGCCAGGGTGCCGAGGTGGACGTCGAGGAGGAACCGCAGCGGGGCGCCCGGGACCTGCTGCGGGCGCCGCACGGGCCGGACGGTCACCGACTCGCCGGCCGCGGGGACGTGTGCCGTCGGCACCTCGCGGCCGTCGACCGCGAGGGCGCCGACCTCGGTCAGCGGGACGCCGAGCGACTCGACGACGTGGCCGAGGCTGGAGGCGCCGTCGGTGCGCAGCGCGGTGGCTCCGGCACGGCGCTCGCCCGGCACGAACACGTGCAGCTCGGGGGCGAATTCGACGTGGATCTCCGGGCGGTTCACCCGGTCTGGGCGGTTCACCCGGTCAGGATGACACGGCGGCCGGGCGCACGGCCCGTGCTGCGCACGGACACGCGCCCGGCCGGGCAGTCCGCCGTCCGCCCCTGCGGTCACCCGTGCTGGTAGGCCACCAGGGAGATCCCCACGTAGTGCGTGATGAACGCCGCGAGGGTGAGGGTGTGGAAGACCTCGTGGAAACCGAACCAGCGGGGGGACGGGTCGGGGCGCTTGAGGCCGTAGATCACGCCGCCGGCGCTGTAGAGGAGGCCGCCGACGATCACCAGGACGAGGACGGCGACGCCGCCCGCCCGCATGAAGTCCGGCAGGAAGAAGACGGCCGCCCAGCCCATGGCGATGTAGCACGGGGTGTAGAGCCAGCGGGGGGCTCCGACCCAGAACACGCGGAACAGGATGCCCGCCGCGGCGGCGCCCCAGATGCCCCACAGCAGCCACCGGCCCTTGGAGCCGGGCAGCAGCAGGATCGTCAGGGGGGTGTAGGTGCCCGCGATGATCAGGAAGATGTTGGCGTGGTCGAGGCGGCGCAGGACGCGGTCCATGCGCGGGCTCCAGTCGCCCCGGTGGTACAGCGCGCTCACGCCGAACAGCAGGCAGGCCGTCAGGGCGTAGACCGCGCAGGCGACCCGGGCGCGGGGGGTGGTGGCGAACGCGGTGAGCAGCAGGCCGGAGACCAGCGCGGCCGGGAACATGCCCAGGTGCAGCCAGCCCCGGAGCTTGGGCTTGACGGGATGCGGCAGGGAGAGCGCGACGGGGCCGTGGCCGGCGGGCGACGACTCGGTGCGCGCGTCGGAAGCGGACGCTGTCATGCGCTTCATCGTACCTACGGAGCCGTAGGTACGACCGTCGGCGGGGGCCGTGGCGGCGAGGAGTGGCCCGGGCCGCACGGGATACCCGTCCGTCCCCGGGCCGCACGGGATACCCGGGGACGGAACACGACAGGGCACCGTGGGTGACGCGGCGGTGACGTCCGGAGAGCGGTTACGGGAGTGGCGATGCTCACTCCGCTCACCTGTGAGTCCCTCTGGACATATGGGCGCCGCCATCGGATGATCAAATGAGTGCGGTCGGCACCGGATGAGCGCCAGGGCTCGTACCGTGAAGCATCCGGGTCGCAGCCCCCACGGGGCCTCCAACCCAAAATCCCTCTTTTAGGAGCAATCGTGGCGCGCGACATCGCGGCTCCCTCCGTGGTCCCCACCCACCACCAGGAACTGATCTCGTGGGTCGCCGAGATCGCCGAACTGACGCAGCCGGACTCCGTGGTCTGGTGCGACGGCTCGGAGGCCGAGTACGAGCGACTGTGCGGGGAGCTCGTCGAGAAGGGCACCTTCAAGAAACTCGACCCGGTCAAGCGCCCGAACTCCTACTACGCCGCGTCCGACCCCACCGACGTCGCCCGCGTCGAGGACCGCACCTTCATCTGCTCCGAGAAGGAGGAGGACGCCGGCCCCACCAACCACTGGAAGGCCCCCGCCGAGATGCGGGAGATCTTCACCGGGGACAAGGGCCTGTTCCGCGGCTCGATGCGCGGCCGGACCATGTACGTCGTGCCCTTCTGCATGGGCCCGCTCGGCTCGCCGCTGTCCGCGACCGGCGTCGAGATCACCGACTCGGCGTACGTCGCCGTCTCCATGCGCACGATGACCCGGATGGGGCAGCCGGTCCTGGACGAGCTGGGCGACGAGGGCTTCTTCGTGAAGGCCGTGCACACCCTCGGCGCCCCGCTGGCCGAGGGCCAGGAGGACGTCCCCTGGCCGTGCAACAGCACCAAGTACATCTCGCACTTCCCCGAGGACCGCGAAATCTGGTCCTACGGCTCCGGCTACGGCGGCAACGCCCTGCTCGGCAAGAAGTGCTACGCCCTGCGCATCGCCTCCGTCATGGCCCGCGACGAGGGCTGGCTCGCCGAGCACATGCTCATCCTGAAGCTGACCCCGCCGCGCGGCGAGTCCCGGTACGTGGCCGCCGCCTTCCCGAGCGCCTGCGGCAAGACCAACCTCGCCATGCTGGAGCCCACGATCCCCGGCTGGACGGTCGAGACGATCGGCGACGACATCGCCTGGATGCGCTTCGGCGAGGACGGCCGCCTCTACGCCATCAACCCCGAGGCCGGCTTCTTCGGCGTCGCGCCCGGCACGGGTGAGCACACCAACGCCAACGCGATGAAGACGCTGTGGGGCAACGCCGTCTTCACCAACGTCGCCCTCACCGACGACGGCGACGTGTGGTGGGAGGGCATGACCGAGGAGACGCCGGCCCACCTCACGGACTGGAAGGGCAACGACTGGACGCCCGAGTCCACCACCACGGCCGCGCACCCCAACGCCCGCTTCACCGTCCCGGCCTCGCAGTGCCCGATCATCGCGCCCGAGTGGGAGGACCCCAGGGGCGTGCCGATCTCCGCGATCCTCTTCGGCGGACGGCGCGCCACCGCCGTACCGCTCGTGACGGAGTCCTTCGACTGGAACCACGGCGTCTTCCTCGGCGCCAACGTGGCCAGCGAGAAGACCGCCGCCGCCGAGGGGAAGGTCGGCGAGCTGCGCCGCGACCCGTTCGCGATGCTGCCGTTCTGCGGCTACAACATGGGCGACTACATGGGCCACTGGGTCGACGTCGCCAAGGGCAGGGACCAGTCCACGCTGCCGAAGATCTACTACGTCAACTGGTTCCGCAAGGACGACGCGGGCCGGTTCGTCTGGCCCGGCTTCGGGGAGAACGGCCGCGTCCTGAAGTGGATCGTGGAGCGCCTGGAGGGCGGCGCGGAGGGAGTGCAGACCCCGATCGGCGTGCTGCCGGCCAAGGGCTCCCTGGACACGGACGGCCTCGCCCTGGCCGACGAGGACCTCGACGTCCTGCTCAATGTCGACAAGGAGGTGTGGCGGGAGGAGGCGGCGCTGATTCCCGAGCACCTCAACACCTTCGGCGACCACACGCCGAGGGAACTCTGGGACGAGTACCGCGCGCTGGTCCAGCGCCTGGGCTGATCCCCCCAAGAACCCCCGCGGCCGGCCCCGATGGGAGCCCTGACCAGTGATCGTCACGGGTCGGCCGCGGTGGCGGCACATGTCACGAACCGAGGCCCCGCACAACGGCGTGCGGGGCCGTGCTGTCGTTCGTCACGGGTACCGGATGCCCGCGGAGCGGGGCGGGCCGGGGCTCAGCGGGGCGTGAGTTCGCGCCCTGCCAGGGCCGCAGCGTGGGCGTCCATGCGTTCCGCGGAGAGGATGGCCGCCGCGGTGTCGGCGCGGGACGCGGCGACCACGAGGGCACGGCCCGCCAGGGTGTGCGCCCGTCGGTGCAGGGCGTCGGTCCGGGCGTCGGGCGCGGCGTCGGCCGCCGGGACGCGGGCGGGCGTACGGCCCGCGCGCAGCCGGGTCACCTGCTCGGCGAGCCGTTCCGACGCGGTGTCCAGGCCGGGGGACGGGGTCAGGGCACGCAGCTCGTCCGTGACGGAGAGCAGTGCGGCGAGGTGGCCCGCGAGCTGGATGTCCAGCTCCTCCTCACGGGACCGGTGGGGGAAGTCGGTGGGGCCGGCCGTCGTGCTGTGGACCGACTTGGCGCGGATCGGTTCGTACATGGGACGGCCTCCTGAACTCAACAGGAAACCATCCTAGCTTGGATTTCGTCTAAAGTTGTGCCGGGCCTGGTTCCGTGGTGACGGTGTGCGCGCGGGTCCGTGGCCGCCGTACGGGTCAGGGCTGGCCGTAGCCGTCCAGGAAGCGGCCGATCCGGCCCATCGCGTCCCGCAGGTCGGTCACCGACGGCAGGGTCACGACCCGGAAGTGGTCCGGCTCGGGCCAGTTGAAGCCGGTGCCCTGCACGACCATGATCTTCTCGCGGCGCAGCAGCTCCAGGACCATCCGCCGGTCGTCCTTGATCTTGAACACCTTGGGATCGAGGCGCGGGAAGAGATACAGCGCACCCTTCGGCCGTACGCACGTCACGCCCGGGATCTGCGTCAGCAGCTCGTACGCGACGTCCAGCTGCTCCTTCAGGCGTCCGCCCGGCAGTACCAGGTCGTTGATCGTCTGGCGTCCGCCGAGCGCGGCGACCACGCCGTGCTGGCCCGGCATGTTGGCGCACAGGCGCATGTTCGCGAGGATCGTCAGGCCCTCGATGTAGGAGTCGGCGTGCGCGCGCGGACCGGAGATCGCCATCCAGCCGACGCGGTATCCGGCCACCCGGTAGGCCTTGGACATGCCGTTGAAGGTGAGGGTCAGCAGGTCGGGGGCGATCTTCGCGGTCGGGGTGTGCGTGGCGCCGTCGTAGAGGATCTTGTCGTATATCTCGTCGGAGCAGACCAGCAGGTTGTGGCGGCGGGCGATGTCGGTGAGGCCTTTGAGCATCGCCTCGTCGTACACCGCGCCCGTCGGGTTGTTCGGGTTGATGACGACGAGTGCCCTGGTGCGGTCGGTGATCTTCCGCTCCACGTCCGCGAGGTCGGGCATCCAGTCGGACTGCTCGTCACAGCGGTAGTGCACCGCCGTGCCGCCGGAGAGCGAGACGGCCGCCGTCCACAGCGGGTAGTCGGGGGCCGGGACCAGTACCTCGTCGCCGTCGTCCAGCAGGCCCTGCATCGCCATGACGATCAGCTCGGAGACGCCGTTGCCGACGAAGACGTGCTCGACGTCCGTCTCGATGCCGAGGGTCTGGTTGTGCATGACGACGGCCCGGCGCGCGGCGAGCAGACCCTTCGCGTCGCCGTAGCCGTGCGCCGACGACACGTTGCGGAGGATGTCCTCCAGGATCTCGGGCGGGCACTCGAAGCCGAACGCGGCCGGGTTGCCCGTGTTGAGCTTGAGGATGCGGTGACCGGCAGCTTCCAGCCGCATCGCCTCCTCGAGCACCGGGCCCCGGATCTCGTAACAGACGTTGGCGAGCTTGGTCGACTGGATCACCTGCATGTCTGGGAGCTTACGGCCCGGAAAGCCCGGCCGTGCCGTGTTTTCCGCCACGTGAGACGCGGCGGTTTGGGTGATTATCGGCAGCCATGGCTCCACCGGCCCCTCCTCTCCGTACAATGCGCGGCGGTGTCCGGGCCGCCGCGGCGCCAACGGGGGCCGCACGGTGCGGAATCGGCCACCCGCGGGCCCGGCGCGCCGGGAGTCCGTGACGCCCACCCGGCGGGCGGTGCGCCGCCGCGTCCCCCGAACGTGTACGTCCCGACGGCCGCACGGCCACTCGCCCGCGAGGAGTACGCCGATCCGGCGACGGCCCGCGGCGGGCGGAACTCCTCCGGCGGCGCGGCAGCCGCCGCCGTACGCGGAGGAGAGGGCAGAGCTGCACCGCGCAGGGGCCGCGTGGGGCCCGAGTCGGGTGATGCGCGGCGGTGTCCGGGCGGCCGCGGCGCCAACGGGGCCGCACGGTGCGGATGCACCGCGCAGGGTCCGCGCGGGGCGTGCGCGGCGGCCGGCGCGGACCCGGGTGGAGCCGGTGGAGAGCCGGTGTGGGGCCGGTGCCGGGTCGGGGCGGGGATGAAACAGGGCTGAAGCAGCCCTTGATCCCCCGTTTCCTCTCCTCTCACAATGCGCATGACATACATGTGCATGGCAGAGATTGACGGGCGGCTGGAAGATATCCGGCCGCCCCAGTCGTGGAGAGGACCCCCACATGAGAAAACCTCTCGTCGCCGCGTGTCTCACGCTGGCGACAGCGGGTGCCGGCGCCGTACCCGCGATGGCGGCCGAGGACGCGGGCAAGCCGGTCGCGGACGTCCGCACGGTCACGGCGGGCGTCAACCAGGTCACCGCGGACCTCGGCAGGGCACTGCCCAAGAAGCCCCCGGCGCCGGGCACTCAGGCCGTCAGCTTCGCCGGGAGCGTGTCGCTCAGCAACTGCTCCGGCTCCCTGATCCGCATGCCCGACTCGCAGGACGACGACCCGGCGCTCGTCATGAGCAACGGCCACTGCCTGGAGTCCGGCTTCCCGGGCCCCGGCGACGTCCTCGTCGACCAGCCGTCCAGCCGCTCCTTCGGGCTGCTCAACTCCGGCGGCAGCCGTGTCGCCACCCTGCGCGCCGCCCGGCTGGTCTACGGGACGATGACCGACACGGACGTCTCCCTGTACCGGCTCACCCAGACCTACGGGCAGATCAAGGCCGCGACCGGGATCAGCCCGCTGACCCTGAACGACACCCGTCCCACCGCCGGGAGCGCCATCAGCGTCGTCTCCGGATACTGGACGCGGATCTACAGCTGCAACATCGACGGCTTCGCCTACCGGCTGAAGGAGGGCGACTGGACCTGGAAGGACTCGGTCCGATACACCTCCGCCTGCAACACCATCGGCGGCACCTCGGGCTCGCCCGTCGTGGACAACGCCACCGGCAAGGTGGTCGCCGTCAACAACACCGGTAACGAGAGCGGCGAGCGCTGCACACTGAACAACCCGTGCGAGGTGGACGAGTCCGGCAACGTGACGGTCCGCCAGGGCATCAACTACGCCCAGGAGACCTACCAGATCCCCGACTGCTTCGGGGTCGACAACAAGCTCGAGCTCTCCGCCTCCGGGTGCGTGCTGCCCAAGCCGTAACGGTCGTGTCCGGCAACGGGCGGTCCGCGGGGCTCACACCGGGGTCCTGCGCACCGCCCGTCCCGCCAGGACGTCCGTACGACGGCCGTCCTCGACGGCGAACCGGCCGTCGACCAGCACGTACGGCACGCCCCTTGGCAGCGCGCGCGGCTCCTCGAACGTGGCGCCCGCCGCGACGGTCGCCGGGTCGAAGAGGACCAGGTCGGCGCGGTGGCCCTCGCGGACCACACCCCGGTCGGGCAGCCGCAGCCGGGCCGCCGGACGCCCGGTCAGGTGCGCCACGCACTCCTCCAGCGACAGCACCCCCAACTCCCGTACGTACCGGCCGAGATAGTGCGGGAAGGTGCCGTACGCCCGCGGGTGCGGTTTCTCGCCCTGGAGGATGCCGTCCGAGCCGCCCGTGTGGACGCGGTGCCGCATGATCGTACGGACGTTCTCCTCGTGGCCGACGTGCTGGAGGATCGTGGGGGAGAGACGGTCCCGGAGGAGCAGCCGGCGGGCCACCCGCCAGGGGGTCTCGCCGCGCGCCGCCGCCGACTCGGCCACCGTGTGCCCCACGTACGGAGTCAGGGACGGGTCCGACACCCCCGAGATCTCGATCGTCCCCCACTCCACCGGCACCCCGTGGCAGCCGTCCGAGCCGGCCTCCTCCAGGTGCCCGCGGATGCGCTCGGCGACGTCCTCGTCGGCCAGCCGCCGCAGGATCTGCTCGGGTCCGCCCTCGCTCGCCCAGCTCGGCAGCAACGCCACCAGGGTCGTGCAGCCCGGCGTGTAGGGGTAGGTGTCGAGGGTGATGTCGGCGCCGGCCGCGAGCGCCTCGTCCAGCAGGGCCAGCAGTTCGGGCGCCCGGCCCTCGTTCACGCCGAAGTTCATCGTCGCGTGCGCCAGGTGCAGCGGGCAGCCCGCCTCGCCCGTCAGCGTCACCATCTTCCGGTACGCCTCCAGGGCGCCCGCGCCGTAACTGCGGTGGTGCGGGCAGTAGTAGCCGCCGTAGCGGGCCACCACCCGGCACAGCCCGGTCAGTTCCGCGTCCCTGGCGTACATGCCCGGCGTGTACGTCAGCCCCGACGACATGCCGACCGCGCCCTGCTCCAGGCCCTCCGCGACCAACTGCCGCATCCGCCCGAGCTCGGCCTCGGTCGCCTCCCGGTCCTCCCAGCCGACCGCCAGCGCGCGGACCGTGCCCTGCGGGACCAGATACGCCGCGTTGACCGCGATGCCCTGCCCGTCGACGCCCCGGTCGAGGCGGTCCAGGTACTCGCCCACCGACCGCCAGTCGAAGTCGACGTCGTCGCCGTGGCCGTTCCAGCCGGAGATCGCGCGGCGCACCTCGCCGAGCGTGCGGTCGTCCACCGGCGCGTACGACAGCCCGTCCTGGCCGATCACCTCCAGCGTGACGCCCTGCGCGACCTTCGCGCTGTGGTCCGGGTCGCGCAGCAGCGCCAGATCGCTGTGCGCGTGCATGTCGATGAAACCGGGGGCCAGGACGAGCCCCTCGGCGTCCACCTCCCGCATCGCGCGGGGCCGCTGACAGCCCGCTGCCGCCGCCTCCTTGACGATCGACACGATGCGTCCGTCGTCCACGACGACATCGGCGCGGTACGACGGACCGCCCGTGCCGTCCACGACGTCCGCGTCCCGGAACACGAGGTCTTCCATCGCCGGCCTCCTCGGTCTCAGCCCAGCCTCAGTAGAACGTACGGACGCGGCAGAAGAGCAGGGGCGGATCAGAAGAACGTGCGGACGTAGTCGGCCACCGTGCCGTCCGCCTCCACCACCGGGATCAGCTGCCACTTGTCGAACGACGTGCACGGGTGGGACAGGCCCATGCCGAGCCAGTCGCCCACCTCCAGGTCGGCGCCGGGCTCCGTGCGCACCCAGGCGTGCTGGTCGGACACCCGGGTCACGGTGATGCCGGTCGCCGGGAGTTCCCCGCCGTCGCGCCGGACCACCTGCACGACCGGCATGTCGAGGTCGTAGGCGGCGTCCCGCTTGCCCGCGTTGGCGAACGCCTGCTCCGCGGACGGACGGGACACGACCTGCGCCCACAGCCGGAGCGCGGGCCGCAGGGCGCCCTCCTCCGGGACGCGGTTGAACGGGGTGACCTCGCCGTAGTGGCCGTCGTCGTGCGAGACGTACGCGCCCGAGCGCAGCAGCTTCAGGACGGGCAGGGACAGTGCGGGGATCTCCGCGAACACGTCGGCCACCGCGTCGAACCAGGCGCTGCCGCCCGCGCTGACGACGATCTCGTCCAGCCCCTCGAAACGCCCCGACTTGTCGAAGTCGCCGGCCAGCGCCACCAGCCGGCGCAGCCAGCCGCGCACCCGCTCCGGGTCGGCCCGCGGTACCTCGCCCTCGTAGCCCGCGACACCGACCAGGCGCAGTGTCGGTACGGCCGCCACCGCGTCCGCGACCGCCGCGCACTCCGCCTCCGTACGCACCCCGGTACGGGCGCCGTCGCCGCCCGCCAGCTCCACGACGACGTCCACCGGGCGGGCCGCGCCCGGTGCCGCGTCCACCGGGCGGGACGCGTCCCGCAGCGCCGCGTCCATCAGCTCCACGCCGCGCACCGAGTCGACGTAGCAGACGAACCGGAAGGCCGGGTCGGCTGCCATCTCGCCCGCGATCCAGCGCAGGGCGGCGGCGTCGACCAGCTCGTTGGCGAGGAAGATCCGCTGCACGCCGAACGCCCGTGCCACCCGCACCTGATGGGGCACCGCGAGCGTGATGCCCCACGCCCCGCGCTCGATCTGCCGTCGGAACAGCTGCGGCGCCATGGAGGTCTTGCCGTGCGGGGCGAAGGTGAGGCCGTGCCGGGCCGCGTACGTCTCCATGAGCGCGAGATTGTGCTCCAGGCGCTCGGCGGACAGGACCAGGACCGGTGTGGTGAAGCCGCCGGTGAACAGGTTGCGGCGCTGAGCGGCCAGCTCGGCGACGGTCAGGCCGTCCGCGTCGGGCGGGAGGCCCTTGAACCGGTGGTCGACGAGGTCCTCGGCCAGACGACCGAGAGCTTCGCTGCTCATGACGTGCCTCCCTGATCAGGCGAGTTGCATACTCTGCAACACCCATTGCGTATTTCGCTCACCGCTGTCTAACATCTCGGCCACGCGGGGTCAACGACACAGTTTCCCGCCCGGCCGTGAAGGAGCTACGACCATCGTGACCCCCACCGGAGCGTCCGCCGGATCCCCCGCCGGAACCGGTACCCCCGGCACCGCGCCCGGCACCGCCCCCGGTGTCGTGGACGTCGTCGCGCTCGGCGAGTCCATGGTCACGTTTCTGCCCTCCCGGCCGGGCCGTCTCGCCGACGTTCCCTCCTTCGAGCGGACCATCGGCGGCGCCGAGTCGAACGTGGCGTGCGTGCTGGCCGCCGCCGGGCACACCACCCGCTGGGTCGGCCGGGTCGGCGCGGACGGCTTCGGCGACCATCTGGTCCGCGCGATCGGCGCGTACGGCGTCGACGTGACGGCCGTACGCCGCGACCCCGGCCGTCCCACCGGCGTGTACTTCCGCACGGCCGGGGACCGCGCCGGCGACGACCACGAGGTGGCGTACTACCGGGCGGGCTCCGCGGCCTCCGCGATGAGCGTGACCAACACCGACCTGGCCGCGTGCCGCGCCGCCCGCGTCCTGCACCTGACCGGCATCACCGCCGCGCTCTCCGCCGACTGCCTCGCCCTCCTCCACGAACTGACGGCCCCCGCCCCCGGCGGCCCCCGCCCGCTCGTCTCCTTCGACGTGAACCACCGCCCGGGCCTGTGGCGTGCCGACCCGTCAGGGGCACGGGTCCTGCTGACCCTCGCCCGCAGGGCCGGCCTCGTCTTCGTCGGCGAGGACGAGGCGGAGCAGGCCTGGGGCATCACCGGCGGCCCGGCCGCGATCCGCGAGGCCCTGCCCGAGCCGGACCTGCTGGTGGTGAAACAGGGCGGACACGGCGCCACCGCGTTCCGCACGACACCCCCCTCGCCCCCCGCCGGCCCCCGCCCACCCGCCGGTTCACTCTCCCTCACCGAACCCGCGCCCCGCGTCACCGTCACCTCCGCCCCCGGCGCGGGCGACGCCTTCGCCGCCGGTTTCCTCTCCGCCACCCTGCGCGGCCTGCCCCTGCGGCAGCGGCTGCGCCACGGCCACCTCATGGCCGCCGCGGCCCTCACCGCCCCCGGCGACCTCGCCCCGCCCCCCGCCCGCGCCCACGCCGACCGCCTCGCCGCCCTCGACGACACCGCGTGGGGGAGACTGCGACTCGGCCCCGGCTGGACCGACACCGCGGAGGGGGCCGAGGAGGAGGTACGCACGCCATGAGCCAGACCGTCGACCGCGCGCTCAGCATCCTGCCGCTGCTCGCCGAGGGCCCCGCCGATCTCGGGCAGGTCGCCGAACGGCTCGGCGTGCACAAGTCCACGGCCCTGCGCCTGCTGCGCACGCTGCACGAACACGGCTTCGTCTACCGCCAGTCCGACCAGCGCTACCGCCTCGGTGCCCGCCTCATCGCGCTCGCCCAGGAGGCGATGGAGAACCTCGACGTCCGCGAGATCGCCCACCCCCACCTCGTACGCCTCAACGAGACCTGCGGGCACACCGTGCACCTCGCCGTGTACGAGGAGAACGAGGTCCTCTACATCGACAAGGTCGAAAGCCGCTACCCGGTGCGGATGTACTCCCGCATCGGCAAGCCCGTCGCCATCACCGTCGCGGCCGTGGCGAAACTGCTGCTCGCCGACCTGCCCGAGGCCGAGCGCCGCGCCGTCGCGGACAAGCTCGACTACCCCATGTACACGCCCCGTTCGACACCGCACGCCGACGCCTTCCTGAAGGAACTGGCCACGGTGCGCGAACAGGGCTGGGCCACCGACCTCGGCGGCCACGAGGAGTCCATCAACTGCGTCGCCGCGCCCGTCCGCGGCGCCGACGGCCGGGTGGTCGCCGCGATGTCGGTCTCCGCGCCGAACGTCGTCGTCACCGCCGGTGAACTCCTCACCCTGCTCCCGCTGGTGCGCCGTACGGCGGACGCCGTCAGCGGCGAGTACTCCGGCAGGACCCCCGTCAAAGACGTCACGGAAGTCACCTCATGACCGAGAAGACCGCCCTCACCCCGAAGACCCACACCGCGCCGCCCGCGAAGTTCTCGCACGGCGTGAGGAAGGGCAACATCCTGCAGGTCGCCGGGCAGGTCGGTTTCCTGCCGGCCGAGGAGGGCAGGCCGCCCAAACCGGCCGGCCCCTCCCTGCGCGAGCAGACCCTCCAGACCCTCGCCAACGTCAGGGCGATCCTCGAAGAGGGCGGCGCGACCTGGGACGACGTGATGATGTTGCGCGTCTACCTCACGGACACCGCCCACTTCGCGGAGATGAACGACCTCTACAACGCCTACTTCGAGGAGCAGGGCCTGACCGGCCCGCCCGCCGCGTGCACCACGGTCTACGTCGGCCTGCCCGCGGGACTCCTCATCGAGATCGACGCGCTGGCCGTCCTCGGCTGACCCACCGCCCGCCCCCTGCCACACCGGTCCGAACCGGCACGGCGGCGCCACCGACCCAGGCCGCCGTGCCGCGCTCTCCCCTGCCCGGAAGACCCATGCACGCCACCCTTCCCGCCCACTTACCCAGAGGCCCCCCATGACCTTCCCCACCGTCCCCCTCGCCGCTCCCGCACCTGGGACCCCACCCCACACAGGCGGCCTTCTCACGCTGATAGACGGCACGGCGGGCCTGCTGACGGTCGCCGCGACAGGCATAGCGCTGCTGCTGTTCCTGATCATCAAGGCGCGGCTGCAACCGTTCGTGGCGCTGCTCGCGGTGTCCATCACCGTCGGCCTGCTGGCCGGCCTGTCGGTCACCGAACTCTTCGGCACCGTCCAGAAGTCCGACGCCGTCTCCACCATCGAGTCCGGCATGGGCGGCATTCTCGGCCACGTCGCGATCATCATCGGCCTGGGCACCATGCTCGGCGCGATCCTCGAGGTCAGCGGCGGCGCGGAGGTGCTGGCGAGCCGGCTGCTGGGCCTGTTCGGCGAGCGACGAGCACCCCTGGCCATGGGCCTGACCGGCATCATCTTCGGCATACCGGTCTTCTTCGACGTGGGCATCTTCGTCCTCGCGCCCATCGTCTACGCGGCTGCCAAACGCTCCGGCAGGTCGGTCCTGCTCTACTGCCTGCCGCTGCTCGCCGGCCTGTCCATGACGCACGCCTTCCTTCCGCCGCACCCCGGCCCGGTCGCCGCCGCCGGACTGCTCCACGTCGACCTCGGCTGGGTCATCCTCATGGGCGCCGTCTGCGGCATCCCCGCCGTGCTCGCCGCGTGGGTCTTCGCCGCCTGGATCGGCCGCCGCATCTTCGTCGCCGTGCCGCAGGACATGGTGGAGGCCGCCGCGGAGGCCAGGCAGGCCGTCGTCACCGAGCAGCGGGAGGCCGGGACGGCGCCGCGCGAGGAGCCGGTCGCGCTCGGCACGGTCCTCGGCATCATCGGTACGCCGCTGATCCTCATCCTCGCCGCGACGTTCTCCTCGATCGCCCTCGACCCCTCGACCCCGCGCTCGGTCGTGGAGTTCTTCGGCCACCCGTTCGTGGCCCTGACCATCGCTCTCCTCCTCGCCTACTACCTGCTCGGCATCCGGCGCGGCTGGTCCCGCAAGTCCCTGGAGACCGTCTCCACCGCGTCACTGAAGCCGGTCGGCAACATCCTGCTGGTGGTCGGCGCGGGCGGCGTCTTCGGCGCGGTGCTCAAGGCGAGCGGCGTGGCCCAGGCCCTGTCGGACACGTTCAACGGCGTCGGCCTGCCGGTGATCGTCCTCTCGTACCTGATCTCCCTGGTGCTGCGCGTCGCGCAGGGCTCGGCGACGGTCGCGATCGTCACGACGGCCGGCATCGTGGCACCGCTGCTCGCCGAGGGCGACCACTCGCAGGCGTTCGTGGCCCTGGTCATCATGGCGATCTCCGCCGGCTCCATCTTCGCCTCGCACGTCAACGACGGCGGCTTCTGGATGGTCGCCAAGTACTTCGGCATCAGCGAACGCGACACCCTCAGGACGTGGACGGTCCTGGAGAGCGTGCTGTCGGTGGCGGGCTTCGCGATGGCGGCGGTGCTCAGCGTCTTCGTCTGACGCGAGCGTTCACCCGGCGCCGGGCGCTCCCGCGAGTGGGGCGTTCGTGTAGGCGTCTGATAACGAAGTAGGGCCTGAAGCCGGGGCCGACTGTGCCCGGCACGGGTTTGTCGACCATACTGCTCCGCTGTGGAGCAGCGCACAGGTTCGAGCAGCCAGCCCTTGACGGGCGCCGGATTCGACCCGGCTTTCATCCCCGGGCTCACCGCACCCGCGTCCGGCGCGGAAGCCACGCCGAAGAAGGCGGACGACGACGCGGCCGACGCCACCGGGCCGGAGGATTCGGCCGCGCCGGACGCGGCCGGGCCGGAGCAGAGCGAGGAGCCGGAGACCGCCGCGCCCGAAGCGGAGGGGCCGGCCCCCTCCGAGGAGGAGGCCGGCCCCGGCCCCGACGGTCCCGTCTTCGAGGCGTCCGACTTCCGCGCGAGGATCGTCGCCGACCACCGGGGCGTACGCCTGCGTCTGGACGACCAGGAGTGCGAGTTCCGGTGGGACGAGATCGGCGCCGTGGAGACGGAGTCCCCGCGCTTCGGCAAGCGGTACACGGTCACGGTCCACACCCCGGACCGCCGCTGGTACCCCATCGAGATCGTGGCCGGGTCCAGGTCGCAGCACCAGGAATGGGACACCCGGCTGGACGAGGTCCTGGACGCGTACTTCGAGGACGCCGAGGCCGAGGCGGACGGTGCGGCCGGGCCGGACACCGAGGACGCCGGGGACGCGTAGCGAGGCCGGGCGGTACGGGCGGCGGGCGGCTCGGCCGTCACACCGCCCGCCCCCGGTCACCCGGTCGGCGGGGCTCAACCGCAGTACTGCGCGGCCTTGCCGATCGACCGGTACATGCAGTCCGCGTTCTCCAGCAGTTGCAGCACCGCGTCGCGGTTGCGCGAGGTCTCCCGCTCGATCACCTCGTCGGGCGGGTAGAAGCCGCCCCCGGAGCTCGACGACGGATACATCTCGAAGGTGTACGCGAAGACCTTCTGAGTGCCCCACAGCCAGTCGTCGATCGACCCGTCGGTGATGTACAGGTCGCTGGACTGCTCGGCCGTGTAACCGTTGCTGGCGCCCATCGCGCGCCCGACGGTCGCGAAGGCGTTGCGGTCGTCCGCCGTCATGCCGGTCGTCGTGTCGGAGTACGTGTAGCCGAAGGGCCACAGCACCAGTTCGCTGTAGGTGTGGAAGTCGATCCCCGCCGTGATCTGCTGCTCGCCGCCGACGACCCGGCTGCGCACGAAGTCGGCGACCACCTTCACCTCGGGCGCCGACTCGCCCGCCGCACCGCGGTACGTCTCGGAGGACGCCGAGCCCGAGGAACCGCCGCAGCAGCCCCAGTGGTAGTCCCAGTTCCGGTTCAGGTCCGTACCGACGTACGAGGAACCGGAGTTGGGCTGGCGGTTCTTGCGCCACGAGCGGTACGAGCCGGACGCGATGTCGTACTCGCCGCCGTCCGGGTTGAGGTCCGGGACGATCCAGATCTCCCGGTTGTTCACCATGTTCGTGACGCGCGAGTCGCTGCCGTAGCCGGCGCCCAGCTCGCGGATCAGGTACAGCGCCATCTCGACGGTGAGGTGCTCGCGGGCGTGCTGGTGGTGCGTGAACAGCACCTCCGGCTCGCTCTCGTCGGCCGCCACGTTGTCGCTGATCTTGACGGCGACGATGTCCCGGCCCTGGTACGACCTGCCGATGACGCGCTTGCTCATGATGTTCGGGTACGCCGCGAGCCGCTGGTCGATCTCCGCGTTCATCTCGGCGTAGTTGTGGTAGCGCGAGTCGGCGGACGGGAAGTCGTAGAGCCGTACGTCGTCCGCCGCCGGGGAGCGGCCGGGGGCGTCGCCGAGCGGCTGGACCTCGTAGCCCTGCCGGCGCAGTGTGCCGATCTGGGCGGCGCGTCCGGAGACGACGACGGTCTCCTCGTCGGCCTCGTCCACGGTGACGCCCGCGGCGGCGATGGCGGTCCGCACGGCCGGGGTGCTGTGGGGGACGTGGATCTCGTACTGGCGGACGTCGTCGGCCGACGCGGCGCCCGCGTGGGCCCGGGCGGCGCTGTCGGCACTGGCGTCGGACGCCGTCGCCGAGAGGGGCGCGGCGAGGGCGAGGGCGAGGAGGCCGGCGAGCGCGGCGGTACGTCTGCCGCCGCGGATGCCTGCGCCTCGAAGGCGGAGTCGCATGAAGTCTCCTTGGTTCTCCGGGTTCCGGGGTCACCGGATGTGGGGGAGTGGAGCAGGGGGGTGGTTCAGCGACGTGCGGGTGATACGCCCGGTGTGCGGGCTCCCGCTCATCGTTCAGGCGTGGCATGCGCAGGTCAATAGAGAGGCGGGGCGGACAGCGGGAAGCAACCGCAAACCGGCCGCGCGGGGCGAAAGGCACGCGCGGGTGTGCCGTGCGGGGCTCCGTCGAGCCCCCGGGCCCGGCCCACGGGCATCACGTGAAAATCCCGGCCGGCCCCCTTGTCCCCCCGGCACCGATGGGCTTTCTTGACGTGCATGGCGGAATCCACGGCAAACACCAGCAAGGCCGCGGCCGGCGGCGAACCGGACCCCGGCCCCCGCACGTCCAGTTGGCGGTACATCGGCCCCGGCATCGTCGTGGCGGCGACCGGTGTCGGCGCGGGCGACCTGGTCGCCACCCTCATCGCGGGCAGCAACTTCGGCTACACGCTCCTGTGGGCCGCGGTCCTGGGCTGCCTCGTCAAGATCTCCCTCGCGGAGGCGGCGGGCCGCTGGCACCTGTCCACCGGCCGCACCCTCTTCGACGGCTGGGCCGGCCTGGGCCGCTGGACCACGTACTTCTTCGTCGTCTACGTCGTGATCTGGGGCTTCGTCTACGGCGCGGCGGCGATGTCGTCCAGCGCCTTGCCCCTGCAGGCCCTCTTCCCCGACGTGATGGACCTGAAATGGTGGGGCGTGGCCTGCGGCCTGGTGGGCCTGGTCTTCGTCTGGTTCAACAAGTACGCCGTCTTCGAGAAGGTCATGACGGTGCTGGTGGGCGTCATGTTCGTGGTGACGGTGTACCTGGCGATCCGCGTGACCCCGAACCTGGGCGACGCCTTCGCGGGCCTGCTGCCGGTCCTCCCCGACGAGAAGGACTCGATCCTCAACACCCTCGGCCTGATCGGCGGCGTCGGCGGCACGATCACGCTCGCCGCGTACGGCTACTGGGTCAACGCCAAGGGCTGGACGGACAGCGGCTGGATGAAGGTCATGCGCCTGGACAACCGGGTGGCGTACGTGACGACGGGCATCTTCGTCGTGTCGATGCTCTTCGTGGGCGCGGAACTCCTGCACGCCGCCCACGTCTCCATCGCGAGCGGCGACAAGGGCCTGGTACAGCTCACCGACATTCTCGAGCAGGAGTACGGCACGGCGACGGCCAAGTTCTTCCTGATCGGCTTCTTCGCCACGTCGTTCACCTCACTGATCGGCGTCTGGCACGGGGTGAGCCTGATGTTCGCGGACTTCGTGGCGCGTTACTGCGGCCGCGACGCCGTGAAGGGCGAGGAGATCGCCTCGGGCGACCGGGAGCGCTCCTGGCCGTTCCGCGCGTACCTGCTGTGGCTGACCTTCCCCCCGATCGTCCTCCTCTTCCAGGGCCAGCCCTTCCGCCTGATCATCATCTACGGCGTCCTGGGAGCGGCCTTCATGCCCTTCCTCGCCCTCACCCTGATCTGGCTCCTCAACTCCTCCCGCACCCCCCGGGCATGGCGCAACGGCCCGCTCAGCAACGCCATGCTGGCCATCGCGGGCCTGCTGTTCCTCGTCCTGTGCGTGAAGCAGGTCTGGGACCAGCCGTGGGCGGAGTTCTTCTAGTCCTCCGGAGCGGCCGGCCTTCCCGGCCCTGGTGCCGAGGATGAGGCCGCGAGTGCGGCGCGCCCGCCGCCCGACGATGCAGGGCCCGGACCCCGCGTAACGTGCGCGAGGACCGGGCCCTGCCCGTCGGTGGACGGAGGAGGTTACGGCAGCGCGTGCACGTGCGGTCCCACCGCGTTCGACCACGCGTTGCCCGCCGTCGCGTCCCAGTTCGTCGACCAGGTCATCGCGCCGCGCAGGTCCGGGTAGGTCCTGGAGGGCTTGAAGGTGCCGCAGTTCGTGCCCTTCGCCAGGCAGTCCAGGGCCGCGTTCACCACGGACGGGGCGACGTACCCGCTGCCGGCGCCACGCGTGGACGCCGGGACGCCGAGGCCCACCTGGGACGGGGCGAGTCCGCCCTCCAGCTGGATGCAGGCCAGGGCCGTCAGGAAGTCGACCGAGCCCTGGCTGTAGACCTTGCCGTCGCAGCCCAGCATGGAACCGCTGTTGTAGTACTGCATGTTGACGACGGTGAGGATGTCCTTCACGTTCAGCGCGGTCTGGAAGTACGTGTTCGACGTCGACTGCATGTCGATGGTCTGCGGCGCCATCGTGAGGATCATCGACGGGCCCGCCTTCGCGGACAGGGCGCGCAGCGCCTGCGTCATGTACGTCGCGTTGAGGCCGTTCTCCAGGTCGATGTCGACGCCGTCGAATCCGTACTCCTGCATCAGCGCGTACACGGAGTTCGCGAAGTTCGTCGCCGAAGCCGCGTCGTTCACGGCCACGGTGCCCCTCTCGCCGCCGATCGAGATGACGACCTTCTTGCCTGCCGCCTGCTTGGTCCTGATGTCGGCCTTGAACTGGTCGACGGTGTAGCCGCCGAGTCCGGCCGAGTCCAGGGTGAAGGTGACGGCGCCCGGCGTGGAGGCCGCGTCGGCGAACGCCACCGCGATGATGTCGTACTGGTTCGGCACGTCGGTGATCTTCTGGACCGTCGCCCCGTTGTTGAAGTTCTGCCAGTAGCCCGTCACCGCGTGCTTCGGCAGCGCGGTCCCGCCGTCGTCCTGCCTGGGCGTGGTACGGGCCGTCACCACCGCCGACTTAGCGGACTCGCCCGCCGCGTTGCCCGCCGTGACCTGGAAGCCGTACGAGGTGTCCGCCGCGAGGCCCGTCACGGTCGCGGAGGTGCCGCCGACCGCCGTCACCCTCGTACCGTCCCGGTAGACGGTGTAGCCCGTCGCGCCGGTGACGGTGTTCCACGTCAGCGAGACCGACGAGGACGTCGCCCCGGAGGCCTTCAGGCCGGCCGGTGCGGACGGCACGCCCGGTTCCGGGTCGGTGCCGCCGCCCCCGTCGGGGCCGAACACCGACACGTCGTCCGCGTAGTACGCGGCCTGCCCGTACCAGCCGTGCGTGTAGAGCGTGACCGACGTCGTCGCCGACCCGGTCGTGAAGCGGGTGGTCAGCTGCTTCCAGGCCGACGAGTCCGGCGTCCAGGCCGATACGTCGGTGGTGCCGGTGCCCGTGACGCCCAGGTACGCGTACCCGCCCCGCACCCAGGCGCTCAGCGTGTACGTGGAGCCGGGCCTGACGGCGACCGTCTGGCTGCACCGGGCGTTGTCCTGGCCCGCGGGCGTCGCCTTCAGCGCGGTCGTGCCGGCGTGCACCGGGGACGTGACCGTCGTACCGCTGTTCGCGGAGCAGGTCCAGTTGCTCAGGCCGGACTCGAAACCGGCGTTCTTGGTGTTGTTGACGTCCGCGGCGGACGCCTGGCCGGCGCCGGCGAACGAGAGGGCGAGGGCGGCGAGCGCGGTCGCCGCCCAGAGCCGTCGGCGCGTGGGCATGCCTGGTGCGCGGTCCACTTGGGCCTCCGGTGGGGGAGAGGTGGGGAGGGAAGACACTCACGGTGGCCACCGTCTGGGAGTACAAGCTGGTCCAGACCAATTGAACTGTCAAGAGGTCCAGACCCAATTGCTTACGTCGATCGGCCCGTCAGTCCGCCCCGGCGGACCGCCCCTTCGGCGGGCGAGCACCCCGCGCCCCGGACCCCGCCCCCTACTCCCGCCCCTCCCGCCACGCATCCAGCAGCATCCCCACCGCGCACCCGGCCAGCGCCACCGCCGTCGACATCCAGAACGCCGACGTCGTGAAACCCGCCCGGTCCCAGCGCAGCGACAGTGTCAGCACCTGCGCGGCGGCCGGCACCGCACATCCCGCCAGCGCGTGCCGCAGCGGCATCTCCCGCCACGGCTCCGGGTGCGCCCGTGCCGCCGCCCACGTCGCCAGCACCACACACACCAGGTTCGGCAGATGCACCAGCGCGAGCGCCGCGCCGAACGAACCGACGCCGCGCGGCCCGACGAGGTGGTCGTGCACCACCGTCATCTGCACGTACTCCGTCACCGCCAGGGCGAGGACGCCCGCCGCCCAGGCCCGCACCAGGGCCAGGGACGGCGCCGAGGCCGTACCGGTCGACGGGGGAGCGCCGTACCCGCGCATCACGAGCCCGAGAGGATCGCGTAGCCGAGCAGGGACGCGAAGCAGAGCGCCGCCATCCCGAAGCCGGCGGTCAGCGCCAGGGCCAGGACCAGGAGCACCGGGGAGCAGATGCCGTGGGCCGCCGTGGGCCTCGGCGTACGTCGCCGCCCGCCCCGCAGCGCGACCCTGTGGGCGGCGGCCCACAGGCGTGCGGTCAGCGCACCTCCACCGACTCCACGAGCCGGTCCAGATCGCCGTCGGACAACTCGCCCTCGGCCGCGTCCACACGTACAGCGAACGCGGTGTCCCGGGAGTCCAGGCCGGTGAGGATGACGCCCTCGACGGGCGTACCCTTCGGCGGCCCGCCGTCCTCGCCCGTCGCCTCGAAGCGGAAGTCGATCCGCTTCGCCTCGTCCGTGCCGGACAGCTCCACGTCCTTCTGCCCCTCGACGTCCGCGCCCATCTGGATGCCCGCCTCGGCCGCGATGGCCGCCTGCTCCGCCGAGTTCGCCTGCGTGAACCCGAGCTGCACCGTGATCACCGACACCGTCCGGCCGCCCTCCGTACGGCCGGCCGCCGCCGCGTTGTGCTTCCCGCGCTCGGCCGCGCCCCACTCCTCGAAGCCCTCCGGGTACGAGACGGAGACGCTCCTGGTCCTGAGCGTTCCCCAGCCGTCGGGCACGGTCCCGGAGCCCGGCCCGGAGCCGGACTGCGAGCTTCCGCAGCCGGTCGGGCACGCGCAGCAGGCGAGCGCGAGCGCGAGGGCGGACAGTCGGCCGGTGGCCACATGTGTACGGCGCGTCTTCATCGTGACGGCTCCTTCCCCGGTCAGTTCGCACAGTAGCTGTAGGGGACGTAGGAGCGGCCGTTCCCGTGAGGTGCGCCCAGGAACTCCGCATCGGTCAGGGTCTCCGCCTTCTGTTCGGTGCTCACGGACAGGCCGAGGCTCAGGCCCAGGTTCAGCTCGAAGCCGTACTCCGCGGCGTTCACCTCACCCGTGTACGTCATGCGGCTGGACTGTCCCTCGTCGAACAGCAGCCGGCCGAAGGGATCGTCGGCGCCGGGCCGGGACGTCGGCGCGTGGTCGTCGAACATGTACTGGAACGGCGTCGCCACCTGCTCGTTGCTGCTGTCCAGCCACTGTTCCGCGACCGCCCGGTCCGCGTCGCCCTCCGGGCCCGCCGGGAAACTCACCGAGTGGGACACGATCTCGACGCCGGTCGTGCTGTCGGAGCCCTTCACGCTGCCGCTGCCGCCCCGTTTGTCGCGGCCCGTCTCGCCGTTGTCGCCGCCGAGCCGGGCGCCGTCCCGCTCGCCGCCGCCCTCGACGGTCCGGGTCATGTCGACCCGGACCAGCTTCCCGGTGGTCTTGTCGTACGTGACGGTGATGGTGCCCGTGCGCCGGTTGTTCGTCGTGACGTCGCCGCCGAGCGGGCCCGCCTCGTAGCCGGCCCCGGCGCCGTACTCGATGGACGACGCGTACGTGTACGACTTGGTGTTGCTGTGGGCGTTGTCCGTCCAGGTGACCTCGGGGGCGTACGTGAAGCTGCCGCCCAGCGTGGCGCTCAGCTTCTTCTCGTCGGCCGCCGAGATCTTCAGACCGGCGGACGCCGACGCCTCCAGGCCCACCTTGCCGTAGGTGATCTTCCGGTTGTCGCCCAGGCCGTCCTCGACGCGGTCCCGGGTCTCCTCCTCGTCCTTGAGGGGGCCGGTCCCGAACAGGTACAGGATGCTGTCCCCCATGCTCGCCTCGGCGCCGCCCGGCATCGTGCGCCGCATCTCGTACATCTGGAGCTTCTCGATGTCGTCCCGGAAGCGCTCGGCCTCCTCCGGGCTCTTGAAGACCCAGGTGTCCCCGTTGGTGACCTTGATGCCGAGGCCGAGCTCCACTTTGTCGGCGCCGAACCGGCCCACCGTCATACCCGGCTTGAAGTCCTTCTTCGCGGCGACGGAGGCGGCGTCCGTGAAGGTCAGGTAGACCATCTCGTCCTTGTCGTCGACCGTGCCGTCCCCGTTGACGTCCGTCTTCGCCTTCAGATGCTGCTCCTGGAAGCCGTACTCCTTGCCGATCTCCCAGAAGAGGATCTTCGCCTTGGAGCCCGCCTTGTCGGTGACCGAGGAGATCTGGCACAGCGACGGCTCGAAGTCCCCGTCGGTCAGCGGCCTGCCCTGGCCGGTGGTGCCCGTACCGCAGTCGCCGCCGCCGGCGACCCGGCAGATCTCGGCGGCGATCCTGTCGTGGATCAGCTGTCCGAGCCCGGTCGCGGAGATGCCGAGGACGACGGCCGCGCTGACCACGACCATGCCCAGGTACTCGGTGCCGGTGGCCCCGCGGTCGTCGAAGACGCGTCGCCGGCCGCCCGGCCGTATGCCGTCCGGGTCGTCGGGGGCGCGTCGCCGGCCCCGTCCCCGTATGCCGCCCCCGTCACTCACACGGCACCCCTTCCTCGACTCCTCGACCGGTTGCCCCCACCCGTTGCCCGGTGGTTTCACCCGTGGACGGTGAGCGTAGGCACGCCGGACCGGGCGAGGCGTGGGCCCGGGGGCCCAAAGGAAGGCCCAGGAAACCGGGCGTCAATGCGGTACCCAGGGCCCAACGGGCCCGGGCCACCCGCCAAGCGGCCGAACAAAACGCACAACATGACCAGGTTTGACGCTACTTGTGCGATGACAGTTCCGCATGAGGTGCACGTACGCTGTTCTCCGGCCAGAGACCCGTGGATACAGTGCTGAGGAAGTCACGCAGTGAGGTCCGGTGCATCGGAGTGACACACCGGTGGGCCGTCGGGCTCGGGGAAACGGGGAGCAGCGCGTGCCAACTGCCGTAGCCGTGACCAGCGCCGACATGGCGCTGCCGCCACTGGACGACCGGACCGTGCCCGCGGTCGTGCTGGATGACGTCGACCGGCGCCCCCTCGATCACGTCCTGTCCGACACCCAGGTCCTGCTCGACCAGTACGGACACCTCGTCGTCGTGTACTCGCACGCCGTGCCGCCCGCCGTCGACCGGCGGCTGCGCACCGTACGCTCGCTGCTCGAGAGCGACCGGATCGCCCTGTTCCGCCCGGAGCTGCCGCCGCTCGGCGTCGCCGTCCTCGCCCGGCAGCTGCGGCAGTTGGCGTCCTGCGACATCAGTCCCGGTGTGCTCGCCTCCGCCGGGCGGCTGCTCACCCACTACATCCACGCAGGGGCCCAGCTGGGTTCCGTAGCCCGCCTGGACCGCGTCCCCGTGGGTCTCACCTCGCACGCACGGTCCTGGATGCCCGGCAGTCAGTTCGCGGTCCTCGCCCACCCCGAGCCGCGGCTGGTCCGTCTGGGCACCCCCGGGGCCGGCCTGCCGGGCCCGGAGTTCGGTACCTGGATGCTGGTCGGCAAGGGGTCGTTGCAGTCCGACTGGGTCACCGGCACCCTCGCCCCCTCCTGGACGGTGCAGGGTCTGCACGAAACGTCTCTGCCCGCCGAGTCGGCCCGCTGGTGGGGCACCGGCAAGACGATCGAGTTCGCCGGGTTCCTGCCCGACCTGTCGGTTCTCTACCAGCTCGTGACATCGGTGCGGCGCGGTGTCTGCCACTGGTGCGGCATCGACGTCATCGGCGACCGCTGCGTCTTCTGCTCCGCCGTCCCACCGGAGCACGGCCACCCGCCGGCCACCCGCGACGACAACCCGCCGGCCACCCGCGACGACAGCCGCCCGGACGACCGGCGGGGCAACCGACCGGTGAACCGGCTGGATTACCGAACGCCCGGCGGCTGAGGCCCTCCGGCCCGCCCCTGACCCCGACCGAAGTCCGCCCGACCGATTCCTTAGAGGTTGCACGGTTCATGAACTCCCGTCAGCGCCGCGGCGTGCTACTCCTGCTCCTGTCGGTCGTCTGCGCCCTGGGCGCCTTCGCCGGCGTGCTGTCCGTCATCAGCGACGTGAAGTCCAAGGTCGGGCCGGAGGTCACCGCCTACCGGCTGAAGTCCGACGTGGCGCCCTACACGACCCTCGACACGGGCCAGTTCGAGAAGGTCGAGATGCCCGAGCGGTGGCTGTCGGACAACGCCGTCACCAACCTCTCCCAGATCCGCGGCAAGATCGCGGTGACCACGCTGCGGGAGGGCTCACTGCTGCAGACCGACATGATCGTCGACCAGCCCGCCCTGAAGCCCGGGCAGCAGGAGGTCGCCATCATGGTCGACGCGGCCACCGGTGTCGCCGGCAAGATCACCCCGGGCGCCACGGTCAACGTGTACGCCACCTTCGAGGGCGAGCGGGAGGGCGCACCCTCCCAGTCGAAGATCATCGTGACCAACGCCAAGGTCATCGACGTCGGCGAGATCACCGCCCTCGACCCGGAGGAGAGCGACCGCACGCAGGAACCCACCGACGCCGTGCCCATCACCTTCGCGCTGTCCACGCTCGACGCCCAGCGCATCACCTACGCGGAGTCGTTCGCCCAGCGGGTCCGGCTCGCGCTGGTCGCACCCGGCAGCGACACCACCGTCCCCGACCGGGAGCGGACGTACGAACTCGCGAAGGACAAGTGAGAGGCCCGCATGCCCACGAGGATCCTCCCGGCAGTCGGTGACGCGGACGCGGTCCGGTCGATCACGACGCTGCTCAGCCAGCTCCCGGACGCCGAGCCGGTGGCCCCGGTGGTGGACTCCACGCAGCTCGTCGACACCCTCGCGCGGCTCGCCGCCGAATCCGTGGACGAGCTGCCCGAGGTCGTGGTCGTGCACGAGCGGATCGGGCCCGTCCCCGCGCTGGAACTGGTCCGCGAGGTCGCGCTGCGCTTCCCCGCCGTCGGCGTCATCCTCGTCACCTCCGACGCGAGCCCCGGCCTCTTCCAGGCCGCCATGGACTACGGCGCCCGGGGCCTGGTGGCCCTCCCGCTGAGCTACGAGGAACTCGCCAGCCGCGTCCAGGCCGTCGCCCAGTGGTCGGTGGGCGTACGCCGCCATCTGGGCAGCGGCGGTGACGTGTTCACCGGCGTCGGCGGCACCGTCGTCACCGTCAGCGGCGCCAAGGGCGGTGTCGGCACCACCCTCACCGCCGTGCAGCTCGCGCTCGCCGCGCAGACCTCCGGGCGCGCCACGGCCCTGGTCGACATGGACCTCCAGACCGGCGACATCGCCTCCTACCTGGACGTCCAGTTCCGCAGGTCCGTCGCCGACCTCGCCGCCATCACCGACATCTCCCCGCGCGTGCTGGCCGACGCCGTCTTCCGGCACGACTGCGGGCTCGCGCTGCTGCTCGCGCCGGCCGAGGGCGAGCGCGGCGAGGACGTCACCGACCGCGCCGTACGCCAGATCGTCAGCGCCCTGCGCGCCCGCTACGACGTCGTCGTCATCGACTGCGGCGCCCAGCTGGGCGGGGCCGGCGCCGCCGCGGTCGAGATGGCCGACAGGGCGCTGCTGGTCACCACCCCGGACGTGGTCGCCGTACGGGGCGCCAAGCGCACGGTGCGGATGTGGGACCGGCTGCAGATCCGCAAGGCGGAGGAGACCACGATCGTCGTCAACCGCCACAGTCGCGCGACCGAGATCCAGCCGCCCCTGATCCAGAAGATCACCGGCACGCACGTCGCCCGCACGTCTGTCCCCGCCAACTTCAAGGAGCTCCAGGGAGCCGTCGACTCGGGCCGGATGCACGAGCTCGAGAGCAAGAGCACCGTGAAGCAGGCCCTGTGGGGCCTCGCCGGTGAACTCGGCCTGGTCAAGGCCCCCGAGGGCGCCCAGAAGGGTGGCAAGGGCCGGGGCGGCGACCGGGGCGCGGTGAGCCTGCGGCGGCGCAGGGAGGCGGGCGGATGACGGGCGGGCGGACGATGGACGTGAGGGTGCGGTCGCGGCGCCCGCACCGTCGGCGGGACAGCGGTCAGGTCACCATCGAGTTCCTCGGCATGACCCCCACCATCCTCGTGACGCTGGTGGCGCTGTGGCAGGTGGTGCTCGTGGGGTACACCTTCACCCTGGCGGGGAACGCCGCCGACGAGGCGGTACGGGCGGGGACGGCGGCGAAATACGACCGGCAGGGCACGTGCTCGACGGCCGGCCTGGACAAGCTGTCACCCGCGTGGCGGACCGGCGCCGACGTGACCTGCACCACCGGCAACGACTACGTCACCTCCGACGTCCGCCTCAAGGTGCCCGTCCTGTTCCCGGGCACGATCGACTTCCCGTTCACGGTCAAGGGACACGCGGGAGCCGTGGAGGAGGCGACGCGGAGATGACGACGTACGGGCGACGGGACGCCTGCCGCGTGGGCGAGCGCGCACGTGGCGACGAGCGCGCACGCGGTCACGCGGGCGGCCGGGGCCCCGAGCGAGACCGGCGCCGCGACCGCGACCGGGCCGGCGCCCGTGACCGCGCACGGGTCCGCGTCCGTGTCCGCGACCGGGCCCAGCTGGACCGCGGCCAGGTCGCCCTCGAATACCTCGGCTTCCTCCCGATCCTGCTCCTCGTCGCCCTCGCCGCGGTCCAGCTGGGCCTGATCTCGTACGCCGCGCAGCAGGCGGGCACGGCGGCACGGGCCGGGGCGCGCAGCGCGTCGCTGGACGGGCCGTACGCCGCGGACTGCCGGGCGGCGGTGAGCGGCTGGCTGGCCGACGGCCTCGACTGCGGCGCCGCGCGGCTGGGGGACGAGGTGACCGTGACCGTGACCGTCGACATCCCTTCGGTGGTCCCCGGCTGGGACTTCGACCCGGCCCGCAAGACCGCCACCATGCCGCTCGACCACTGACCCGCCCACCGACGACCCGACGACCTGCGACCGACCGACCCTGCCGGACCACCCACCCGCCCACCGACGGCCCTTCTGGACCACCGACCCCGCTCGACCACCGACCGAGCACGAGGAGCACCCGAGCCATGAGCCTGCGGGCACGCATCAACTCCCCCGAGGAGAAGGGGAACCGGGGCGAGGACGGCCACATGGTCGCCTCGTACCGGACCAAACTCCTGGAGGAGATCGACCTCGCGGAGATGAGTTCGCTCGCCGCCGCCGAACGGCGGGCCCGCCTGGAGCGGGTGCTCGGGCACATCATCAGCCGCGAGGGCCCGGTGCTGTCCACGGTCGAGCGCTCGCAGCTGATCCGCCGCGTCGTGGACGAGGCGCTCGGCCTGGGCATCCTGGAACCGCTGCTGGAGGACGCCTCCATCACGGAGATCATGGTGAACGGCCCGGACCAGATCTTCGTGGAGCGCGGCGGCCGGGTCGAACAGCTGCCGCTGCGGTTCGCCTCCCACGACCAGCTGATGCAGACCATCGAGCGGATCGTGTCCACGGTCAACCGGCGTGTCGACGAGTCCAACCCGATGGTGGACGCCCGCCTGCCGTCCGGGGAGCGCGTCAACGTCATCATCCCGCCGCTGTCCCTGACCGGCCCCACCCTCACCATCCGCCGCTTCCCGCGCTCCTTCACCCTCCAGGAACTGATCGGGCTCGGCTCGCTCGACGAGCAGATGGTGTATCTGCTGGCCGGGCTGGTGCAGGCGAAGTTCAACGTCATCGTGTCCGGCGCCACCGGCACCGGAAAGACCACCCTGCTCAACGCCCTGTCCGGCCTCATCCCCGAGACCGAACGCATCATCACCATCGAGGACTCCGCCGAACTCCAGCTCCAGCAGTCCCACGTCATCCGCCTGGAGTCCCGGCCGCCCAACGTCGAGGGCAAGGGCCGGGTCACCATCCGCGACCTGGTCCGCAACTCGCTGCGCATGCGCCCCGACCGCATCGTCGTCGGCGAGGTCCGCGGCGGGGAGTCCCTGGACATGCTGCAGGCCATGTCGACCGGCCACGACGGCTCCCTGGCCACCGTGCACGCCAACAGCGCCGAGGACGCGCTGATGCGGCTGCAGACCCTGGCCTCCATGTCCGACGTGGAGATCCCCTTCCCCGCGCTGCACGACCAGATCAACAGCGCCGTCGACGTGATCGTGCAGCTCACCCGGTTCGCCGACGGCGCCCGCCGCATCACCGAGATCGCGCTGCTGGAGAGCCACGCCAGCGAGCCGTACCGGCTGGTGACCGCCGCCCGCTTCCACGCGCAGCCGATGGCCTCCGACGGCCGTGTCCACGGCACGTTCGCGTACTTCCCGCTGCCGCGCCGCGCCGCCGACCGGCTCTACATGGCGAGCCAGCCCATCCCCCAGGCGTTCGGCGTCGCCGAGTCGGCGGACCAGCTAGCCACCCGAGAAGCCAGGTAGGTGCCGTCCCCATGGATCTGCAGACCCTCGTCACCCTGACCACCGGCGTCGCGCTGCTGACCTGCGTCCTCGCCGTCGTCGGCCTGCACTTCTACGCGCAGGGCCGGGCCCAGCGCCAGGCCCTGGTGGACCGGCTGTCGGCCACCGGCCAGGTTCCCGCGGCCGGCCGCCGCCGCAACTTCACGGGCGTGGACCGCCGCCTGCGCCGCACCACACCGGGCCGGAAACTGGAACTCCGGCTCGCCGCGACCGGCCTGGACGTCACCCCGGGCGAGTTCTTCGTCTACATGCTCGCCACGGTCGCCGGCCTCTGGCTGGTCGGACAGGCCGCCCTCGCCCCGTTCTTCGGCCCGCTCGCCGGGCTGCTGGGCATCTGGGTGGCGCTGCAGTTCCTCAACTGGCAGCGCCAGAAACGCATCGAACGCTTCATCAACCAGCTACCCGAACTCGCCCGCATCCTCGCCAACGCCACCCAGGCCGGCCTCGCCCTGCGCACCGCCATCGGCATGGCCGCGGAGGAACTGGAAGCCCCGGCGGGCGAGGAACTCGGCAAGGTCGCCGCCCAGCTGGCGGTGGGCGCCTCCATGGACGACGCCCTCGGCGAGCTGGCCGAGCGCCTCCCGTCCCGCGAACTCGTCGTCCTCGTCACCACCCTCGTCCTGTCCAACAAGGCGGGCGGCCAGGTCGTGAGCGCCCTGCGCAACCTCACCGAGACCCTGGAGGAACGCAAGGAGACCCGCCGCGAGGTCCGCACCCAGCTCTCCCAGGTGAACATGACCTCGTACGCCGTCCCGGTGCTGGGCGTCGGCTCCCTGTTCCTCATGAACGGCGTGAAGGACGGCGCCCTGGAACGCATGACCGGCTCCGGCTTCGGACAGGCCGCCGTGATCATCGCGTTCTCGCTGTACGCCGTCGGCTTCGTCCTCATCCGCCGCATGTCCCGCATCGACGTCTGACCGGCCCAGGAGATATCGACTCATGGCACTACTGCTGGCCCTCCTCATGGGACTCGGCGTCTGGGGCGTCTTCGCCGGTGTCCGCATGTACCGCGCCGAGGTCAAACTGCCCAGCGACCTCGCCCTCGCCCTGGAGGTCGGCGCCACCCGCACCGGTGCGGTCGACTCCCTGATCGACCGCCTCGGCATGCGGTACGCCCCCGCCGTCCAGCGCATGATGGGCCCCAGGCAGGTCGCCAAGTACCGCCGCAAGATCGACCTGGCGGGGAACCCGGGCGGTCTGACGATCGACCGCTACGCGGCCCGCCGCGCCGTCTACGGCTTCCTGGGCGGCTTCGGCGGCCTGGTCTTCCTGATGCGCGGCGACCTCTTCGTGGCCCTGCTCCTGCTCGCGTTCGGCGCGTTCTGGACGGAGGTCGGCATCTGGGCGGCCATCCGCATCCGCAAGGACGAGATCGAACGCACCCTGCCGGACTTCCTGGACGTCCTCGCCGTCGTCGTCAGCGCCGGCCTCGGCTTCCGCCAGGCCCTCGACCGCGTCGCCTCCCGGTACGAGGGCCCCTGGGCCGACGAACTGCGCATCACCCTGCGTCAGATGGACCTCGGCATGAGCCGCCGCCAGGCCTTCACCGAGCTGCGCCGCCGCAACGACTCCGAGCAGGTCGCCATGTTCGTCACCGCCCTCCAGCAGGGCGAGGAACTCGGCGCGCCCATCGTCGACACACTGGTCGCCCTCGCCAAGGACATGCGCCGTACGGACGCCCAGAACGCCCGCCGCAAGGCCGCCCGCGCCGTCCCCAAGGCGACACTGATGATCACGACGTTCATGGTCCCGGCGACGATGCTGCTGCTGGGCGCCGGCCTGATCCTCGGGTCGGGCACGGACTTCGGAACGATCACGGGGGAGTGACAGCGGTGGCGGACGACATGCGGGAAGACAGCGGTGCCGGCGACCAGACCGGCACCCGCACCCGTCTGCTGCGCCGCCGCCCCAGGACACCGCTGATCACGACACCCCCGGCCGGCACGGTCCTCCCGGCCCACGCCCGCACGGGCGCCCCGGACATACCGGTCACCTCGGCGACCCCCGCCCTGCCCCCCGGCTGGCAGGCGGCAACGACGCAGGGCACACGACCGGCCACCGGCACCGGGCGACGGCCACCGGCACCGGGCGACGCCGACGGGCCCGTCGCCGCGGCCGGCTCCCCGCCCCGGACGGACTCCCGCACCGAACCACCCGCCACCCTCGCCATCCAGGTCAACGCCCTGCAGGCCATGTGCCGCCAGGTCTTCGGCTTCCGCCTGGCCATGATCGCCCTCGCCGCACCGGCCGCCCTCCTCAACGCCAACCCGGGCCTGGGCACCCGCCTCGTGGGCATCGCCGTGGTCGTCACCTTCATGGCGTCCTACGTCCTCTTCCGCGACTGGGAACGCTTCGGCCCCCTCCTCCTGCGCCACCCCACCCTGCTGGTCCTGGACACCCTCTTCGGCTTCCTGCTCCTGGTCTCCGCGGGCCCGGACACCACCCTCGCCTACGTCAGCGTCTGCACACCGCTGCTCGCCGGCCTCGTCTACGGCTGGCGCGGCGCCGCCGCCTTCGCCTCCCTCGAGGCCCTGATCCTGCTCCTGGTCCACGCGACCCTGGAGCACCACGACCCGAGCATCGCCGAATCGTCCCTGCTCCCCGGCCTGTGTGTGATCGCCGGCGCCGTGGGCTCCAGTCTGCGCGGCCTGATGCTGCGCTTCGGGGAAGCCACCCAGGCCCTGACCACGGTCCAGGCCCGGCTCGCGGTCACGGAGGCGGTGAGCGCCGAACGCGCCCGCCTCGCCCGCGACATGCACGACTCGGTCGCCAAGACCCTGCACGGGGTGGCCCTGGCGGCCGACGGCCTGGCCCGGTCGGCCGGCCGCGCCCCCATCGACCCCGGCCTGATCAAGCAGCAGGCGGAACTCGTCGCCCGCTCGGCCCGCCGCGCCGCGGCCGAGTCCAGGGAACTCCTCTCCGACCTGCGCCGCGAGTCCGACCCCGCGGAAATGACCGACGTCACCGCCGAACTCGCCGCCCGCACACGCGACTTCACCTCACGCACCGGGCTCCCGGCGGCCTACCACCCCACGTCCGCCGCCACGGCCGTACCGTCCGTCCCACCGGCGGTGGCACGCCAGCTCCTGACGATCGCCACGGAGGCCATGGAGAACGCCCACCGCCACGCCGCACCCACCCACGTGGACGTCAGCGCCGGAGTACGCGGCGACCTCCTCCGCATCAGCGTCTACGACGACGGCCGCGGCCTCCCACCGGGCACGACCCTCGAACAACTGCGCCGGGCCGGCCACTTCGGCCTGGTGGGCATGGTGGAACGGGCGGCATCGGTGGGCGCCCGGATCCGCATCGGCCGCGGCACGCACCCCCGGGGCACGGAGGTCCGCCTGGAACTCCCCCTGGCAGCCCTGACCACCACCCCCTGACCCCGAGCCGTCTCACGAGAGGAGGCCGCACCATGCCGGATGCCGACCCGACCATCCCCCCGCCCGGCGCCGAGCAGTCGCCCCCCAACCCCTTCGCGGCCGCCCCGCCGCGGCCCCCGCTGCGGGTCGTGGTGGCCGACGACAACCCCGTGGTCCGCGCCGGCCTCACCGCCCTGCTCTCCGGCCGCGAGGACATCACGGTGATCGCCGAGGCCGCCGACGGCCGTGAGGCCTACGAGGCGACACGCGCCGGACACCCCGACGTCGTCCTCCTCGACGTCCGCATGCCCGGCGTCGACGGCATCTCGGCCCTGCCGTACCTGGTGCGGCTCGCCCCGGTCGTGATGCTGACGTACAGCAGGGAGTCGCACATCGTGCGGGAGGCCCTGCGCAGAGGGGCGGGCGGCTACCTGGTCCACGGCGAGTTCACGGCGGACCAACTGGTCGCGGCGGTACGGGACATCAAGGAGGGCCGACCGCACTTCACCGCGACGGCGGCGGGCGCGCTGCTGGCCCAGCTGAGGGAGGGCCAGGCCGGACCGGCGCTACCGGACGGCCTGGGTGGAGCAAGTGCGACTGCACATGACGGACAGGAGGCGGGAAGGCGCCAGGGCCGCGCCGAACTCCCCCACCAGGGGACTCCCTTGCCGACAGTGCCCGGACCGAGCCTCTCACGTTCTTCAGAAAACCTTTCGCAGATGCAACCGGTTGTGGGACAGTCGTCGTCTGGGCGGACAGGTGGCCGTCCGGCCGTCCCCGACAGGGCGCGCTATCGACTCAGCACGAGGGAGGCGGAGATCATGGACCACATCGCGTCCGGCATGACCAACCAGCAGATCGCCGCCACCTGCTTCATCAGCGAGAAGACGGTCAAGAACCACATCAACCGCATCTTCGCCAAACTTCACAGCACGAGCCGCGCGCAGGCGGCGGCCACCTGGCTGGGCACGGCCCCGGGCCCGGGCCGAGGGGCGGAGTGACGGCATGTCAGCAAGGGAAAAGAACAGCCGGCGCCGCTGGGCCTCCCTTTGGGCCCGCGAATGGGCCCTGGGACCCTCGGCAGGGCTCGGTGTCCTGGCGTACGTTGCTCGTGTCGAGAGCTGCACCGCTGAACCCGGAGGGGAACACCATGAGCGACCTGATGCTGAAGACGGCCGTTGCGGCCAAGGTGCGTGTCAACGGCTGGAAGAACACCACGGTCGAGGCCATGCAGCGCCGCGGCGCCGACGACAGGGGCCAGACCGCGGTCGAGTACCTGGGCATCATCGCGGTGGTGGTGGCGATCGTGCTGGCGATCACGGGCACCAACCTCGGTCAGACAATTCTCGGCAAGATCCAGGCGCAGATCGCCAAGGTCGCTCCTTGATCCGAGGCCGACGGTACGGCGACGCAGGGCAGGCCTTCCCCATCTACATCACCGTGGTGGGGGGCCTGCTCTTTCTCGCGTTCGCGTACTTCGCGGTCGGCCAGGCAGCGGCGAACCGGAACGGCGCGCAGACGGCCGCCGACGCCGCGGCACTTGCTGCGGCTCAGGAGAGGCGGGACCAACTCGCCGGGAACTGGCTGCGGAACGTCCGTGACCCCGAAAAGTGGCAGGACATCTTCGACGGTGACCCGGGCGGCTTTCCCGGATCCGCGTGCGGGCGAGCGGCACAGCTCGCGGGGCAGAACGACGCACGCCTCCTGAGTTGTGACCCCGGCGTTCTGCGCTTCACGGTCGAGGTCGAGACGAACAAGACCGTAGGGGACTCGATCGTCCCCGGGACGGAGAACCGTCGGGCGAACGCGACGGCCACGGCGGTGGTCGAAGCCCGGTGCGTGTTCAAGCTCCCGGCCGAGGACGCCCCCGTGAAGACGCTGCCACAGCTTTCCTGCAAGGGCGAAGACTGGGACCTCGACCCGGACGATCTCACGATTCTGCCGAAACCCGAGGACCTCTTCGACGCCCACCTGGCCGACTGAAGAAGCGAACGACGAGTGGAGAAGGAAGCAGAGAGATGAGCATTCGGTTCACTGCGAAGGCCCGCAGGGGGATGGTCGCCCTGACCCTGGCGGCCGGGCTGGCCCTCGGCGTGGCCGGCTGTGGCGGTGGTGACGATGACAAGGCCAGTCCGTCGGCCTCGGCCTCCCCCGGTGACGGCGGATCCAAGCCGAGTGCTCAAGAGGGGGAGCCCGAGACCCCTTTGGCGGAGCTGAAGGGCATCGAGGGGTTGTTGCTCCGGATCACATCTGCTGAGAGGGACGCGGGCGGCTTCGTCACCGTGAACGGCACCGTCAAGAATGACGGCGCCAAGTCGGTGGTGATCCCGCCGCAGACGAGCGGCGACGAGACGGAAGTCATCAAGCACGGGCCTTCGCTGGGTGGCGCGACACTCGTCGACTCCAAGGGGAAGAAGCGCTACTACGTACTTCGCGACACCGACGGGCGGCCGTTGACCACCACAGGGCTGGGGAACCTGGAGCCGGGCCAGACATTGCCGGTCTTCATGCAGTTCCCTGCGCCGCCGACCAGCACAGCGGAGGCCGTCTTGCAGGTGCCGACCTTCAGCAGCGGCACGATCAAGATCTCCGGGTGAGGCGCGCCATGACCCGAACCCGCACCCGGACGGCCCGCCCACGCGTGGGCCTGGTGGTCACCACCGCCACCCTCATGGTCGCCGCGAACGTCTACGGCGCCGTCTCGGCCCACGCCGACGGGAATCCCGGAGTACCGCCCGGCTCGCAGGCCTCCGCCGCGGCGCCGGTCGACGTCGACCGCAACGACCCCGACCTGAAGCTCCCCGAGGGCGCCACCCTCGCCGAACCCAAAGTCCTCGACATCAAGTCGGTCGTGGAGGACCAGAGCGGTGACGAAAGGCGCGAGGACACCAACTCGGACGTGAAGTTCGCGCTTCAGGCCGAGGTGCTGTTCCCGAAGGACAGCGCGAAGCTCGGCGGCGCGGCGAAGGCCCGTATCGCGACGATCGCCGAGGAGATCAGGTCGCAGAACGCGACGAAGGTCCGCGTGTTCGGCTTCACGGACAACCTCGGCTCCTCCGCCCACGGAGACGTCCTGTCCAAGCAGCGGGCCGACGCCGTGCAGAAGGTTTTGGAGCAGCAGCTGAACGACGCGGACCTCACCTACGAGGTGCGAGGCTACGGCGAGCAGTACCCGATCGCGGACAACGCGACGGAGCCGGGCCGCAAGAAGAACCGCCGCGTGGAGGTGTCCTTCCCCCGCGGGCAGGGCTGACGCGAGACCGGGGGGACGGGGGCGATTTTGTAAGATCTCGTCAGCCTTGGCTGAATCTCACGCCGTTCGGCGGAAGGATGGCAGATCTGGCAAGGTTGTCCGAGATGCCGACGGGGCAGTCCGTTCGCTTCCGACAGGACGTGCATCTTGGATTCCGGCCTGCCCCGGTCCACGGGGCTCGGGCCCGCGTGTTTGCCCCCTGTTTCGCCCTGCCGCCCTGCGGCCGCGGCCTCGATGGCGGGATCGGCGGCTTCGCGATCTTCCACAGCCCGTCCGGAACGATCCAACTCCCCGTACCCCGCCCCATACCGAGGTCAACGACGCCTCACCACGTAGGACGCGGTCTGAAGGAGGAGGTGAGTCCTCGCGGTCGATTCAGGCTGACTCGCCGGCCCGAGCCGGTTCAGCCGTGGCGGGATGCCGGCACGGTGATCACCGGGCACTCCGCCCGGTGCAGCAGGCCGTGGACCACCGATCCCAGCCTCATGCCGGAGTACCCGCCGCGCCCGTGCCTGCCGACCACGACGACGAGGGCGCCGGCCGAAGCACGAGCCAGTTCCTCTACCGGATGGCCGCGAAGTACCTGCTGGGTGATCTCCACGTCCGGATACCTGTCCGCCCGTCCCGCCACGGTCTGCGACAGGACACGGCGCCGCTCGTCGAGCTCCGCCGTCTCGTCGCCGAAGGACACGACAGGCCGTCGCCACACCCACACGGCGCGCAGGGCGGCGCCGTGCACCGCTGCCTCTTCCACGGCGAAGTCCACGGCGGCCCTGGACGATGAGCTGCCGTCGACACCCACGACGAGATGAGGACGCCGCTCTCCCGCATGTTCCGGCTCCCTTACCACGACGACCGGGCAGTCTGCCCTGGCACTGACCGGAACCACTACCGAGCCCGCGCTGAAGAGCTCCTCCGGCCGGCTGAGCCGACGCGAACCGACGACGAGCATCCGGGCATGCGCCGCCGCCCGGCAAAGCACGGCCGACGGAGCTCCGTCGAGCAGTTCCGTCGTGAGGGGCACGTCCGCGTGCAGCGCCCGCACCGTGGCGACCGCATCGGCAAGCGCGCTCTCACCCCGGGCCCGCAGCATGGAGCGGCGCCAGGGTGCGTCGATGTGCTGCCCGCCGGGCAGGGGCGGTACCGCCACCACCAGATGGAGTGCCAACCGCCTGCGCACAGCCTCGTCGACCGCCCACGCGAGCCCCGGAACGTGCTGCTCGCGTGGATCGATCCCGACGATCATCCTGTTGCTTACGGCTGTGTCCTCCATGGCTCCTCCTGCCACTGCTCTGCCGTCGGGGAAAAGGACTGCGGCGAGTGGGCGCGGCATCACCGTGCAGGTCTTCTTTCACGACGCCCGGACCGTCAGGGCATCGTGCTGCTGTCCGCCGAGAATGACCTTGAGGGCACCTGTGTCGCGGGCCCGAGAGAAGACCTCGTACGCCTCCTCCATGTGGTCCAGCGGGAAAGTGTGGGTGACCATGGACGCCGCAGGCAGACGGCCGGCGGCCATCATGCGCAGCAGCGTGGGCGTGGAGTACGTGTCGACCAGGCCGGTGGTGATCGTCACGTTCTTGATCCACAGGTCTTCGAGGTGGAGTGTCGCCGGCCTGCCGTGTACGCCGACGTTGGCCACATGTCCGCCGGGCCGCACCATGCGCGTGCACGTCTCGAAACTCTCCGGCACCCCGACCGCTTCGATGACCACGTCGGCTCCGAGTCCTTCGGTGAGGTCGGCGACCAGCTGCTCGGCCTCTTCACCCGCGGTAACCACGGCATCCGCCCCGAGGTTCCTGGCCGCTTCCAGCCGGGACGGGGCGAGGTCCACGGCGATGACCCTCTCGGGGGAGTAGAGCCGGGCGGTGGCGATCGCGGCGAGCCCGACGGGCCCCGCCCCGACCACGGCGACGGTGTCTCCGGGCCGGACCCGCCCGTTCAGCACACCCACCTCGTAGCCGGTGGGGAAGATGTCGGCCAGCAGGACGGCGTCCTTGTCGTCCACCGCGCCGGGTAGCGGATACACCGACAGGTCCGCGTACGGCACACGGACGTACTCGGCCTGAGTGCCGTCGATCAGGTGACCCAGGATCCAGCCTCCGCCGCCGCGGCACTGTCCGTACGCCCCCTCCCGGCAGAAACGGCAGCGCCCGCACGCCGTGATGCACGAGATCAGGACGCGGTCGCCGGGGCGCACACTGCGTACGTCGCCGCCCACCTCGACGACCTGACCGACAGCTTCATGCCCGAGCACCGTACCGGGGCGTACCTCGGGCACATCGCCCTTGAGGATGTGCAGGTCGGTCCCGCAGATCGTCACGGCCTCGACCCGGACGATCGCATCGGTGGACTCCTGAAGGCCGGGATCCTCGGTCTCCTCCCAGGCGGACTTGCCGGAACCGTGGAACACGAGTGCTTTCATGACAATCCCTTCCCGGGCCTTCGAATGCCGACCCTGAGGGGCTGCGGCGGGCCCGGAGCCCCCCGGCCACCCGCTGCCCGGAATCGTCGGCGCCGGGGGCCGCGGGACGTCATCGGGCGGCCACCGTCGTACGGAATGACCTCGTCCGTCCAGCTTGCCCGTGAAGGCTGCCGTCCGCATGGGCAGGCCGTTTCCCCCGTCGCCGGACCTGGGCCACGCTCCCCTCGCGACATGACGTCGAAGCAGTCAGGCTGGTCGCAGCTTCCCGGGCTGTTCCTGCGCCGGGACGAAGGAGTTGTGCACCATGACGAGCCTGACGGGATTTCCGGAGCGCCCGGTCCGGGTGAACGCACGTATCGACTCGCCGCTGTCCCGATGGCTGTGGCTCGTGAAGTGGATCCTTGCCGTCCCGCACTACATAGTGCTGTTCTTCCTCTGGATCGCCTTCACCGTGGTGACCGTGATCGCGTTTTTCGCCATCCTGCTGACTCAGCGCTATCCCCGAGCCCTGTTCGACTTCAACCTGGGTGTCCTGCGCTGGAGCTGGCGGGTCTCCTACTACGCGGGCGACGCCCTGGGCACCGACCGGTACCCGCCGTTCAGCCTGGGGGAGGAACCGGATTACCCGGCTCGGCTGGACATCGCCTACCCTGAGCGGCTCTCCCGGGGCCTGGTGCTGGTGAAGTGGTGGCTCCTTGCCGTCCCGCACTACTTGGTCATCGGCTTCTTCCTCGGCGGCACCCATCTGGGCTGGTGGTCCGGCGGCCTGATCGGCGTGCTGACGGTCATCGCGGCCGTGATCCTTGCCTTCACCGGGAAGTACCCGAAAGACCTGTTCGACCTGATCATCGGCCTCAACCGGTGGGTCTTCCGCGTCTGGGCCTACGCCGCGCTGATGACGGACCGGTACCCGCCGTTCCGCCTGGACCTGGGCGGCACGGAGCCGACCAGTCCCGAACACCAGGCGTGATCTGTCCGCCCGAGGCCGCAGTCCCGTCCTTGCCGGACGCGGCGGACCCGCCTGGGCCAAGGCCCTCGGCGTCGGCGTGCGGCAGGTCGCTCGCCAGGCGGGACAGGCGCAGGAGCAGTTGTCCGAGCCCTTCGAGGTCGACCGGTGCGCCGCCGTGCGTACCTGGCAGCAGCGGGGCGCAGCGCGGTGCGGTGTGGTCCGCACGGCGTTCCGCTCCACCTCCCACGCATGCGGAGGCCGGTGACCGCAGGCCATGGACGACCTGGCCGGGCAGCTGCTGAAGACCGCCGAGCGCGACATCGACAGCGCGGGCGCACCCAAGCCGCACGACCGGAGTCCCCGGGATGGCCCATGTCACCGACGGCGTACAGCGGCTCCCGGGACAGAAGTCGAGGAGAGGTCAGCCGTGATGTCGGGGGCACGTCGGGGGCACGGTGGACCCCGGCTGATCGGTCCTGTGCGGTCGCGCCCCAAGCGTGGCACGTTGGATGGAGCACCACTTTGAGGAGAGGCGGACGCCATGCGAGCCCACCTCGGCGACCAGCTCGTCATCGAACGCGCGACGACCGGCGCCGCCAGGCGCGACGGCGAGATCGTCGGACTCCATCACGAGGACGGAACGCCTCCGTACGACGTGCGCTGGTCGGACACGGACGAGGTGACGCTGATGTTCCCCGGGCCCGACGCGCACATCCGTCATGTCGAACACGGCCGGACCGGGAGCAGCGATGTTCCTCCCGGCCAGGACGGGTCCGGGGTGGAGGACGTGCCGCCCAGAGCGTCCGGTTCCGGTGACATCGGCCGACGCGTGGCCCTCGAACGCCGCAGGCTTCGGCTCAGCCGTGAGGAGACGGCTCGCCGCGCCCGGATGTCCCCCGGCTACCTGGAGTACCTGGAAGAGCGGCCTGCCGGCCCGAGTGTGGAGACCCTCACCAGGCTGGCGGACGCGCTGGGCAGCACCGTCGCCGCGCTGCGCGGCGGAGGAATGGACCTGCCACCCGGCCAAGGACAGGCACTGCTGCATCCCCGGCTGCGGGACATCGACGCGGACGAATGCCGCGCGCTGCTCGACACCCACGGCGTGGGGCGCCTCGCGGTGACGGCGTCCGACGGCTGCCCGGCCGTCATGCCGGTCAATTACGACGTCCTTGACGACGCGATCGTGTTCCGGACCGCACCGGCGTCCACCCCCGCCGCGGCCGCCGGAACCGAGGTCGCCTTCGAGGTCGATCACATGGATGAGGCGATGAGCAAGGGCTGGAGCGTCCTTGCCGTCGGGCCCGCGAGCATCGTGACGGAGCCCGACGCCGTGCGCAGGCTCATCGAGCAGGCTCACACCACGCCCTGGGCGGGCGGCGAACGCGAGATGTGGGTGGAGATCCGGCCCGTACACCTCACGGGCCGCCGCATCACCCCGGCCGACGGATGATCCATGCAGTCGCGGGCCATGAAGAACCCTCCCGGCCCGACGGCTTCCGAAGGGTGTTCCGATGAACCAGCCGCTCCCGTCCGACGAGTGGGTGGCCACCGTCGTAAGCGACGCGGTGACCGCGCCGTCGATGCACAATGCGCAACCCTGGCGCTTCCGCTTCATCCGGCGCGACCGCGCTTTCGAGGTGTGGGCCGACCTCCAGCGCGCCCTGCCGCACTCCGACCCCGACACCCGTGGCCTCCACCTTGGTTGCGGTGCCGCCCTGCTGAACCTGAGAGTCGCGATCACTCACGCGGGCTGGCACCCGGAGACCCTGCTTCTGCCCGACCTCACCGACCGGACGCTGCTCGCGACCGTGCGGTTGGCCGGCACTTCGGACGATGTGAGCGGCCTGAAGGCGCTGTATTCGGCGATCCGCCAACGGCACAGCAGCCGCAATCCGTTCCAGGAACGGCAGATCCCCCAGACTGTGCGCGCGGTGCTCGCCGAGAGTGCTCGCGCCGAGGGCGCGGCACTCGTATTCCCCGACTCGTGGCATCTGTGGGAAGTGCTGGAGTTGGCTCAACAGGCCGAGGCACGCAACATCACCGACCGCGGCAGTGACCGGGACCTGACCCGGTGGACGCACATCGACGCCCCGTCGGTGAGCATCGCGGACGACGGAGTCCCGCATTACGCCTTCGGTCCGCGCAAGCGCGGGGGCAAGGCGCCCGTGCGCGACTTCGCGGGCCCGCGGCAGGTTTCGGGACGTGACGCGGCGGACTTCGAGCAGAACCCTCAGCTCGCTCTCATCAGCACGGACCACGACCGCCCGGAGGACTGGCTCCGCGCCGGCCAGGCGATGGAACGCGTCCTGCTGCGGGCCACTCGGGAGGGTCTTGTCGGCTCCTTCGTGACCCAGCCTCTCGAATGGACGGACCTGCGCTGGCCACTGCGTGACCCGAGGACCGGAACGGGATACGTGCAGATCCTTCTCCGCCTGGGCTATGGACCGAGAGGCCCCGCAACGCCGCGCCGTCCGGTACCGGAGGTACTCGACATCGAAGCCTGACCCCTCCGACTCCGCCGGCGGGACGTCCTTGTCCGGCGTCGGCGCGATCCGGCGCACGGGCGCCCCGCCGGGGACGGGGACGGGAACGGCGGCTCGCCGAGCACGCACGCGACAGCACGCCCGCAAGGCCGCCCCGCCCCGGCCCGCCCGCAAGGCCGCCCCGCCCCGCCCCGCCCCGCCCCGGCCCGCCCCGGCCACCGTCCCCCGGACGACTCCCGGCCCAGCCCGGTTCACCCGGCCTCGGCCGACGGCCGTACCTCCACCCGCGCCCCCACCACGAGCCCCCACTCCGCCATGACCCCCGCCTCTGCCTCCAGCACGGACCGGGAACGCGGCCTGGGCAGCCCGAGCCGCCCCGGCCGCATGGTGCGGACGGCGATGACGTGGAGGTGGCGGTCGAGGTAGGCGACGTCGATGGGGATGCGCATACGGAAGGTGTGGATGCTGTTGGCGGGGGTCAGCAGGATCGCGCCGTCGACGCGGTCCCGGCCCAACAGCCCCTTCGTACGGGCCCGATACGAGGCGGCGATCTCCAGCGGCACCCGCACCGGACCGCCCGCTGCACCCGGCACCACCGCCCGGCCCGGGTCCGCGCCCTTCGCATGTACGACCAGGTGCCCCCGTCCGTCCCGCCACCGCCCCATCCCGCACCCCTTCCGGAAGCCCCGAGCGACAAGAAGACCACTGTGCCCCACAGGGCGCGCCCGCTCGCAGGACGTTCCCCGGCCACCCCGAAATGTAGTTGCCGGTGTCCGCTCCCCCCGGTAGGAAGCCCTCATGACCGACTGCCCCGACGGCCGCGCTTCCCCCGCCGACGTCCCTTCCTTCGAAGAGCTCGTGACCGAAGGTGCCGCCGTCCCCACCGAGGGGTGGGACTTCTCCTGGTTCGAGGGCCGGGCCACGGAGGCCAGGCCCTCCTGGGGGTACGCGGGTCGCCTGGCCGCGCACCTGGCCGTCGCGCGTGCCGCGCTCGACATCCAGACCGGCGGAGGGGAAGTACTGGAGTTCGCGCTCCGCACGGCCGCCCCGGCGCGGCCCGGCCTCGCCGTCGCCACCGAGGGATGGGCGCCCAACGTCGTCAGGGCCACCGCCCTGCTCCGTCCGTACGGTGTCCCGGTCGTCGACTGCGACGCGGACGCGCCCCTGCCGTTCGCCGACGACACGTTCGACGTCGTCTCCAGCAGGCACCCGGTGCGCCCGCACTGGTCCGAGATCGCCCGCGTCCTGGCGCCCGGTGGCACGTACGTCGCCCAGCACGTCGGCCCCGCCAGCGCCTTCGAGCTCGTGGAGCACTTCCTCGGCCCGCTGCCGGACGGGGCGCGCGCCGGCCGTCACCCCGACGCGGAGCGTGCCGACGCCGAGGCCGCCGGCCTGGAGCTGGTCGACCTGCGCGCGGAGCGGCTGCGCATGGAGTTCCACGACATCGCCGCCGTCGTGCACTTCCTCCGCAAGGTCGTCTGGATGGTCCCCGGCTTCACCGTCGGGGCGTACGAGCCCCAGCTCCGCGCCCTGCACCACACCATCCGCACCGAGGGCCCCTTCACCGCCCACAGCGCCCGCCACTTCTTCGAACTCCGCAAACCGAGTGCCGGAGCGAAGAAGCAGGCGCCGCGCTGAGGGACGCCGGAAGAGGTCCACCCGTCGGTCCGCGGCCACTGAATCCCCGAGCCCGCCCGCGATGCCCCGCCACCGTCGCGTTCACCTGCACGTGTGTGTCCGCGTCGTCACACGTTTTCCACATCGTTATCCCTGACGGCTCGCATCCGGGGCGACAGGTCACGTACCTTCAGCCGAAGGTAATTCGCGTCAGCAAAGCTGCGCGGGGCGGCACCGCGCAGTGGAGGGGGCTGCGCGGAGCCGCCCACCTGCCGACGTCCGGCCCGGGTCAAGGGCGCCCACCCCCGTGTTCACCCGTCAGGGGGACGTCGCGCGCCCACCAGCTTCGGCGGGCCCCGCTCCGGTGTCGCCATTTGTGCGCTTCTGTCCGGGTGCTGTCGCGTTGTCGAGCGATTTCGGAGACTAGTTGTGGCACGCCGATGCGCACAGCACGACATACAAAGGGTTATGGTGGAAACCCCCCCTCGGGCCGGTCCGTATCCCCCCCACGGACCGGCCCGTTTTTTGTGCGTGCGCCCAGCCTGCCCCTGTGCGCCCCCACTACAGTCCTGAGCATGTCGAACGATCAGCCGAACGGGCACCCGCACCCTCCGGCACCCCACCCGCAGTACCTCCAGCCCGGCCCCCAGCCCGGTCGGCCCGGCCCGTACGCGCAGCATCCGCAGTACGGCGGCTACGTCCCGCCCTCCGGTGCGGCGCCGTACGCGAACGCGCCCCATGCCCCCTACGCCCCCGCGGCGCCCCATGCCATGCCCGGTCCGGTCCGTGCCGCCCGGGTCGTGGTCTTCGTGATGGCCGGCCTCGCGGTCGTGCTCACCGCGCTCGTCACCGGCACCTCGGATTCCGTGGCCGGCGGGCGCTTCTTCGGCATGTTCCTCATGACGGTCCCCCTCTTCGTCCTGGCCTTCCGCTACGCCACCGCCGGCAACGGCGTCCGCGTCGCCTCGATCGTGCTGGCGTCCGTACAGCTCGCCCTCGCGCTCGGCGCGGCCGGGCGGGGCACCGGGGGCTGGGTCGTCCCCGCGGCCGGCGCCATCACCCTGCTCGTCCTGCTGGCGCAGGCGTCCTCGCGCGCCTGGTTCCGGCGGAACTCGGACGGGGTGCCCCCGCAGGCACCGTATGGGCCGTACGGGGCCTGACACCCGTTTCGGGCACCGGGCGGCGGCAGGGGTAGGCTTCGCCCCGGGGTACCGCAATGCGGACAGAGGTGCATCCTCGGCCGCGCCCGCCCGCCGGTCGCGGGCCCGCGACCGGCGGTCCGATCCGTCCGGAGGGGCTGACAATCTCGTGATCCTGCGCGAAAAGCTGCGCAACCTGCTGGTCAGGCTGTATGCGCGCCGGGTGGAAGGCCACCTGGACCACGCTCAGGTGCCCAAGCACATCGGCGTCATCGTGGACGGCAACCGCCGCTGGGCGAAGGCCGCCGGTTCCACCACCGCACAGGGACACCGGGCCGGCGCGGACAAGATCGAGGAGTTCCTCGGCTGGTGCAGCGAGACGGACGTCGAAGTCGTCACCCTCTGGCTGCTGTCCACGGACAACTTCGAGCGGCCGCAGGAGGAACTGCTCCCGCTCCTCGACATCATCGAGGACGTCGTGCGCACCCTCGCCGCCGACGGCCGCTGGCGGGTCCACCACGTCGGCACGATGGACCTGCTGCCGCACCGGGTCCAGACCGTCCTCAAGGAAGCCCAGGGCGCCACGGCGAACAACACCGGCATAGTGGTCAACGTCGCCATCGGCTACGGCGGCCGGCAGGAGATCGCCGACGCGGTGCGCTCGATGCTGTACGAGGCCCAGCGGCAGGGCACCCCGATGGACGAGCTCGCCGAGGCCGTCGACATCGACATGATCGGCCGTCACCTCTACACCGGTGCCCAGCCCGACCCCGACCTCGTGATCCGCACCAGCGGCGAGCAGCGGCTGTCCGGATTCATGCTCTGGCAGAGCGCCCACTCCGAGTACTACTTCTGCGACGTGTTCTGGCCGGCCTTCCGCAAGGTCGACTTCCTGCGCGCCCTGCGCGACTACGCGGCCCGCCACCGGCGCTTCGGCGGCTGACCATGCCATGGACATGAGCCGGGGTCACCTTCCGGTCGGCGGGGTCCAAACAGTGGCGAGTACCCAGTAGAGGGCGGACGTCACGAAGAGTTCACCGGGGAGCCGAGTCGCTCTCTGGCATGACGGTGCGCGCGAAAGGGCATAAGCCAAGCAGGTCGACGCCCGAATCACGGGTGTCGGATCTCAGTGGGCGGCTCGGGGCCGCCCGCCCGGGAGGCCCTTTGCACCAGCCCGACCGTGCGGCATCGGCACGGAAGACGCGGAGGGCCGGTTCTCGGCCCGCGGTGTGTCGCGGCCGACGACCGGTCCAGCTCGACTCCGTCGCTCCCCGACCTCATCCGAGGGGGTACGTCCTTCCGTGGTGACCAGCACAAAGCGCCACAAGCCAGACCGGCGCACCTACGTTCTCGACACCAGCGTTCTGCTGGCCGATCCGAACGCCCTGAGCCGCTTCGACGAGCACGAGGTCGTGCTGCCCGTCGTGGTGGTCACGGAACTGGAGGCCAAGCGGAACCATCCGGAACTCGGCTATTTCGCCCGGCAGGCCCTGCGGCTGCTCGACGAGTACCGGGTCCGGTTCGGCCGACTGGACGCCCCCATCCCGATCGGGGAACTCGGCGGAACCGTCCGTGTCGAGCTCAACCACTCGGACCCCAGCGTGCTGCCCAGCGGCTACCGCCTGGGGGACAACGACTCCCGCATCCTGGCCGTGGCCCGCAATCTGCAGGCCGAGGGATTCGACGTCACCGTCGTGTCGAAGGACCTGCCGCTGAGGATCAAGGCGTCGTCCGTCGGCCTCCTCGCCGAGGAGTACCGCGCGGAGCTCGCCATCACGGACGCCTCCGGCTGGACCGGCATGTCCGAACTGACGCTGCCCGGCGAGCAGGTCGACATCCTCTTCGAGGAAGGACACGTGTACGCCCCGGAGGCGTCCGCCCTGCCCGTGCACACCGGCCTGACCATCCAGTCGGAGCGCGGCAAGGCGCTCGGGCGCGTCACGCCCGAGGGCAACGTCAGGCTGGTGCGCGGCGACCGTGAGGCGTTCGGTATCAAGGGGCGCAGCGCCGAGCAGCGCATCGCCCTCGACCTGCTGCTCGACCAGGACGTCGGGATCGTGTCCATGGGCGGCCGGGCCGGCACCGGAAAGTCGGCGCTGGCACTGTGCGCGGGCCTCGAGGCGGTCCTGGAGCGCCGTCAGCACCAGAAGATCATGGTGTTCCGTCCGCTGTACGCGGTCGGCGGGCAGGAGCTCGGCTATCTGCCCGGCAGCGAGGCCGAGAAGATGAGCCCCTGGGCGCAGGCGGTCTTCGACACGCTGTCGGCGGTCACCAGCCGTGAGGTCATCGAGGAGGTCACCGCGCGCGGCATGCTCGAGGTCCTCCCGCTGACGCACATCCGGGGCCGTTCCCTCCACGACGCGTTCGTGATCGTGGACGAGGCGCAGTCACTCGAACGGAACGTCCTGCTGACCGTCCTGTCCCGGATCGGCGCGAACTCTCGGGTCGTTCTGACCCATGACGTGGCACAGCGGGACAACCTGCGCGTCGGGCGCTACGACGGTGTGGTCGCCGTCGTGGAGAAGCTGAAGGGGCATCCGCTCTTCGCGCACGTCACCCTCACGCGGTCCGAGAGGTCCCAGATCGCCGCTCTTGTGACCGAGATGCTGGAGGACGGACAGATCTAGCGGGTTCACTCCGTACGGCCTGGTCAGGGCCGGTTGCGCGGTAGTTGGCGCCGTCCGGAAGGCGTAGAGCCTAGCCGGGCGGCGTCGGCGCGCGTGCGGCTTTCCGGAATCCGCCAGGCCCAAACGAGGTGTGAGCTTTCACACCCACGAGGGAATTGCCTTGCGGTGGGGCGTTGCGGCAGAGTCTCACTCCTGTCAGGCCCCGCATACGACACATCTGTGCCCCCAGCGGTATGGCACCACAAAGCATCAGGTCCAACTCCATAGCGATGTCGTATGCCGCCCGCGCACTACGCGGCGCTCCCCGCGAGGGAGTTGCCCACCGGGCCCGAGCCTCCCGTGACCCCGCTGTTGGGGAGGCCAGTGTCAGGGGCACGATTGCGTCCGCCAGGGTCACCGAAGCGGGCGATGCTGGAAGGAAAACCGTGTGAGCCGGATTTCGGTCCGGGGATTCGCAGTGGCCTCGGCCACCGCGGTCACCGCTGTCGGAAGCGTCGTCGGTGTTGCCTCGGGCAGCGTCGCGCAGAACAACGACGCCGAAGCGACGGCAGCCGATGCGGCAACGCTGCTCGCGGACATCCCCTCGGGTCAGCAGGCCCAGGTGCAGACCGCATCCCTGACGCAGCAGGCCGACGCGCAGGCCATCGCCGCCGACGCGAGCGCCAAGAAGGACGCCGAGGCCGCGGCCCGCAAGGCGGCTGCCGAAACGGCCATCGCCAAGAAGGAGGCCGCCAAGAAGGCGGCCAAGGCGGCCGAAGAGGCCAAGAAGCGCGAGGCCGAAGAGGCGGCGGCCAGCCGCAGCGCCGGCCGGGACGCCTCGGACTTCGCCGTCCAGAGCTCGTACACCGTCGCCCAGATCCAGGCGATGGCGCGCCAGATGGTGCCCGGCGGCCAGTTCCAGTGCTTCAGCAACATCGTGAACCACGAGTCCTCCTGGAACTACCGGGCCGTCAACGCCTCCTCGGGCGCCTACGGTCTCTTCCAGGCCCTCCCGGGGTCCAAGATGGCGTCGGTCGGCGCCGACTGGCAGACCAATCCGGCCACCCAGATCAAGTGGGGCCTCAACTACATGAACGACCGCTACGGCAGCCCGTGCGGCGCCTGGTCGTTCTGGCAGGCCAACCACTGGTACTGAGCCTCACCCCGGCCCGCCGGATCCGCACCCGGCGCCAGGGCGGCCGCTCAACCCGGCGCAGCCCCTCACCGTCCTACGGTGGGGGGCTTTCGCCATGTACGGTCTGTCGGGACGACTCCTGGGGGAGTGGTGAGGAGACACGGGGGAAGAGGACTGATCATGTCGCGAGTGCCAGGGTGGCTCGGCCGGCTCGGTGCCGGACTCACCGGGATCAGCCGGCGGTTGGAAGAGCGCCGTGCCGAGGCGGAGCGCGCGGACGCCGAACCCGGACCGCCGCCCGCCCGGTCCGTCCCGCCGCCCCCGGAGTACGCCCCCGAGGTCCCCGCCCCCCGCCCCGACCCGGCGCAGGCCGTGCCGTGGGGGGTGCGGGTCGCCGCCGAGGCGAGCTGGCGGCTGCTGGTGCTGGCGGGCACGGTCTGGGTCCTCATGCGGATCATCAGCGCCGTACAGCTGGTCGTGCTGGCGTTCGTCGCGGCGCTGCTCGTCACGGCGCTGCTCCAGCCGACCGTGGCGCGGCTGCGGCGGCTCGGGGTGCCGCGGGGGCTGGCGACCGCCATGACGGCGATCCTCGGGTTCGTCGTGATGGGCCTGATGGGCTGGTTCGTGACCTGGCAGGTCATGGAGAACATCGACGACCTCTCCAGTCAGATCCAGGACGGCATCGACGAGTTGCGCAAGTGGCTGCTCAACAGCCCCTTCCATGTGACCGACAAACAGATCAACGAGATCGCCAAGAACCTGCGTGAGGCGGTCGGCTCCAACACGGACGCCATCACCTCGGCGGGCCTGGAGGGCGTGACGGTCGTCGTCGAGGCGCTGACCGGCATCCTGCTGACGATCTTCTCGACGCTGTTCCTGCTCTACGACGGCAAGCGCATCTGGGAGTGGAGCCTGAAGCTGGTGCCCGCTGCGGCCCGGCCGGGGGTGGCGGGCGCGGGCCCGCGCGCGTGGCGCACGCTCACCGCGTACGTGCGCGGCACGGTGATCGTCGCTCTCATCGACGCCATCTTCATCGGCCTGGGCATCTACTTCCTCGATGTGCCGATGGCCGTGCCGCTGGCCGTGTTCATCTTCCTGTTCGCCTTCATTCCGCTGGTCGGCGCGGTCGTCTCGGGCGCTCTCGCGGTGGTGGTCGCGCTGGTCACGCAGGGCGTTTTCACGGCCGTCATGACGCTGGTGGTGGTGCTGGCGGTGCAGCAGATCGAGGGGCACATCCTGCAGCCGTTCATCCTGGGGCGGGCGGTCCGGGTGCATCCCCTGGCGGTGGTGCTGTCGGTGGCCGCCGGTGGTCTGGTGGCCGGCATGGGCGGCGCCGTGGTGGCCGTACCGCTGGTGGCGGTGACCAATACGGTGGCGGGCTACCTGCGGGCGTACTCGAACGAGGCGGCGCGGAGGTACGCGCCGAAGCCGCGCGGGGCGACGGCCTCCGACGCGGCCACGGCGAGGCCGCCCGGCCGGACCGAGTAGAGCGAGCAGGAGCAGTACGACGACGGGCCCCGGCCGCCGTGACGGCGGCCGGGGCCCGTGCGTGCGTGAGGGGCGTGCTAGTCCCCGAGGATCGCCTCGGCGTCCAGGGTGGTGCCGACGGCCTGGATCACGGACGCGATCTTGAAGGCCTCCTGGACCGTGTCGCGGTCCACGCCCGCCTTGCGCAGCACCTGCTCGTGCGAGTCGAGGCACATGCCGCAGCCGTTGATGGCGGAGACGGCGAACGACCACAGCTCGAAGTCGGCCTTGTCGACGCCCGGGTTGCCGATGACGTTCATCCGCAGGCCCGCGCGCAGCGTGCCGTACTCGTGGTCCGACAGCAGGTGGCGGGTGCGGTAGAAGACGTTGTTCATCGCCATGACGGCGGCGGCGGACTTGGCGGCCGTGTACGCCTCGGGGGACAGGTTCGCCCTCGCCTCCGGCGCCAGCTCGCGCAGCACGGCGGCGGAGCGGGAGGCGATGGCGGTCGCCAGGACCGTGCCCCACAGCTGCTGCGCGGTCAGCTCGGAGTTGCCGATGACCGAGCCCAGGTTGAGCTTCAGGTCCTTGGCGTAGTCCGGCAGCGCGGACTTCAGGGAGTCGAGCGACATGTCAGGTCACTCCCCGGCCAGCAGCGCGACCGGGTCGAGGGTCTCGTCGCCCTTGGTCCAGTTGCACGGGCAGAGCTCGTCGGTCTGCAGGGCGTCCAGGACCCGCAGGACCTCCTTCGGGTTCCGGCCGACGGAGCCGGCGGTCACCATGGAGAACTGGATCTCGTTGTTCTGGTCCACGATGAACACGGCGCGCTTGGCGAAGCCGTCCTCGCCCTCGATGCCGAGGTCGCGCATCAGCTCGTGCCTGGGGTCGGCGAGCATCGGGAAGGGCAGGTCACGCAGGTCGCCGTGGTCCTTGCGCCAGGCGTGGTGGACGAACTCGGAGTCGCCGGAGAAGCCGAGGACCTGGGCGTCGCGGTCGGCGAACTCGTCGTTCAGTTTGCCGAAGGCCGCGATCTCGGTCGGGCACACGAAGGTGAAGTCCTTGGGCCACGCGAAGACGATCTTCCACTTGCCTTCGTAGGTCTTGTGGTTGATCGTTTCGAACTCCTTGCCCTTCTCCAGCGAGACGCAGGCGGTCAGTTCGAACTCGGGGAACTTGTCACCGACAGTGAGCACGTACTCTCCTTGCAGCAGGGAAACGGCCGACTTTCCGCCGCTTCCCGGGGGTTGGTCGCTGGTGATGGTGGCACACGGTGCATTGATTGTGGAAATAGCTACACTCGGTCGGGTTGATCGAAGGTGGTTATCAGTGACCGTGGGTAAGAAGAGACAGCCGAGCCTCGCCCAGTTGAGGGCGTTCGCCGCCGTCGCCGAGCACCTCCACTTCCGCGATGCCGCCGCGGCCATCGGCACGAGCCAGCCCGCCCTGTCCGGTGCCGTCTCCGCTCTGGAGGAGACCCTCGGCGTCACCCTCGTGGAGCGCACCACCCGCAAGGTGCTGCTGTCGCCCGCCGGCATGCGGCTCGCCGTGCGCGCCAAGGCCGTACTGGAAGAGGTCGGGGCGCTGATGGAGGAGGCCGAGGCCGTACGGGCGCCGTTCACGGGCGTGCTGCGGCTCGGCGTCATCCCGACCGTCGCGCCCTACCTGCTGCCGACCGTGCTGCGGCTCGTCCACCACCGCTATCCGCACCTCGACCTCCAGGTCCACGAGGAGCAGACCGCCAGCCTGCTCGAAGGGCTGACCGGCGGCCGGCTCGACCTGCTGCTGCTCGCGGTCCCGCTCGGCGTGCCCGGCGTGGCCGAAATCCCCCTCTTCGACGAGGACTTCGTGCTCGTCACGCCACTGGACCACCCGCTCGGCGGGCAGCGGGACATACCCCGCGCGGCGCTGCGCGAGCTGAACCTGCTGCTCCTGGACGAGGGGCACTGCCTGCGCGACCAGGCCCTCGACATCTGCCGGGACGCCGGGCGCGGTGACGTCCCGGCGACCACGACGGCCGCCGGACTCTCGACCCTCGTGCAACTGGTGGCGGGCGGGCTCGGCGTCACGCTGCTGCCGCGTACGGCCGTCAAGGTGGAGGTCTCCCGGGCCGGCGGCCTGCGCACGGGGTCCTTCACCCACCCCGCGCCCACGCGGCGCGTCGCGCTGGCGATGCGGGCGGGGACGGCGCGGGGCGCGGAGTACGAGGAACTGGCGGGGGCGTTGCGGGGGGCCATGGGGGAGTTGCCGGTACGGACCGTGGGGGCGTGACCGCCGTAGGACGTGTGCAGCCGGTCGGCCACCAGCAGGGGGCCGGACCTCGGGGTCACCGGAGTCGTCGGAACCGCGAGCCCCGTCGTTGTCCTCGGGGTTGCGAGAGTCACCCGTTCACCGTCCCGGCGAGCCTGTCGAGGCGCGCGGCGGCCAGTTCCAGCCAGCGCAGGTCGGCTTCCAGGTGGAACAGCGCGTGGTCGCAGACCAGCTGGTCGGCGAGGTCGCCCGTGCGCTTGCGGTCGGTGAGGATCCGCATCATGCGCAGGTGCTCGGCGCGCTGCGTGTCGAGGATGCCGGCCGCGTCGCGGTGGGTGAGCAGCGCGAGCACGATCTTGGTGTAGAGGGCCGACCGGAGGTAGGGCTCGGGTTTCTCCGGCGCCGCGAGCCACCGCTCGACGTCGGTGACACCGGCGTCCGTGATGGCGTACCGCTTGCGTTCGGGGCCTTCACCGGGCTCGATGCCGTCGACCTCCACGAGGCCGTTCTTCAGCAGGCGGGACATCGTGGAGTAGACCTGGCCGTAGTGCAGTGGCCGGTCCTGACCGAACGTGTCGTCGAAGGCCCGCTTGAGGTCGTAGCCGTGCCGTGGGCCCGACTCGAGCAGGCCGAGGAGTGTGTGACCGATGGACATGAACGGCACTCTACCCATGGTGTATACGTCGTGTGTATACCGGCGGCTTCGCCTCGGGGACCGCCGGTCGGGCGATCGGTCCGCCACGGGCCCGGCCGGCGTTCCAGGACGAGGCCGTCAGGCCGACGGGGGTCCGGGAGCGGAACCCGGCGGGGGACCGGAGGCGGGACCCCGGGGCGGTCGCCCCCGCCGCGGCAGCGGCCCCGTGTCGCCCGGCAGCCGGCCCGCCTCCTTGAGGGCGCGTCGCAACAGGAACTCGATCTGCGCGTTGGCCGACCGCAGCTCGTCGCCGGCCCACCGGGCCAGCGACTCGTACACCGACGGGTCGAGCCGCAGCAGCACCTGCTTGCGCTGCTGCGGCCCGCGACGCCGGGCAGCCGGTTCCCCGGAGGGCTCCGGGGAACCGGCGGAACCGGAAGGATCGGAAGGGGTCGTCACTGGTAGAGGGTCCCGGTGTTGACGACCGGCTGCGCGGCGCGGTCCCCGCACAGCACGACCAGCAGGTTGGACACCATCGCGGCCTTGCGCTCCTCGTCCAGCTCCACGATGTCCTGCTGGGCGATGCGGGCGAGTGCCGCCTCGACCATGCCGACCGCGCCGTCCACGATCTGGCGCCGGGCGGCGACGACCGCGCCGGCCTGCTGCCGCTGGAGCATCGCCGAGGCGATCTCGGGGGCGTAGGCGAGGTGCGTGAAGCGGGACTCGATGATCTGCACGCCGGCCGCCTGCACGCGCGCGTGCAGCTCGACGGCGAGCTTCTCGGTGATCTCCTCCGCGTTGCCGCGCAGGGAGAGGGCGCCCTCGTCGTGGGCGTCGTAGGGGTACTCGATGGCGATGTGCCGGACGGCGGCCTCGGTCTGCGTGGAGACGAACTCGATGTAGTTGTCCACCTCGAAGGTGGCCTGTGCGGTGTCCTCGACCCGCCACACCACGACCGCGGCCAGCTCGATCGGGTTGCCGTAGGCGTCGTTGACCTTGAGGACCGGGGTCTCGTGGTTGCGGACCCGGGTGGAGATCTTGGTGCGGGAGGTGAAGGGGTTCACCCAGCGCAGGCCGTCCTGCCGGATGGTGCCCCGGTAGCGGCCGAAAAGCTGGACGACCCGCGCCTCGCCCGGCGCGACCATGTTCAGCCCGCACATGGCGAGGAACGCGGAGAGGCCGATCACGATGCCGCCGACGATCAGGACGGCCTTGCCGCCGGTGCCGGAGACCGCCGTCGCGCTCACGATCATGGCCACGGCGGCCAGCAGCCCGAGCAGCCCCAGGAGGAGCGCGAGCCCGCCGCCGATGCTCTGGGCCTTGACCTCCCGTACGCGTGGCGCCGGCATCTCCGGCACGTCGATCTCGACCTGCGGGTTCTGTATGGACATGAGGGATCCCCGTTCCCGCACCGACGACGCGGTGCGACTAGCTTCGGTCTAGCTAAGTGATATCACTTTTCCCCGCCGTGGCAACCCTCAACCCCCCTCGTACGTCGGTTCCGGTGCGGGCGGGTGCTGATTGTCACGTCCGTGAAGAGCCGGATAGGCGAGCATGTGCCACATTTCCCGGGTTAGCTTTCTGAGCTGACCTGAGCGGCGAACCCGTGTGATCGCCGCTCACACATGAGTGAAGCGGAGCGGACCGGAACCATGGGACGAGCGGAAGACAGACGAGCGCGGCAGCGCGGCGGCCGCCGCGCCGCGCCCACCGGCTCGTCCGCGAGCCCGTCGGCCCCCGTCGGCGGCCGGGCCGCGGCCCGGCGGGCCGGCCGGGGCGGCAGGAGCGGTGGGAGCGACGGGAGGAGCGGCATACGCCGGCTGTTCACCTGGAAGAAGATCCTCGGCACGTTCTTCGGCCTCTGCCTGCTCGGCATGGGCGCCTTCATCGTGCTCTACATGATGATCGACATCCCCAGGGGCAACACCGACGCCGAACTCCAGAGCAACGTCTACCAGTACAGCGACGGCTCCACGATGGCCCGCTCCGGCGAACGCAACCGCGAGATCGTCGACCTGGCCAAGGTCCCCAAGGACGTCCAGAAGACCTTCGTCGCCGCCGAGAACAAGTCGTTCTACAACGATGCGGGCGTCGACCTGAAGGGCACCGCGCGCGGCGTGTTCAACACGCTCGCCGGCCGCGGCGCCCAGGGCGGCTCGACCATCACCCAGCAGTACGTCAAGAACTACTACCTGACGCAGGAACAGACCGTGTCCCGCAAGCTCAAGGAACTGGTCATCGCGCTGAAGGTGGACCGGGAGAAGTCCAAGGACGACATCCTCGCGGGTTACATCAACACCAGCTACTACGGCCGCGGCGCCTACGGCATCCAGGCCGCCGCGCAGGCCTACTACGGCGTCGACGCCCAGGACCTCTCCGTCGATCAGGGCGCGTACCTCGCCGCGGTCCTCCAGGCACCCAGCCAGTACGACTGGTCCGTCGCCACGGACACCGGCAAGCGGCTGGTGAAGAACCGCTGGAACTACGTACTGAAGAACATGGTCGAGGAGGGCTGGCTCGACAGCGCCGACCGCCAGGGCCTGACGTTCCCGGTCCCACAGGACCCGCGGGGCGTGCCCGGCATGGAGGGGCAGCTCGGGTACCTGAGGAACGCGGCCAACGAGCAGCTCGCGAAACAGCTCGTCGCCGAGGGCGCCGCGGAGAACCCGAAGCAGGCCGAGTCGATGGTCGACCGGGGCGGCTGGACGATCACGCTCAACATCGACAAGAAGAAGCAGAAGGCGCTGGAGAAGGCCGCGAAGGCCGAGCTCATGGGCAAGCTGGACCCGAAGCACCGCAAGGTCGACAGGAACATCCAGGCCGGTGCCGTCTCGGTGGACCCCAAAACCGGCAGGATCGTCGCGATGTACGGCGGCGTGGACTACTTCAAGCACTACGTGAACAACGCGACCCGTCCCGACTACCAGCCCGCCTCCACCTTCAAGCCGGTCATCCTGGCCGCCGCGATCGAGGAGCGGGCCCAGACCCAGGACGGCAAGCCCATCACGGCCGACACGCTCTACGACGGCACCAGCAAGCGCCCCGTCGTGGACCACGGCACCGAGGTCGGCTTCGCCCCGGAGAACGAGGACGACCAGAACTACGACGACATCACCGTCCAGGAGGCGATGAACAAGTCCGTGAACTCCGTCTTCGCGCAGATGGGCGTCGACGTCGGCATGTCGAACGTCGTACAGACCGCCGGCAAGCTCGGCATGGACGTCGACGGCATGGAGGCGGTCCCCGCCCAGACCCTGGGCAGCATGGGCGCGAGCCCCCTGGAGATGGCCGGGGTCTACGCCACCCTCGCCAACCACGGCAAGAAGGTCACGCCGACCATCGTGAAGTCGGCCGAGCACCGGACCGGCAGCTTCACGATGCCGGACGCGATCGGCGAGCAGGTCGTCAGCCGAGAGGCCGCCGACACGGTGACGTCGGTGCTGACCGGCGTGGTCGACGACGGCACGGCCAAGGAGTCCGTACGCAACAACCCGCTGCGCCGGGGCCAGCAGGTCGCGGGCAAGACCGGCACCTCCGACAACAACAAGTCGGCCTGGTTCACCGGCTACACCCCCGACCTGGTCACCTCGGTCGGCCTGTTCGGCGAGGACGCCAAGACGCACGCCCAGACCAAGATGTACGGCGCGGGCGGCCTCCCCCGGATCAACGGCGGCCACTTCCCCGCGCGGATCTGGTCGGCGTACACCTTCGGCGTGCTGGACCAGGTCACCGACTTCGACCTGGAGACCCAGCAGGGCGCGGGCGTGGAGCCGACCGAGAGCCCGACGGTCAGCGAGGAACCCAGCAGCGAGGCGCCCAGCGGGACGCCGACGGACGAGCCGAGCGGGTCGCCCTCCGGGACGCCGACCACCGGGCAACCAACCGGCCCCCCCTCGGGCGAGCCGACGGGCCCGCCCACCGCCACCCCGCCGACGGACGAACCCACGGGCGACATCACCCTCGACCCCGTGGACCCCGGCAGCGGGCGCGACAACGACGAGCCGTAGCCCCGGACGGCGACGAGCCGGAGGGCCGCGGCCCTCGTACCGCGCACGACGAAGGGCGCCCGGCACAAGCCGGGCGCCCTTCCTCACGCTTCCGCTCCGTCAGCCGCGGTTCAGCTCGAACCAGACGACCTTCCCGGTGCTCAGCCGGGTCGCGCCCCAGCGCCGGGCCAGCCGGTTCACCAGGTACAGCCCGCGGCCGCCCTCGTCCGTGGCCCGCGCCTGCCGCAGCCGCGGCAGCTGCGGCACGTCGTCACCGACCTCGCAGCGCAGCACGTCGGTGCGCAGCAGCCGCAGCGTGACCGGACGCGACGCGTACCGCACCGCGTTGGTCACGACCTCGCTGACGAGCAGCTCCACGGAGTCCGTGAGGTCCTCCATGCCCCAGCGCGCCAGCGCGCGGCGCGCCAGACGCCGGGCACGGCCCGGGGCGGCGTCCTCGGGCTCCAGGAACCAGTACGCCACGTCGTTCGGCGCGATGCCGTCGAAGCGGGCGGCGAGCAGCGCGATGTCGTCGTCCCGGTCGCCCGGACCCAGCATGTCCAGGACCTCGTCGCACAGCGCCTCGAGGGGCGGCGGATGGTCCGGGCCGGTGAGCTGCGCGGTCGCGGCGAGCTTCTCCCGCAACTGCTCGATGCCGGTCCACACGTCCCGCAGCCGCGACTCCACCAGCCCGTCCGTGTACAGCAGCAGGGTGCCGCCGGCCGGAGCGTCCAGCTCCACCGCCTCGAAGTCGACGCCGCCGACCCCGATGGGCGCGCCCGCCGGGACGCGCAGCACCTCGGCCCGGCCGCCCAGGTGCAGCAGTACGGGCGGCGGGTGGCCGGCGTTGGCGATGGTGATGCGGTGCGAGACCGGGTCGTACACCGCGTACAGGCAGGTCGCCATGCGGTCGGTGCCGAGCCGCTGGGCCTGCTCGTCGAGGTGGTGCAGCACCTCCTGCGGCGGCAGGTCGAGCCCGGCGAGGGTCTGCGCGGTGGTGCGCAGCTGGCCCATGATCGCGGCCGACGTCATCGAGTGCCCCATGACGTCACCGACGACGAGGGCGACACGGCTGCCCGGCAGCGGGATCGCGTCGTACCAGTCGCCGCCCACCCGCGCCGTCTCGGCGGCCGGCAGGTAGCGCGACGCCAGCCGTACGCCGGTGGGCTGCGGCAGGGTCTCCGGGAGCATGGTGCGCTGCAGCTCGTCGGCGATGTAGGCCTCACGGCCGTACAGCACCGCCTTGTCGATGCCCAGCGCGCTGTGCGTGGCGAGCTGCGCGGCGACCAGCAGGTCGTCGGTCTCGAAAGCGAGGCGGTCGAGGCGGCGGAGGAACAGCGCGGCGCCGATCACCCGCCGCCGGCCGCGCAGCGGGGCCAGGATGGCGCGCTGCCCGGTCGGTACGGCGATGTCGTTGCCCTCGCCGAGCAGCTCGGGCAGCGCGGCCCGGGCGGCCGGCGCGTCCGTGAAGACGGGCCGCACCCCGCGCAGCACCTCGGCCAGCGCGCTGCCGGGCCGCACCTCGCACAACTCGCTGCCGACCATGTCCAGCTCGGTCGGCTCGGGCTGCGCGGCGGGCAGGAACCCGCCACCCTCGGTGTCCCGCTCGGGGGGAATGCGGTCCGTGCGCCGCAGCCGCAGCACCAGCGGGCCCGTGGGCCGCTCGTCGCCGACGGGCAGCGGGTCGCGCAGATAGACGAGGATCGCGTCGGAGAACGTCGGCACGGTCGCCCGGCACAGCCCCATCACGATCTCGTCGAGGTCGATGCCCCGGGCGATCCGCCGGGTCGCCGCTCCCACGAACCGCAGCCGGTCGCCGTCACGCCGCATCGGCGTGGGACGGTTGCGCTGCGGGACGTGGCCGGTGCGGCGGTCCTGCCCGTCGGGCGACGGCGCCATCTCGCCCGGCTGCCCGCCGGGCTGGACCGGTATGGCCTCGGGGACGGGGCGCGGGCGATGCGCCTCCGGCTCGGCGGAGTGCTCGGCACCCGGCTGGGAATGCTCCGGGCCGACCGCTGTCGACGCCGCGCCGGACGGTTCGCCGTCCGCGTGGGCTTCATGCGGTAAACCGCCGGGGGAACGCGGTGTGGGGGTGTGCAGGAGCGCCCCACGGGGGTCCGCAGGGTCCGCGCCCGTCTGGGAGCGCTCGAATGAGGTCGGCTGCTCGGTCACGCGTGTCGAATCCATCCGTCCGGGGCTGCGCGCCGCGCGTGCAGTTCGTCCCGCCGAAACTCCGATACCCGGAACGGGTGCTCCAGGAACGGAATTCCCGCGTGGTCAGAGGTTGTTTCTGTGCTGCCGGCAGGCCGACCGCGGCTCCTGCCGGCGATGCCCTCGTACCCCTCGCTCACGTCCAGCCGCCCCTCGGTGACGATCGGTCAAGCCCAGCGCGTGCTCCGGTCATTGCCACTGCGCGCCCTTGCGGAGGAAGATCCTACGTTTCTTGACCGGGGGCGCATCAAGGGTCTCATGAGGACACGTGCGCGGGCGTACGGTCCCAGTCATCCGGCAAAGACGGTACCCCCCAGGACGGATTTGGTCTCCAGTCCTGCCAGTCGTCCGCGAACGGAGAGCCCCAGACGCGGATCGTCTCGACCGCGTCCCGGCCCGCCTGCCGCACCCGTTCGGCCAGTTGGGCGTCCATCAGGCCGTCCCGCTGGGCCTGCGCGAACTCGTCCTCGTCGCGCCAGTGCCACGTGCGGTCCGGGTGCACGGAGATGTCCAGGAAGTGATCCTCGGAGTCCACACCGCCCGCCCAGCGGGTCAGCGGCTCCTCCAGGTTCACGTACCAGTTCTTGAACTCCCAGCCCGGGTCCCAGAACAGCCACACCGACCACGGCTCCCCGGGCCGGGCCAGCTTCAGCACGCCCGTGCCGAACCACTGTCCGCGCTGCACGATCCGCGGCTTGGTGTAGCGCGTCGTGAGCGGCTCCAGGTGCGGGGGCGTGCCGTCGGCCAGCGCCGGTTTCACGCACTCCGTGCCGGGCGCCAGCCACACGGCGAGCAGGTCCGCGTCGTCCCGTACGACCGTGACGGGACGCGCGATGTGGAAACGTTCGCCGGCGTTCTCCCGGTAGCGCCACAGGATGTGTGTCCCGGGGCTCCAGAAACCTGCCGCTTTGCCCGCTTCCACTTGTGCGCTCACCACATCACCGTCCGCCATGCAGAGATATTAGGTGTGTCGCCATGACGACGCTGCTGCGCGTGTCACGGTTCACACGCCGGGACACCACTCGGTGAGCCACCCTCACGGCCGGGTCATCCGCAGCACGTCGAGCGCCTCGTCCAGCTGCCGCTCCGTCAGGTCGCCCCGCTCGACATAGCCGTTCTCGAGGACGACCTGACGGATCGTCTTGCGTTCGGCGAGGGCCTTCTTGGCGACCCTGGCGGCCTCCTCGTAGCCGATGTACTTGTTCAGCGGCGTCACGACGGACGGCGACGACTCGGCGTACTCGCGGGCCCGCTCGCGGTGCGCGACGATGCCGTCGACGGTGCGGTCGGCGAGCAGCCGGGAGACGTTGGCGAGCAGCCGGACGGACTCCAGGACGTTCTTCGCGATGACCGGCAGCATCACGTTCAGCTCGAAGTTCCCGGCGGCTCCGGCGGTCGCCACCGTCGCGTCGTTGCCGACGACCTGCGCGGCCACCATGAGCACGGCCTCGGGGACGACCGGGTTGACCTTCCCCGGCATGATCGACGAGCCGGGCTGGAGGTCGGGCAGGGAGATCTCGGCGAGTCCGGTGCGCGGCCCGGACGCCATCCAGCGCAGATCGTTCGCGATCTTCGTCAGTGACACGGCTACGGTCCGCAGCTGCCCGCTGGTCTCCACGACGCCGTCCCGGGCGCCCTGCGCCTCGAAGTGGTCGCGGGCCTCCGTCAGCGGCAGCCCGGTGGCTCGGGCGACCTCCTCGATGACGGCCGCGGCGAACCCGGGCGGGGTGTTGATGCCGGTGCCGACGGCCGTGCCGCCCAGCGGCAGTTCGGCGAGCCGTGGCAGGGAGGCGCGCAGCCGCTCCACGCCGTACCGGATCTGCGCCGCGTACCCGCCGAACTCCTGGCCCAGCGTGACCGGGGTGGCGTCCATGAGGTGGGTACGGCCCGACTTCACCACGTCGGCGAACTCCGCGGCCTTGCGCTCCAGGGACGCCGCGAGGTGCTCCAGGGCGGGGATCAGGTCCCGCGTGACGGCCGCGGTGGCGGCGATGTGGAGGGAGGACGGGAACACGTCGTTGGACGACTGGGAGGCGTTCACGTGGTCGTTGGGATGCACGGGCCGGCCCAGCCGCTCGCTCGCGAGGGTGGCGAGGACCTCGTTGGCGTTCATGTTGGACGACGTCCCGGAGCCGGTCTGGAAGACGTCGACCGGGAAGTGCTCGTCCCAGCGCCCCTCCGCCACCTCGGCTGCCGCCTCCTCGACGGCCCCGGCGATCTCCCCGTCGAGCACTCCGAGCCGGGCGTTCACCCTGGCGGCGGCGCCCTTGACGCGGGCGAGCGCCTCGATGTGGGCGCGTTCGAGGCGCTGCCCGGAGACGGGGAAGTTCTCGACGGCGCGCTGCGTCTGGGCCCGCCACTTGGCGTGCGCGGGCACCCGCACCTCGCCCATGGAGTCGTGCTCGACGCGGTAGCCGCGGTTGTCCTGCTCGTCGGTCATCGACGGTCACCTCCACGTGTCACAGCATCAGGGACGCGACCACTGTTCCCCGTGGAGGTGCTCCGTCACCCGGACGGTCAGGCGAGTCCGGGGCCGCGTACCGGAATGGACGTGAAGGTGGGGGCCGGGGCGGGGTCCTGGAAGAAGTCGTTGCCCTTGTCGTCCACGACGACGAACGCAGGGAAGTCCTCGACCTCGATCCTCCAGACCGCCTCCATGCCGAGCTCCTCGTACTCCAGGACCTCGACCTTCTTGATGCAGTCCTGCGCGAGACGGGCCGCGGGGCCGCCGATGGAGCCCAGGTAGAAGCCGCCGTGGGCCGCGCACGCGTCCGTGACCTGCTTGCTGCGGTTGCCCTTGGCCAGCATCACCCGGGAGCCGCCCGCCGCCTGGAACTGCTCCACGTAGGAGTCCATGCGGCCTGCCGTGGTCGGGCCGAAGGAACCGGAGGCGTAGCCCTCGGGGGTCTTCGCCGGGCCCGCGTAGTACACCGGGTGGTCCTTCAGGTACTGCGGCATGTCCTCGCCCGCGTCCAGCCGCTCCTTGATCTTGGCGTGCGCGATGTCGCGGGCCACGACCAGCGGGCCGGTGAGCGACAGCCGGGTCTTGACCGGGTGCCTGCCCAGCTCGGCGAGGATGGCGTCCATGGGCTGGTTCAGGTCGATCCGGACGACGTCACCGGCCTCGTCCAGGTGCTCGTCCGTCGTTTCGGGCAGGAACCGTGCCGGGTCCGTCTCCAGCTGCTCCAGGAAGACGCCCTCGGCGGTGATCTTCGCGACGGCCTGGCGGTCGGCGGAGCAGGACACGGCGATGGCGACGGGGCACGAGGCGCCGTGCCGGGGGAGGCGGACGACCCGCACGTCGTGGCAGAAGTACTTGCCGCCGAACTGCGCGCCGATGCCGATCCTCTGCGTCAGCTCGAAGACCTTCTCCTCCAGCTCCTTGTCCCGGAAGCCGTGCCCGAGCGGCGAGCCCTCGGCGGGGATCTCGTCCAGGTAGTGCGCGGAGGCGTACTTCGCGGTCTTCAGCGCGTACTCGGCGCTGGTGCCGCCGACGACGATCGCCAGGTGGTACGGCGGGCACGCGGCGGTGCCCAGCGAGCGGATCTTCTCCTCCAGGAACTTCATCATGGAGGCCTCGTTGAGGACGGCCTTCGTCTCCTGGTACAGGAACGACTTGTTGGCGGAGCCGCCGCCCTTCGCCATGAACAGGAACTTGTAGGCGCCGCCGTCGGTCGCGTACAGCTCGATCTGCGCCGGGAGGTTGGAGCCGGTGTTCTTCTCCTCCCACATGGTCAGCGGAGCCATCTGCGAGTAGCGCAGGTTCAGCCGGGTGTAGGCGTCGTAGATGCCCTGGGACAGGGCCTTCTCGTCCTCGCCCTCGGTGAGGACGTTCTGCCCGCGCTTGCCCATGACGATCGCGGTGCCGGTGTCCTGGCACATGGGGAGCACGCCGGCGGCGGCGATGTTCGCGTTCTTCAGCAGGTCGAGGGCGACGAACTTGTCGTTGCCCGACGCCTCGGGGTCGTCGATGATGCGCCGCAGCTGCGCCAGGTGCGCCGGCCGCAGGTAGTGCTGGATGTCGTGGACGGCCTCCTCGGCCAGCTTGCGCAGGGCCTCGGGCTCCACCTTGAGGAAGGTCCGCCCGTCGGCCTCGAAGGTGGAGACACCCTCGGAGGTCACCAGCCGGTACGGGGTGGTGTCCTCTCCCATGGGGAGCAGATCGGTGTACGCGAACTCAGGCATCTCGCCCATTCCTCACTCGACGGACTGCGGCTGACCTCACTGGCAGCGCCCACCAGCGTAGAACCTGGCTCGGACAGTGGGGCTGTGAGGTAAGGCTCAGTCACTGTCCGGCAGGCGGTTTACGGAGTCCGCCGACCCGGGTGTGCGATTCCGCCGGCCGGACTTCCGGGTCCGCCGGCCGTCTCCCCGGTCCGTCGGCCGGTTCCGGTTCCGCCGGCCGGGTTTCCGGGGGTTTCCCCCCCGCCCCTGGTCGCGATCTATCGCGTTTCGGTACGCTGCTGCCGTGGACCTTCAGAAGCACGCCCCAGTAGAGGACCCGCGACCGGACGCGGTGGCCCGCCCCGCCGAACTGCGCGCGTCGGACGCCGAGCGGGACCGCGTCGCCGACATTCTGCGCGAGGCCCTGGCCGAGGGCCGGCTCACCGCCGACGAGCACGCGGAGCGGGTCGAGGGGGTGCTGAGCGCCAAGACGGTGGGCGAGCTGGAGGTCTTCATCCGCGACCTGCCCGCCGCCCACGACCGGAGCCCCGCCCCGGAGTGGAGCCCGGCACCCAGTCGCCCCACGGCGGGCGCCATCCCGATCGACCCCGACGACAGCGTGGTCGCCGTGTTCAGCGCCGCCACCCGCAAGGGCCGCTGGCGCACGGGCCGTCGCATCCACGCCTACGCCGTCTTCGGCAGCGTCGAGATAGACCTCAGCGAGGCCCTCTTCGACCATCAGCAGGTCGTCATCCAGGCGATGTCGGTCTTCGGCGACATCCAGATCCGCGTCCCGGAGAACGTGTCGCTGCGCGGCATGGGCGGCGGCGTCCTCGGCAACTTCGAGGTGGACAACCTGGACTCCCGGGACGCGCAGGCGCCCGTGGTCTACGTCGACGGGTGGGCCGTCCTGGGCAACATCGAGGCGCGGCCGAAGCGCGGCAAGCTCGTCGCGGACATCCTGGACCGGGTGCAGCGCAGGGTCGACAGGAGCACGCGCAAGCAGCTGTAGCGACGGCGTCCGGCGGGGCGGCGGGTGCCGGGGGCCGTCCGTGGGCGCGCGGCTCCGCTCAACTCCGCGTGCGAACCGGGTGGTTGGGAACTCAGTGCATAGGCACGCGCACAGCGGGTAGGCCTTGCTGCATCGTCTCTCGCTCGCGAAGCCGTCGTCAGGAGTAGACCGTGCTGCAACCGCCGCAGTCGTCTTTGCAGGTAGCCGCCGTGCCGGCCCAGCTAGTGCCCGCGCGCGACCGGGACCAGGACGCCTCGTGGCACACCGAGGCGGTGTGCCGGCGCGACGAGGCCGGCCTGTTCTTCGCGCCGTCCAAGGAACCCACCGCCGCCCGGCTTTCGCGCGAGGAGGCCGCCAAGCGTGTCTGCGCACGCTGTCCCGTCATGATCGAGTGCCGCGAGCACGCCCTTCTCCAGCCCGAGCCCTACGGCGTCTGGGGCGGCCTGACCGCCGCCGAGCGCCGCGTGATCCTCGCCCGGCGCCGCCGCCGCGAGATGGAGCTGAAGACGGCGGCGCGGACGACGAACCGCATAGCGGCGGCGGGCTGACACGCGACAGCGGCGGCGGTACACGCAACGACAGCAGGGAGAAGGGGCACCCCCTCCGCCTTGGGTTCTAGGAGTCGTTGCAACACCCCAGTTCAAGGGGTGCGATGGACTTCGAGATCCGTAAGGACCGGACGAAGCCTCAGGGCAGGAA
>NZ_JBEXVL010000030.1:0-69172 GCF_040638805.1 Streptomyces sp. NPDC005925 | reverse complement strand
AACTGGCCACCCGCTACAAGGCCGGACTCCACCTCGCGGCACTCATCCTCTGGCTCCGCGAACCCGCCCAAGATCGTTTGTCAGACAGTGCCTAGCGGGGTCCGGCGGGGCCACGCCTGCCCGGAGAGCCAGTTGATGCGGGCTGCCCATCCGATACCGCGCTGCCCCTCCACCGCCCGGCCGGGCCCGGCCCCGAGCGCCGCCTACGTCACCTTGCCCGCCCACAGCCCGTCGATGGCCCGAGGGCTCGTCCGGCCGGGCCACCGCCGGGGCCGTCCAGCAGAGCGATGCAGACGGTGATGCGCTTGCCGACCGGCTCGCGCCGGACCTCGAAGGCCAGCGCGACGGCCATCACGATCTCCAGCCCGTGCTGCCCCACCCGTCCGGCATCCGCGGCCCTCGCCACCGGCAGCACCGGATCGGAGTCCCACACCACCACCTCGACCGTGTCACCCACGATGCGCAGTTCCATCAGCACCGGACCCGGCGCGTACTTGCGTGCATTGGTGACCAGCTCACTGACCACCAGCTGTGTCAGGTCCACGGCACGCTGCGACACCGCCAGACCGTGCACGGCCTGCACTTCGGTGAGAAACTCCGCCGCCAGCCGACGGGCCTGGGCAATGACCGTGCCGTCACCGTCCAGAGCCACCGTCGTCCGGATGGCCTGCTCGTCCGGAACGGACCCGTCCTCATCCAGAGACACTGGTGATATTCGCCGCCTTCACTGCCCCGCTCACACCCGATGCGCCTGCCCACATCTCACGCGCGTACCCGCGTCCCGCGCGTTGCACGCCTCACGCATGAGCAGCTCCTGGGCCGTGCGGGGCAGCACTGCCGGGCGGAGGTCCTGATGTGCAAGTATCACCCACATGGCCCACGGACGAAGCACGGACACCGCACAAGCCGGACAACCGGGCAGGCTGACAGTCAGGGCCACCACCACCGACGACATCCGCGTACTGACCGTGTCCGGAGAGATCGACCACCACACCGGCGATCACCTCCGGCAGGCCCTCGATGTCTCCGACACCGCCCGGCCCCGCATCGTGATCGACCTGAGCCGGGTCACCTTCATGGATTCCAGCGGCATCAACATCCTCATCGTCACCTACCAGACCGTCACCGAGGCCGACGGCTGGCTCCGCCTGGCCGCACCCACCGACCCCGTACTCCGCATCCTGCAACTCGTCGGCATCCACGACCTCATCGAATGCCACCCCACCCTCGGCCAGGCACTCGCTGCATGACGGCCCGCCGGACCACTCGTCCCGGTCACATGTGAGATGTCCACCGGCCGCCGCAGACTGTCGATGACACCTGCCGCACCGGCCGCGTGCCGGATCCGTGCCTCGTTGTCCGGCACCCCGGCATCCGGACCGGCGGTCGCGTCGGCCGCGCACATGCTTCACCCCCTCGCCCTCCGTGGCGCGCACGGTGCCGTGGGGGCCCGGGACACCGGGCAGGTGAAGGACGGCGGGCGGGAGTCTGCCAGGAGTGCGGGGCCGCTAGGCTGGGACATGCTGCGGCACCCCCACTCTCACCTGCGCGGTGAACCACGGCCTGCGGCAGTCGAGAGGTTCTGGTACAGGGATGAGGGACAGGTGTTGATAGCGGGCCGCTACCGGCTGCAGGACGCCATCGGGCGGGGCGCGATGGGGGAGGTGTGGCGGGCCTTCGACGAGACGCTCGGCAGACCGGTGGCTGTCAAACTCCTCCTCCCCCACGACTCCGACCCCACCGCCGCTTCCCGCTTCCGTCTGGAGGCGCAGACCGCCGGCCGCCTCAACCACCCGCACGTCGTCAGCATGCTGGATTTCGGCGAGTACGAGGGCCGCTTGTTCCTGGTGATGGAGCTGGTCGACGGGCAGAGCCTCGACCAGGTGCTCGCCGTTTCCGGTCCGTTGCCCGCCGGGCGGGTGGCCCGCGTCGCCGCCCAGGCCGCCGCGGGGCTGGCCGCCGCGCACCGGCAGGGCATCGTGCACCGGGACGTCAAGCCCGCCAACCTCTTACTGGACTCCGGCGGTGACCTGAAGATCGGCGACTTCGGCATCGCCCGCTTCTTCGACGACCCCTCTGCCGCACTCACCGCCACCGGGCAGATCGTCGGTACGAGCCTCTACCTCGCGCCCGAGCGGGCCCTGGGCCGAACCGCGGGACCGGCCAGCGACGTGTACTCCCTGGGCTGCGTGCTCTACCAGCTCCTCACGGGACGCCCGCCGTTCGAGGCGGACTCCACGCTCGCGGTGCTGCACCAGCACCTGGACGCCACCCCCGTGCCGCTCCGGCAACACGGCGTCGGACTCCCGCCCGCCTTCGAGAACTACCTGCTCGGCCTGCTGGCCAAGAAGCCCGAGGACCGTCCGACGGCCAAGGAGGTGACGGACTGGTTCGAGCGCGGGGCATGGCGCGGGGCACCGGAGCCCCTGCCACGGGAGCACCCGCCCCACAGCCGCGCCGACGGGCAGCACGCCATCGGCCCAGAGGCCGCCGTCCCTGCGACCTCGGTGCTGGGCGCGTCCCTGTCCAGCGCGCCCGCGGAGGGTGCCTACGTCCCCCTGGCGGGCACCGAATGGCAGACGAGCACGCGCAGGGCACGGCTCCGCCGCTCGCGCCCGCCCCTGCTGCGCCGTTCCCGGCTGGTGGCCGTGATGGGCGGCGCGACCCTGTTCACCGGGGCACTGCTCGTCGGCCTGACCTGGTTCTCGCCCGACACCGGCTCGGCACGGGGTCCGCAGACCGAACCGTCCGCGAGCACGAGCACGAGCACGAGCGCGAGCACGAGCACGAGCCCCGCCCCCACCCCCTCGCCCACGTCACCCGCCGCGACGCCGTCCGGCACCGCTTCCCCGCTCTCCTCACCCCCGGCACAGCCCACCGCCGAGAAGACGGAGAAGCCCGCCGCCATCGAGCCGGGCCACAAGAAGGCCGACAAGCACGGAGGCAAGGGCAAGCACTGACCCGGGCCGGGACCCGGAGTCCTCGGCCCGGTCTGCGACTGTCGGGAGACATGCCACCGCCGCCCGGCAACGGGACAACGTCGTCCCGGCACCTCTCCGTACGGAAAGCCGTTGCCCCTTCTCCCACTGATGGCCCACGCTGGACCGGGCAGGCATACCGTCCGAAACGTGCAAGGGGGAGGACGTCATTCGGTGGTTACTTCTGCGCGTACTCATGCTCACGATCGCCGTGCCGTGCATCGTCGAGTGCGTGGATCACATCAAGGTGCACCAGCAGGCCATCGCCGTGTACAGGGGCGCCTCCCTGTGCCCGGCCGGCACACGATGGCAGGCGGCTGACGACTGCGTCGCACGGACCCCCGCCGAGATCACGGGCGCGGGGACCCGCCAGTCGTGCACCACCGACAGCAACGGTGTCAGCTCCTGCACCACCTACTACAGCGTGACCGTCCGCTTCGGGCAACGCCGGCAGAAGATGGACGTGGAGGAGGGCACCTACCGCACGGTGCGACGCGGAGACACGGCGGAACTGCGCATCTGGCGGGGCGAGATCGTGCGCATGGTCGTCCGCGGCCACACCGAGACCTATCTGACGTCGTCCGAGTGGGCGTCGGTGGGGTGGCTGCTGCTCGGATGGCTCCTCCTCGGAGCCTCCTGGGTGGCCCTGCTCGGCCTGCGACTGTTCCCGCTGCTCGGTGGATGGCTGGTGTTGACCGTGCCGTACTTGATGGTCGCCTACCACCTCATGGGCTTCAACCCGATGGGCGTCACCGGATGGGGCGTCGCGGGCGCGTTCACCGTGGCCGGACTCTGGACCACGGGGTATCTGTTCTCCGAAGTCGTGGACGGCCGGCCATAACCGCCGCATCGACAAAACAATCCCTCGACGGGCGGGCTCACAACACCGGTCACCAGAAATGTCGCTGATGAATGCTCGGATTCCGCTCTGCGCGGGATGCGTTGCCTCTGACCGAATTCGCGCCGGCAATTTGGCCACCAGCAGATGGAATTCGGACTTTCGAACGCACCGTGCAGCTCGAATCGTCTCTCGCCCGCCGGTCGGTGCCACAGTTGCACGGCATCGCGAGAGGCTTTCGGACCAGGAGCACAGACCGTGAACGAACAGCACCTCCTCCGTATCGTGGCCGACGTGCTGAAGGTGCCGCACGTCACAATGTCGGACAGTTTCTACGACTTCGGCGGTACCTCTCTGCAGGCCATGCGGATCTGTGCCCGTATCGGCACGGAACTGGGCGTCCGGATCGCCCCGGAGCGCCTGTTCGAGAGCGACACCCTCGCCGAGGCCCTGGCCCAGGACCCCGCCGGCGACCCGGCCGGGGGCGAGACCCGGCCACGCGCCCCACGGTGACCGCCGATCCGCGGCTCATCCACGAAGCGGTCGCCGGGCAGGCACGGTCGCGCCCGACCGCCGTAGCGGTCGTCGACCGGGGCGAGCGCGTCGACTACGGAACGCTCGACGCCACAGCGGAGGCGTACGCCCGCGCTCTGCGCGCTGCGGGGGTGGGGCCCGGAGCCACCGTGCCCGTCCTCCTCCCCCGGTCCGCCCGGCTGGTGGCCGTACTGCTCGCCGTCCTCAAGTGTGGTGCCGCGTACGCCGCCCTCGACCACCGGTGGCGGCCGGACCACATCGGACGGGTCACCGCCGTGCTGCGGTCCCCGGTCATGGTGGCCGAGCCCGGGGCACCGGGGAACCTGCCCCTCTGGCCCGTTCCCGAGGGACGGCCCGGCCTGCGCCGACACAACCCACCTGCACCACCGCCCGGCGGGGCCTCCGTGCCGGGCGGGGCCTCCGTGCCGGACGCGGCCTCGCGGGCTGCTGCCGTCTTCTTCACCTCCGGCAGTTCCGGCGCCCCCAAGGCGGTTCTCTCCCCGCACCGTGCCACCACCCGCCTCTTCCGGGGCGCCCGCTGGGCGGACTTCGGGCCCGGCCGGGTGGTCCTGCAGGCCGCGCCGGTCTCCTGGGACGCCTTCAGCCTGGAGTTGTGGGGCCCGCTCACCACCGGCGGCACCTCGGTCGTCGCGGACACGGACTACCTCCTCCCCGACTCGCTCACCGAGCTCGTCGGCACCACCGGGGTGGACACCGCCTGGCTCACCTCCTCGCTGTTCAACCTGCTGGTCGACGAGGAGGACCCGCGCCGGTCCTGCTTCACGGGCCTGCGCCAGGTCCTGACCGGCGGCGAGCGGCTCTCGCCCGACCACGTGGCCCGCTTCCTGGCCCGTCACCCGGAGATCACCCTGATCAACGGCTACGGACCGGTCGAGAACTGCGTGTTCGCCACCACGCACCGGATCACACCCGCCGACTGCGCCACCCCCGGTGGCGTGCCCATCGGCCTCCCGGTACCCGGCACGTCGGTGCACATCATGGCCGGGGACGGGGTCCTGCCGGCGAACACCGTGGGCGAGATCTGCCTGGCGGGCGAGGGTCTGGCGGTGGGCTACCTCGGGGACGCCGAGGCCACGGCTGCCGCCTTTCCCACCCTCGTCCTCGACGGGGCGCCGGTGCGCGTGTACCGGACGGGTGATCTCGGCCTGCTGGACTCCGACGGCGTACTGCACTTCCGTGGCCGCACCGACCTCCAGGTGAAGATCTCCGGACACCGCGTCGAACCGGGCGAGATCGAGAGCGCCGCCCGCCGGGTCCCCGGTGTCCGGGAGGCCGTCGTGGTGGCCGTGCCCGCGCCTGGCGGCGGACACGACCGGCTCGCCCTGTTCTACACCGCGGACGGCCCGGCCGCCCCCTCTCCCCCGGTGGTCCGCCGCGCCCTGTCCGACCGCCTGCCCCGCCACCTCGTACCGCACAGCGTCCACCACCGTGCTTCCCTGCCCGCCACGGCCACCGGCAAGACCGACCGCGGCGGCCTGCTCGCCTCCCTCGGCCCCGTCCCGTCACCCACCCGGAAGGCGCCCTCCCCTTGACGCCCGCCCCCGACCCGGCCGGCATACCGGCCCCGGACGCCCCCGGCTATCCGATGTCCTTCGAGCAGGAGTCGATCTGGCTGAACGACCAGTTCCAGGACGGCCCCTCCCGCTACATCGAGTCCTGGGCCTACCGGCTGCGCGGCGCCCGGGTCGAGCCCACCGCCGTCCAGCGGGCGCTCACCCTGATCACGGCACGGCACGAGGCCCTGCGCAGCCGCCTCGGCCTCGTCGACGGCGAGCCCCGGCAGACCGTGCTGCCTCCGCCCGCCCGCGTGGACCTGGACATCCGGTGGGTGGATGCGCAGGAACTGCCCGCCGCCGCCGTGGCTGCGGCGACCCGGCCCGTGGCCCTGAACCTCACCACTCTGCCGCGAGCCACCCTGCTGAGGGTCGCCGAGGACGACGCGGTCCTGGTGGTGGCGCTCCACCACGCCGTGCTCGACGGCTGGTGCTTCAGCCTGCTCGACACCGAGTTCAGCGCCGGCTACCGGGCAGCTCTGGACGGCGCGGAGCCCGGGTTGCCGGCCCTGCCGCTGCAGTTCGGGCCGTACGCCCTCGAGCGGCGCCGGACGTACGACGAGAGCCGCTCGGACTCCCTGGACCACTGGCGGGAGACCCTGCGCGGCGCCCCACCGGAGTCCTCACCGCCCGCGGACCGCCCCCGGCCCGCGCTGCCCGGCCCGGCCGGGGACCGCATCGAGTTCACCCTGGACGCCGGGGTCGGGGCCGGGGTCCGCGCTCTCGCCCGCAGGACGCGGAGCACACCGTTCGCGGTGCTGGCCGCGGCGCTGACCGCGCTGGTCTCGAGGCTCTCCGGGCAGGACGACGTGGTCATCGGCACCCCCGTCTCCCGCCGGGACGAGGCGGCACTCGAACCGATGATCGCCTGCCTGACCGATGTCCTGCCGCTGCGGCTGCGCATACCCGCCGGCCTCTCCTTCGCCGAGCTGACCGCCCGGGCCAAGGAGCAGGTGTGGGGCGCGGTACGGCACCGCGACATCCCGCACTCCCACCTGGTCCGCGAGCTGGGTACGGAGCGCACACCCGGCCGTTTCCCGCTGTTCCAGGTCGTCCTCGGGCTCGAAGACGCCCCGGAGCCCGCGCTGGATCTCCCCGGCATCAGCGCCGAACGGCTGTACCTCCACTCCGGGACCGCCAAGTACGACGTATTCCTGCACCTGATGCCCGAACGGGGCGGGTTCCGCGGATTCCTGGAGTTCTCCACCGACCTCTTCGAACGTGCCACCGCCCTGCGCCTGGCGGAGCGGTTGCGGACCCTGCTGACCGACGCCCTGGCCCACCCCGACCGGCCGGTCCAGGACCTCGACGTCCTGCCCGAGGACGAGCGCCGGCTGCTCCTGGACACCTGGTCGTGCGGAGCGTCCCCGGCCGGGCCCCGGCCGCTCGCTCACGAGGCCTTCGCCGCGCAGGCCGCCCGTACGCCCGGCGCCCCGGCGGTGGTGCACGGACACCGGGTCCTCAGCTACGCCGAACTGGACCGTGCCTCGGACGCGGTGGCGGCTCGGCTCGTGACGCGTGGCACGACCGGAGCCCCGGTCGGCGTCTGCCTGCCCCGCGGCGTGGAGTCGGCGGTCGCCACGCTGGGGGTGCTCAAGGCGGGCAGCGGCTGTCTGCCGCTCGACCCCGCCCTGCCCGCCGACCGGATCGCCCGCATGGCGGTTGACAGCGGAATCCGGGTGGCGCTGGTGCAGCCGGACCTCACTCGGCTCCTGCCACCGGGGGTGGAGCCGGTGCCGGTGTCGGCCCCGATGTGCCCGGACGTGCACCCGCCGGCGCCGAAGACACCGCGGCCCGTCGTGACGCCCGAGGACCTGGCCTACCTGATCTACACCTCCGGCTCGACCGGCCGGCCCAAGGGAGTGGCCATGCCGCACCGGTCCCTCGCCAACCTGCTGGCCTGGCAGCGGGACCGCTCCGCCGCGGGCCCCGGCACCCGGACGCTGCATTTCGCGTCACCCGGCTTCGACGTCGCGTTCCAGGAGCTGTTCGGCACCTGGGCCTCCGGCGGCACCCTGGTCGTCGCCGACGACGAGACCAGGCGTGACCCGGCCCGCCTCCTCGACCTGTTGGCGGCCGCGCGGATCGAGCGGGTGTTCCTGCCGTTCGTGGCGCTGCAACAGCTCGCCGACTACGCCTGTGCCACGGGGCGTTCGGCGGCGACCCTCCGGGAGGTCGTCACCGCGGGCGAGCAGGTGCACGCCACGCCCGCGCTCCGGGAGTTCTTCCGTACGCCGGCCCCTCGGGCGGTGCTGGAGAACCAGTACGGGCCGTCCGAGACGCACGTGGTCACAGCGGAGCGTCTGGGTTCCGACCCGGCTGACTGGCCCGAACTGCCGCCCATCGGCCGCCCCGTGCCCGGCACCCGGGTTCTGCTGCTGGACGACCGGCAGCGGCTGTGCCCCGTCGGCACGGTCGGGGAGATCTGCGTCGGGGGACGGGCGGTGGCGGCCGGGTATCTGAGGGCTCCGGAAACGACCGCGCGGAAGTTCGTGCCGGACCCCTTCCGCCCCTCCGCCGTCCTGTACCGAACCGGCGACCTGGCCCGCCACCTGCCGGACGGACGGCTCCAGTTCCTCGGCCGCCGGGACGAACAGGTCAAGATCCGTGGGTACCGGGTGGAACCCGGGGAGGTGGCCGCCGCGGTCCGGACCGTGCCCGGGGTGGCCGACGCCGTGGTGGTGTCCCGGCCCACCGTCCCTCGGGGCGGGGCCCGGCTGATCGCCTACTACGTCCCGGGCGACGGCGCCGCCGCGCCGGAGCCCGACCTGGTACGCCGCTCGGTGGCGCGGCGTCTCCCGGACCACCTGGTGCCGGCCCTCTGCGTGCGCCTGGAGCGGTTCCCGCTCACGGCGAGCGGAAAACTGGACCCGGCCGCGTTGCCGCCGCCCGGCCCCCCGGGGCCGGAGCCGGCCGGCGCCTCTTCAGCTCCGAGGACCTCCATGGAGCGGCTGATCGCCGAGGTGTGGCAGGACCTGCTCGGTGGTGTCCGGGTAGGCGTGCACGACGACTTCTTCGCCGTGGGCGGGCACTCCTTGCTCGCCACCCGCCTGGTGCTGAGGCTCCGCCAGGAACTGGGGGTGCAGATCCCGCTCGGCGCACTCGCCCTGACCCCGACCGTGGCGGGGCTCGCCGTGCTCGCCGTGACCGGCGACGGCGGGGCGCGGGGGCCGGCCTTCGACCCGGGTGCCGACACCGAGCTGCCCGCCGACATCGTCCCGGCCTCCGCAACGGTTCGGGTGGCTGCGGACCCCGCGGACGTGCTGCTGACGGGGGCCACAGGGTTCCTCGGGGCGTTCACCGTCCGCGCCCTGCTCGACCGCACCCGGGCCCGGGTGCACTGCCTGGTCCGCGGCACGGACCGGGAAGGGGCAGCCGTCCGGCTGCGATCCGCCCTGGAGGGCCTCGGTCTCTGGGACGACTCCTGCCGCCGGCGGATCTCCGTCGTCCACGGTGATCTGGCGGCGCCCCGCCTGGGCCTGTCCGAAGCCGCCTTCGACGAGCTGGCCCGCACGGTGGACTCCGTGTATCACGTCGGGGCGGCGGTGAACCTGGTGGCCCCGTACGAGAGGCTGAAGGCGGCCACGGTGGACGGCACGGCGTGGATCCTGCGGCTGGCGGCCCGGCACCGCAGTGTGCCGGTGCATCACGTCTCCACCACGGGTGTCTTCGCGGCGCCCTCCGACCGTCCTCTCGGCCCCGGGCACCCGACCGGCCCGCCCGGCGCCCTGAAGCACGGCTACACGCAGAGCAAGTGGGTGGCCGAACAACTCGTCGAGGCCGCGCGGGCCCGGTCCCTGCCGGTGACCGTCCACCGGCCGACCCGGATCACGGGGCACAGCCGTACGGGGGTCTGTCAGACGGGTGACTACCTGTGGCTGATCCTCAAGGGCTGTGTCCAGGCCGAGGCCGCCCCGGCCGGTGTGGACACCGCGTTCGACCTGGTGCCCGTGGACCATGTCGCCGAGGCCGTCGTCGAACTGTCCCTGCGGACCGAGTCGGCGGACCGGACCTTCCACCTGGCCGCCGGCCGGCTGACACGCCTTGACACCGCGCTGGACCGGCTGCGTGCCGGGGGACACCGGATGCGGGCCGTCGCCCCGGACGAGTGGCTCCGCCGGATCGGCGAGGACCCGGAGAACGCGGCGTTTCCGCTTCTCGGCACGCTGACGGCAGAGCTCACCGGCGTCGGTACGGAGGGCGGCCTCCGCTTCGACGGCTCCGCCGCCGACGCCGCCCTGGCCGGCTGTGGCGTGGTCCGTCCGGAAGACGAGGAGAAACTGTTCGCCCTTTGCGTCGACCACTTCACCCGTACCGGGTGGCTGCCTGAGCCCGGCACGTGAGGAGGCGTCACGGGAGCCGATCCGGTCCCGCGCGCACTGAAGGGCCGGACGCCGGCACGTGAGGACGCGTTCCGGGATCCGGTCCGTTCCCGCGCCGCGCGCTGGAGCCCTCCGGCTGCAGCGTGTGCCCCGTCGGTGGGGCGACCGGCGGCAGAACGGTCCGCTCCGCCCCTCTCGCCGGTGCGACGTGCTCACAGGAAGCGGCGGATCGGAATGACCGCGGCTTCCTTGGTTCGCTGGAGTACCGCCCGGCGTCTCCACCGGTCGGGGTCGATGCCGACGCTGTGCTTCAGGTCCGCCTCGTAGTCGTGGTCGAGTGCGGCGGTGAAATCCTGGTCCAGGACGGCGAGCATGACTTCTTCGTCGTGGTCCATGGACCGGCGGTTGAAGTTGGTGGATCCGATGAGAGCGGCGACCGAGTCGACTGTGATGATCTTGGCGTGCATCATCGTCAACTCGTACTGCCGGATGTGGACCCCTGCTTCCATCAGGCGTGCGTAATGCTGCTGGCCGGCGATGCGGCAGGCACGCTGGTCGGTGTGGGGGCCGGGGAGCAGGATTTCCACACGCACGCCACGGCCGGCGGCTTGGCACAGCAGGTCGACGAAGTAGGTGTCGGGGGCGAAGTAGGCGGTGGCGAGACGGAAGCGTTCCTCGGCGGAGGTGAGCATGACCCGGATGAGGGTCTGCATGTCCTGCCAGCCGATGCTGGCGGAGCCGCGTACCACCTGAACGACCGACGAGCCGGCTTGGCGGTGTTCGGTGAAGCGGTCGCGGTCGTCGAACAGTTCGTCGTGGCACTCGGCCCAGTTCTGAGCGAATGCGGCGGCGATACCGTCCACGGCCGGGCCGCGCACCCGGACGTGGGTGTCCCGCCACTCGCCGGGGCCGCGGGCATCGCCGCACCACTCCTCCGCGATGCCGACCCCGCCGGTGAACGCGGTGTGCTCGTCGACGATGAGCGCCTTGCGGTGGCAGCGGTGGTTCTGCTTGAACGGTGACAGCCAGACGGGCTTGCGGAACCAGGCCACCTGCACACCGGCGGCGTCCATGACGTCCAGCAGGTCCCGTTCGATCTCCTTGGCGCCGATGCCGTCGAGCAGCAGTCGTACCCGCACTCCCGCACGGGCGCGGTCGGCGAGAGCGGCAGCGAAGTCGCGGGCGATCTGACCGCGCCAGTAGACGAAGGTCATCATGTCGATCGTGTGCCGGGCGGAGCGGATCACGCCGAGCATCGCGGGGAAGATCTCGTCGCCGTTGCGCAGCGGCACCACCTCGTTGCCTTCGGTGGCGGCCACGCCGATCAACCGCTCCAGGCGGCGGCGCAGGCGCTTCTTGCGTATCTGCGCGTCAGGTGAGGCACCACGGTCGGTGGCTGCCGGTGTGCCGTCGAGCATCGCTGCGAATCTCCCGTCGCGCCAGAAGGACAGCGGTGCGTACGCCGCCGCGGGCCGCCGGCCGGCCCGAGAGAGCAGATGCCCGGTAGCCACCGCCTCACTCCCGGCCTCGCCGGGGACGGGGCCGCGCTGCACGAGACTCTCGTCACTTCCGGCCGGGCCCGCCCGGCGCTCCCGGCCCCTGCCAACGGGGACCGCACCCGACTGCGTTGCAGGCCGTCAGCGGCCCAGCGCGTCACGGACCGTCAGCCCGTGGTGCCGGCGCAGCCGGTGCACCTCCCACCAGGACAGAGCCGTGACCGTGGTGGGGGCGCCCAGGATGAACACGACCCTGGCGCCCGCGGGTACCTGCGGGTAGGCGCCCGTGACGACGTCCAGCAACGCCATCTCCCACACCAGAACGCCGGCAAGGACCGGCGGCAGCACCTCGTGGATGTCGGCGGTACGGAAGACGTGCACGAGCGACAGGCCGATGCCGTAGAGGGCGAACACGACCGCCCACAGGCAGAGCACCCCGAGGGCGATCTTCCCCGGCAGGCCGATGATGTCCCGGAACCCCGCCGTCTCCGGTGCGAACGCGAGCGCCGAGGTACCCATGGACGCCATGACGGCCACGACCGCGCCGAGCGGACGCAGGGCCCGTCGCAGGTAGAGGCGCCGCAACCCGGGCCGTGCGGCGGCCACGAACGCGCCGACCACCACGGGGAAGGTGCAGACCAGCACCAGTACGCTGGACCAGCTCTGGTCGAAGCGTTCGTCCGCCACGGCCGCGGCGTCGCCGGCGCTGACGACGGCGTTGTAGGTGACCATGAGGCCCACCCAGGCAACGAGCCCCAGTGCGGTGCGCCACAGCTGCAGCTTGCGGACCTGCGGATCCTCCACGAGCCCCTGACGCGAGGGGCGGAAGGTCCGCTGGGCTGCGTACAGCGGATTGCGGATGCCGCGCAGGATCTTCCGCGTCCTCGACGGCTCGGCACGCGGCGGAACCGGCGGGCGGGGCGGCGCGTACGGATATCCCTGCGGAGGGATCGGCCGCCCGTACGGGTCTCCCGCCGGCGGCGGGTACGGGTGCCCCGGAGGCACCCCCTGGCCGGGCCGTCCCGCGGGCGGTCGGCCGCCCGGGCCACCCGCCGGTCCCCCGTACCCGCCCCCGCCGTACCCACCGCTCATGCCGCGCACCCCCGCTGTGCCACCCTGCCGAACCTGCCCATCGTAGTCGGCGACGACCCGTCACACGCAGTCGCCGGCAGAGCTTCGGCAGATGGCCCGTCACTCGGCCCCGCCCCGGGTGTCACCCGTAGTGAGGGCGCGCGGCATGCCCACGGCCGGTGGTCCGGTCGCGGCCCGTCGTGCTCAGGTTCGCTGCCGTCCCCGCGGTCGGAGGTGGAGGTCCAGTCCGGTCGTGCCCGGGGCCGCGGCGCCCGGCAGCAGTCTCATGTGGTGGTCGTAGTCGCCCCCGTCGAGGGTGCGGTACGGGACCGGATCGTCCGTGAAGAGCCCGTCGAGCCGGTGACCGTAGGCCCCGGTGACGGCGGCGAACTCCCGCTCGGGCAGGGCGACCGTGCCGTACACCGCGAACGGGGCGAGTGGTGCCATGCCGGTGAACCAGAACAGGCCGTGCTGCAGCGGGTGGAGGACGTCGGCGATGTCGCCGTGGATGCCCCGGTCGGAGAACGCCGAGCGCCGGGCTCCGATCGTCGCCGACAGCAGGGCGCGCCGGCCGCCCAGTGCGCCCTCGGTGTAGGGCGGAGGCACGGACGGGCCGTACGCGAACCCGTTGGTGAACACCCTGTCGATCCAGCCCTTGAGGATCGCCGGCACGGAGAACCACCACATCGGGAACTGCAGGATCACCGCATCCGACCAGCGGACCTTCTCCTGCTCGGCCAGGACGTCCGCGGTGAGCCTGCCCTCCCGTGTGGCCCTCTCCTGGCCGGCCAGTACGTCGAGGCGCCCGCCGGGGGCGTGGCCGGGGAAGTCGTCGGCGTCCACCGTCGCCTTCCACTTCATCGCGTACAGGTCGGACACCCGCACCTCGTGCCCCGCCGACCTCAGGTGCGCGACGGCGAAGTCGGCCAACGCGGCGTTCAGCGACCGGGGTTCGGGGTGGGCGCTGACGACAAGGATCTTCTTCCGCTGCTGCGGCACGCTCTCGGTCATGGCACCACGCTCCCCCGTACGGGCGGCCCGGGCCAGCACCCTCTTCGACCGTCGGAACGGCGGTCCTGGTACCGCGGGGGCCACCCATACTGGGGGCCATGAACGGCGTCGACCTGAGCGAACACGAACACCCGGACCGGGCCGGGAACGAGCACACGGCCGGGACGGCCCGCCACCCCGGCTCCCACGACGGCATCGACGGCATCGGTGACACCCGGCGTGCCCTCGGCCGTTTCCTGCGAGCCCGCAGGGGGCGTGTCGCGCCGGAGCAGGTGGGTCTCACCGGCGGCGGACGGCGGCGCGTGCGGGGGCTGCGGCGCGAGGAGCTGGCGCAGCTGGCCGGGATCAGCGTGGACTACTACGTACGGCTGGAGCAGGGCCGTGCCACGCAGCCGTCGCGTGAGGTGCTCGACGCGCTCGCCGGGGCGCTCGGTCTGGGAGCGGCGGAGCGTACGCACCTCGCCACGCTGGCCGGTGCCCGGCGCGAGCCCGTGCCCGAGACCCGGGTCGGTCCGGTGCTCCGTCGCATCCTGGACGCGATGTCCACACTCCCCGCCTTCGCCACGAACCACCGGCTCGACGTGGTCGCCTGGAACGGTCCGGGTGCGGAACTGATGGGCGGCCTGGGCGACCCGGGCCGCCGCGACCGGAACAACGCCAGGTACCTCTTCCTGGACCCCGCGTCCCGGTTCGTCCACCCGGAGTGGGAGGACAGGGCGGCCGAGGCCGTGGGCCAGTTGCGGGTCTCCGCGGGGCGCTACCCCGACGACCCGGAGCTGTCGGCCCTCATCACCGGACTGTCGGAACGCAGCGCCGAGTTCCGGCGGATCTGGGCCACCGGGGAGGTCGTGATGTGCGCGGCGGGACGCAAGCGGCTGCGGCATCCGGAGGCGGGGCTGCTCACCCTCGATTTCGAGACCCTGCACGTCCCGGCCGCACCCGGGGAGGCGGGCCTCGTGGTGCATGTGTTCAGCGCCGGGGAGGGCAGCGAGGAGGCGAGGGCCCTCAGCCTGCTGGTCCCGGGTGGGGACCGGGGGTGAGGGGGACCGCCGGTGCGGCGGCACCGGGCGGTCGGCCGCATCCGCCGTACGTCAGGCAGCCAGGGCCGCGGGCTCACCCAGGCCCGCCGCTGCCGTGCGCCACGCGGCCGTCACCGCGCCGTGTGCCTGTGCCGTGCGTGCGGCCCGATCGCCCGTCGGGGTCAGCGGGGCGCTCACGTGGACGTGCAGGCGCGGGCGGCGCAGCGGTGCGGTGGCCACGCCCGCGAGTTGTCTGGCCGTGCTGCCCGAGGTGATCCGGCGGGCGCCTGCCTGGCCGACGGGCACGATGGGCGCGCCGGTGCGTTCGGTGAGGCGCGCGAGGCCGCTTCGGAACGGGTGGGGCGCGGCCTCGGCGGCGTCTTCGCGTGCGGGGATGCCGCCCTCGGCGTAGATGAGGACGAGGCGTCCGGCGTCCAGCGCGTCGGCGGCGAGGTCGAGGGCGTGGGCGGCGCGCGGGTCGCCCCGGTGTACGGGGATGTGCCCTTCGCGGATCAGGGCACCGCCCAGGAGGGGTATGCGCCACAGGCCGGCTGCCGCCATGACGACCGGTCGGACGCCGAGGCGGTGCAGTGCGGCGAGTACGACGGCGGGGTCGGCGAGCGAGGTGTGGTTCGCGGCGAGGATGCTGCCCGGTGCGAGGACGGCGTCGGCGTCCGTGGTCACGGTGAGGCGGCCGGCGACGGGCACCAGGACGTCGGCGAGGCGGCTGAGCATGGGGGTCTCCCGGTGTTGGCGAGGTTGCTCCGCGCATCGTGACGCCCGGGTGGGGTGGCAGGCCTGAGCGCGCGTACTCAATTCCGCGCGCCGACTACCGGGTGGGCAGGGCGCGAGCGTCTGACAGCGGAGTGACCCCGGCCACTCGCGGCGGCGTACCCGGCAGGTGTGGGGCGCGGGTCGTACGGGGCGCCGTGCGGGGTCACTGGCGCTCCTCGACGCCTCATATGATCGGCATCATCTCCGAAACTTTCGGCGTATTCGCGCGTGCGTCCCGATCGCGAAATCCGACAATTCGCCCCAGGAGCTCACGCGATTCGCGGTGACAGTGAAGTGACCTGGATCTATGGTCATCTGCCGGCCAGCCGTCCCGGGGGAATTTTTCGCATCCTCTGCCGAAACTGTTGACAGCCCATCAGGCCGATCCAACACTGGCGGCACCGAGGCACCCCCACTGAGGAGGACGCATGCACGAGAACGATGCCGCCGCCCCCCGGCTCAGCCTCAGAGGATTCATCGGCGGCGCCGGCGCGCTCGCGCTCGCCACCACGTCCGGCCTGCTCCTGCCGGGCACCGCCCACGCCGACACCACCATCACGACGAACCAGACCGGCACTGACCAACGGCTACTACTACTCGTTCTGGACGGACGGCGGCGGTTCCGTCTCCATGACCCTGAGCTCCGGCGGCAGCTACCGCACGTCCTGGAGCAACTGCGGCAACTTCGTGTGCGGCAAGGGCTGGAGCAACGGCGGCCGACGGACGGTGAGCTACTACGGCAGCTTCAACCCGTCCGGCAACGGCTACCTGTGTCTGTACGGCTGGACGTCGAACCCGCTCGTCGAGTACTACATCGTCGACAACTGGGGCACCTACCGGCCCACGGGAACGTACAAGGGCGCCGTGACCAGCGACGGCGGGACGTACGACATCTACCAGACGACGCGGTACAACGCCCCGTCCGTGGAAGGCACGAAGACCTTCAACCAGTACTGGAGCGTCCGGCAGCAGAAGCGGACCGGCGGGTCCATCACCACCGGCAACCACTTCGACGCGTGGTCCCGCGCCGGCATGCCGATGGGCAGCCTCAGGTATTAGATGATCCTCGCGACCGAGGGCTACCGGAGCAGCGGCAACTCGAACATCACCGTCGGGTGAGAAAGCCGTGGCGCGACGGTCGTCGACCGTCGCGCCACATCGCTGTCGGGCTGGTTCAGCCGACGCAGAGAACGAGCAGGCAGAGCCTGGGGTCCCGGGTCTCCGGCTCGGTCGTCGGCTGCTGGGTGGCCGGCGGCTGACTGCCGGAGCCCTCGTCGGCGGCCGGCGGCGGCGTCGGTACGGGTGTCGTCACCGGATCGTCCGCCGTGTTCGAGCCGCCCGTCACGCCCGTGGCGTCCGTGATGTCACTGACCGAGGGCGCCGAGGTATGCCCCCGCGGCGGGGTCGCGGCCCGCGTCACGTGAGGCTGGGCGACCGTGCCAGCGCGGTTGTCCGACGGCGCCGTGCGGGCCGAGTCCGCGTCACCGCCGTGCCGGCCGGCGCGCTGGGACGCCGCGGGCGTGGACGTCGAACGCGGCTCCTCCGAGCGCCTCGCCGCCGGGCGGCTGTACTGCCCGGTCAGCTCCTCGCCGAAGTGGGAACCCGGGTCCTCCGGTGCCGCGGCGGCACGCGCCCGGTCACCGGGCTGCTGGTCCATGGCGACCATGGCGACGCTGCCGCTGACGAGGGCGACGGCGGTCGCGACCACGGCACGACGCTGGTTCTTCTTCCAGCGGGCACGCTGGCGACGCCGTGCGGCACGGCCTTCGGTCACGGGCTGCACGGCCACGACGTCGGTCTCACCACCGGGCTCGCCGGCCCCCCACGTGTCGAAGTCGCCGGGCTCCGTCCCGGCCTCCATACCCACCGCTGTCATGGCTGCGGTGGACGGGGCGACGGGAGCGTAGGCGGCCGGATCTATATCCGGGGCATAGGCACCGCACCCGGGGCACACCAGGGCCCCGTTGAGGTGCCGACGGCACGAGGAGCAGTAATCCATCTCCGGTCTTCCTGAGTTGACACACCGTCGGCCCACAGGCCGCGGCCCGGTCACGTTCGTACGCGGAATCGAGCGATCGTAACGGTAACCACGCGGTCGATCATCTGTGTGCAGACGGTGTGAGGCTCCTGCGGGGATCTTCCGCTCCCGGCATGCGTGCGCGACGCACCCTCAATTCGCCCAAGTCCCCTTTGTCCAGGGGGATTTCGCGCATCGTGCATCCAACGTCGCGCGCGAGTCCCTGTCAATACCCGGCTGACGCGCCGGGCGGGACGCGCAGGGCGGCGGGACCTTCGGCGGACGTGCGGGGAGTTCGCATCGTTTGCCGTTGCCATCGATGCGCACTGGCGGACGCCTTGCGAGAAGGCGTGTCATCACCCACCGGAACCGGCTCCTCACGAAGGGTTCTCCCGGGACGCCGCCCCGCCTAAGGTGAGCCACCTCACCCCTGACGATCGCCGAAGACCTGAGTTACTCGTTTTCCTTAACCTTTTGTGTTTATGAGGGTAGGGTCGGCGGCATGACAGCGCCCCGGACCCCGACGACCGCCCAGGAACTGCGCAGCGCAGGCCTGCGGGTGACGGCTGCCCGTGTCGCTCTGCTCGAGACCGTCCGCGAAGGTGACCATCTCGGGGTCGAGGCCATCGCCTCCGGGGTGCGCGACCGGGTCGGTCACATATCCCTGCCGGCCGTGTACGACGCCCTGCACGCGCTCGCCGCTGCCGGGCTCGTACGCCGAATCGAGCCGGCGGGCAGCCCCGCCCGGTTCGAGGGCCGGGTCGGCGACAACCACCACCACCTCGTGTGCCGCTCGTGCGGCGTCGTCGCCGACGTCGAATGCGCGGTGGGCGAGGCGCCCTGCCTGTCGGCATCCGACGAGCGCGGCTTCTCGATCGACGAGGCCGAGGTCATCTACTGGGGCATGTGCCCCGACTGTTCCACCGCTCGCAGCACAGCACCCTGACTCGCAGTTCCACAGCACCATGATCTGCCCAGCTTGGAAGGATTCGCATGTCCGAGAACCACGAGGCAATCGTCACCGACCCGAAGACGGAGGGCGGAGGTGGCTGCCCCGTCGCGCACGGGCGCGCTCCGCACCCGACCCAGGGCGGCGGAAACCGCCAGTGGTGGCCGGAGCGGCTCAACCTCAAAATCCTTGCCAAGAACCCCGCCGTCGCGAACCCCCTCGGTGAGGAGTTCGACTACGCCGAGGCGTTCACCTCCCTCGACCTGCCGGCCGTGAAGCAGGACATCGCCGAGGTGCTCACCACCTCGCAGGACTGGTGGCCCGCCGACTTCGGCCACTACGGCCCGCTCATCGTCCGGATGGCCTGGCACAGCGCCGGCACCTACCGGATCAGCGACGGCCGCGGCGGCGCCGGCGCCGGTCAGCAGCGCTTCGCCCCGCTGAACAGCTGGCCGGACAACGCCAACCTCGACAAGGCCCGGCGCCTGCTGTGGCCGGTGAAGAAGAAGTACGGCCAGAGCCTGTCCTGGGCCGACCTGCTGGTCCTCGCCGGCAACGTCGCCCTGGAGACCATGGGCTTCGAGACCTTCGGTTTCGCCGGCGGCCGCGCGGACGTGTGGGAGCCCGAGGAGGACGTGTACTGGGGCCCGGAGACCACCTGGCTCGGCGACGAGCGCTACTCCGGCGACCGTGAGCTGGAGAGCCCGCTCGGCGCGGTCCAGATGGGTCTGATCTACGTCAACCCGGAGGGCCCCAACGGCAACCCGGACCCGCTGGCCTCGGCGCGCGACATCCGTGAGACGTTCCGCCGGATGGCGATGAACGACGAGGAGACGGTCGCCCTCATCGCGGGCGGCCACACCTTCGGCAAGACCCACGGCGCCGGCCCGGCCGACCACGTCGGCGCCGACCCCGAGGCCGCGTCGCTGGAGGAGCAGGGCCTGGGCTGGAAGAACACCTTCGGCACCGGCAAGGGCGGCGACACCATCACCTCCGGCCTCGAGGTGACCTGGACCAGCACGCCCACCCAGTGGGACAACAGCTTCTTCCGGCATCTCTTCGAGTACGAGTACGAGCTCACCGAGTCCCCGGCCGGCGCCAAGCAGTGGGTGGCCAAGGACGCCGAGGCGATCGTCCCGGACGCGCACGACCCGTCGAAGAAGCACCTCCCGACGATGCTCACCACCGACCTGGCGCTGCGCTTCGACCCGGTCTACGAGCAGATCTCCCGCCGCTTCTACGAGAACCCGGACCAGTTCGCGGACGCCTTCGCCCGCGCCTGGTACAAGCTGACCCACCGCGACATGGGCCCGAAGGCGCTGCACCTCGGCCCCGAGGTTCCCGAGGAGACCCTGCTCTGGCAGGACCCGCTGCCGGAGCCGGAGGGCGGGGTCATCGGCGCCGCCGACGTCGCGGCCCTGAAGGCCAAGATCCTCGACTCGGGTCTTACCGTGTCGCAGCTGGTCAGCACCGCGTGGGCATCGGCCTCGACGTTCCGCGGCAGCGACAAGCGCGGCGGCGCGAACGGCGCCCGCATCCGCCTGGAGCCGCAGCGCAACTGGGAGGCCAACGACCCCGAGCAGCTCGCGCTCGTCCTGCGCACCCTGGAGAGCGTCCAGCAGGCGTACAACACCGGCGCCAGGAAGGTGTCCCTCGCCGACCTGATCGTGCTCGGCGGCTGCGCCGCGATCGAGAAGGCCGCCAAGGACGCGGGCTTCGACATCGAGGTGCCGTTCACTCCGGGCCGTGTCGACGCGACCGAGGAGCACACCGACGCGGAGTCCTTCGCCGCGCTGGAGCCGACCGCGGACGGCTTCCGCAACTACACCGGCAAGGGCCAGCGCCTGCCGGCCGAGTTCCTGCTGCTCGACCGGGCCAACCTGCTCACGCTGAGCGCCCCCGAGCTGACCGTCCTCGTCGGTGGTCTGCGCGTGCTCGGCGCCAACCACCAGCAGTCGCAGCTGGGCGTCCTCACCTCCACGCCGGGCGTGCTGACGAACGACTTCTTCGTCAACCTGCTCGACCTGGGCACGACGTGGAAGTCGACCTCGGAGGACCAGACGACCTTCGAGGGCCGCGACGCCGCCACCGGTGAGCTGAAGTGGTCCGGCAGCCGCGCCGACCTGGTGTTCGGCTCGAACTCGGAGCTGCGCGCGCTCGCCGAGGTCTACGCGAGCGACGACGCGAAGCAGAAGTTCGTGACGGACTTCGTCGCCGCGTGGGACAAGGTCATGAACCTGGACCGGTTCGACCTGTCCTGATCACCGCGGCCGGACCTGGTCCGGCCCCGCGTGCGACCCTGGACCCGGGGCCGGCCGACCGCCGTCGGCCGGCCCCGGCCCGTTGTCAGTACAGCTTGTTGACGGCCCTGACGGTGGTGGCCCAGAAGTCGCCGACCTGGGCCTGCTCGAAGTCGCCCATCTGGCCCCACCTCACGACGGTGACGGTCCGGCCGTCCCTGCCCACGGACAGCAGGTTGATGTCGGAGGCGCCCCAGCCGCCCACGGTGTGCACGCCGAAGACCTCGGCGCCCTCCTCGACGAGCTGCTTCCCGTAGTACTTCTGCGTCGCGGTGATGTCCGGGTACTGCTCCATCAGCGTCTGCGCGCAATCGGCGAGCTTCTTGCGCAGCAGCGCCGCGAAGGCCGCGGCCCGCTGTTCGTCCGGCTCGACCACCGTCACCTGCACGGCGGTGGTGTCCAGGTCGGTCCAGAACAAGCGGTGGCTGGAGATCGACGGCAAGGCGTCGCCCACGCACAACGGCGGGACTTCCGGCTGTCCGGCGGTGACGTCGCTGCCGTACCAGAGCGACGTGGCGTGCGGCGGCAGCTCGGCCGGCTCCAGGAAGCGGGGCGTGTCGGTGGCCGACGTGCCGTCGGCCGCCGTCGAGGGGACGGCGGCCAGGGCCAGGGCGGCCCCGGCGGCCAGGACGGCCAGTGCGGCTCGGGTGCTGCGGCGGGTGCGGGTGGTCTGCATCGTTCCCCCTGTGCGGTGTACGGGACACCGGTTCCGGTCGGCGCGGAACAGGCCGACGGTGAGTGCCCGTCGGCCCGGCTTCCGGGCATGGCATCTCGTACGACCCATCAGCACCCCCTTTCGTTGCCCTGTGCCACGGCGGAACATGCGTCCGCCCTGTCCCCCGGCTCTCGTCAGCGGGCGCGGGGCGTGTCGCCGGCCGGGGCGAAGGGGCCGTCGCCGGTAAAGACCAGCCGGGCGAAACGCTCGCCGATGCGGAGGTGCGTCGCGGCGTCGGGGTGCAGCTGGTCGGGCAGGGGCAGCTCGGCGAAGTCGGCCTCGCCGTACAGCTCGTGGCCGTCGAGGAAGTACAGACGCGGGTCGTCGGCGGCGCGCTGTGTCACGACGCGGCGCAGTTCCTCGCGGACCACGCCCAGGCTCAGCTGCCCCGCCGCGAGGCCCGCGGGGTCGCCCGCCGCGCGGAACACGACCCGTCCGTCGCCCGAGCCGCGGACGTCGGGCGCGCTCGGGCCGGGCGTGTCCTCGTGGATCGCGCAGTACAGCGGGGAGACGACCAGCAGCGGCGCGTCCGGGTGCCCGTCGCGGATCGTGTCGAGGAAGCCGTGCACGGCCGGGGTGAAGGCCCGCAGCCGCATCAGATCGTGGTTGACCAGGTTGATGCCGGCCTTGACGCTGATCAGGTCCGCCGGGGTGTCCCGTATCGCACGGGCGGTGAACGGGTCGAGCATGGCGCTGCCGCTCAGGCCGAGGTTGATCAGGTCGGCACCGGCGAGCAGGGCGGCGCGCGCGGGCCAGGTGCTCGCCGGACCGTCCGCGTCGGAGCCCTGGCTGATGGAGCTGCCGTGGTGCAGCCACACCTTGCGGCCCCGGCCGGGGAGGGGCTCGACGGGGGCGTCGGTGCGCAGGGCGAGGAGTTCGGCGGTCTCGTTGTGCGGGAGCCAGATCTCGACGTCCTTGGCCCGGCCCGGCAGACCGGTGAAGCGCAGGGTGTCCGGTGGTCCTGCCCGGTGGGTGCGCGAGCCGGTGGTCATGTCGATGGTCAGGGTGTTGCCGCCGGTCGCGGTGGCGTGCCCGGCCGGCTGTCCGTCGACGAACAGTTCGTACCGGCCGTCGGCGCGGGGCGGGGCTCCGACGTAGACGCGTTTCGTCGCCCGGGTGTCGAGTTCGACGGTGGTGGCACGGGTGCGGAAGGCCAGCCGTACGCCGGACGGCTGGGACTCGGCCATGGCGAGCTGCGGGTCGGTGTTCTGTGCGCGGGCCCCGGCGGGCAACCGGTGCGGGAGCAGGCCGTGCTCGGTGCGCTCCACGTCGAGGGCGCCGCGGACGAGGTCGGCGGTGAGGGGGGTGGTGGTCCAGCCCCCGGACGCCCTCGCCCACCAGGCGCACACCCACGGGTCCTCCGCCAGCGCCCGCACCACGTTCATCCACTCCATCGCCGTCTCCCTCGACCGTCGGGCAGCACGCCCGCAATGAGCGCGCTGCCCTTCACCCCCTCTGTGGAGAGGGGCGGTGGAAGACAGGAGAGGGACGCGAATCGGAGTCAGGAGAGTGCCGCGGGCCGGTACGGGTGCCCGGCGCGCGGGTGCGGGGAGAAGCCGCGGGCTTGTGAGTCGTCGCCCCGGGAGACGACTGTCCGGGCGGGTGTCAGCACAGCGGGAGCTGTTCGTGGTCGGGCAGACCGAAGTGCATGATGCGGGCGCGTCTGCTCATCGCCTCCTCCAGCTCCCTGGCCTCCTGGGCGTTGCGGACGAGGACCCGTTGGAACTCCAGCTGGGGGCGAGAGAGAGACGAGGCCCGGGCAGGGGCGCACGATTCCGTACAGCGAGTGGAACCGGCCCCGGGAGTACAACGGGACGCCGTACTCGAAGCTCGAATGCATGCGCGGTTTCTCCGGGATCTCGACCATCAGCTTCTCCTCCTTCCACGCCCGGTCAGCCACCGCGGCGAACAGCTCGGCCCGCTGCGCTGGAGACACCCGAAGCCACCACGTCCGTGCCGTTTCCTGCGCCAACCGGGCCTTCTCCGCCTGCTCGGCAGCCTCGCGGGCCCGCTGCTCCTCCAGCAGGCGGCGCTGCTCCTCCCGTTCGCACTTCAGCTGCTCCATCCGCGTGCGATGCGCCTTCTCCTCCTCAGCCCGACGGCGGCGGGCCTCCTCGGCGAGGCGCTGTTGTCGCAGTTGCTGCAGCCGCTGGCGGCGCCGTGCAGCCGCAGCGTCCCGCTCCTTCTGCCGGTCCTCGCATTCCTGCCTGGCCTTTTCCTGAAGCTGCCGCATCTGCTCGCGCTCGCGCTGGGCACGGACGGACTGATCGGAGGTCCACCACCGGTCCCGACGGAACCACCAGACCTCGCCGTCGACGCGCCGGGTCACCCGCTGGTAGCGCGGCAGACTCCGCGCAGGGACGAGCTGTCCGAGCAGCGCCCACCGCACGAACCGCCCGAGCTCCTCCTCCCGGAACACCCAGCTCCCCGCGTCGTAGTCGAACCCGGCGAGCCCGTCGTCCACCACCCACGGTTCCCCCGACCCCTCCGGGGCGCGGACCCGCACCGCCGGCACCACGTCGATCCAGTTCGGCGGCTTCTTGTGCGGCGAGATCCAGCACACAGGGATCCCCTCAGGGCGATACAGGTCTGTCAAACGAGCGGTGTAACCGGGGTTGACGGTTACTGACGGGCTGCGGAAAGGCGGCCGTCGAAGGTGATGTCGAAGGCGTTCAGCGCGGTCTTCCAGCGCATGGTCCAGCGGGCCTGGCCCTTGCCCGTGGGGTCGAGCGACATGATCGCCATGTAAACGCACTTCAACGCGGCCTGCTCGTTCGGGAAGTGCCCGCGGACCTTGACCGCCCGGCGGATACGGGCGTTGACCGACTCGATCGCGTTCGTCGTGCAGACGATCCGGCGGATCTCGGTGTCGAACCGCAGGAATGGAGTGAACTCCTCCCAGGCGTTCTCCCACAGCTTCACGATCGCCGGGTATTTCCTGCCCCAGGCGTCGGCGAACTCGGCGAACCTGTCCAGGGCGGCCTCCTCAGTCGGCGCCGTATAGACGGGCTTCAAAACCTTGGCGATCCTGTCCCAGTCCTGGCGGGCGGCATAGCGGAAGGAGTTCCGCAACAGGTGCACCACGCAGGTCTGCACGATCGTCCGCGGCCAGACCGTCTCCACCGCCCCGGGCAGGCCCCTGAGCCCGTCGCAGACCAGCATCAGCACATCGCTCAAGCCGCGGTTCTTGATCTCGGTGAGGATGTACAGCCAGTGCTTGGCGCCCTCGCCGCCGTCACCGGCCCATAGCCCCAAAATCTCCCGCCGACCCTCGGTGGTCACGGCCAGAGCCACATAGATGGGACGGCTGGCCACCGCACCGTCGCGGATCTTCACGTGGATGGCATCGATGAAGACCACCGGATAGACGGCGTCGAGAGGCCGTCTCTGCCATTCGGCCATGCCCTCGAGCACCTTGTCGGTGATGGTGGAGATGGTCTGCCGGGAGACCTCCGCGCCATAGACCCCGGCCAGGTGCGCCTGCACCTCGCCGGTGGTCAGGCCCTTCGCGGCCAGCGAGATGACCATCTCGTCGACGCCGCTCAGGCGCTTCTGCCGCTTCGCGGCGATCTTTGGTCCGAAGGAGCCGTCGCGGTCGCGGGGCACGGTTATCTCCACCGGTCCGACATCGGTCAGGACGGTCTTGGAGCGTTTGCCGTTGCGGGAGTTGCCACTGTTCTTGCCAGCCGGGTCGTGCTTGTCATAGCCGAGGTGTCGCTGATCTCGCCCTCCATGATCGGGAGTTACACCGAACGTCTTACAGTCCCGCACCAAGAAGAACACCCCCGAACAGCGCCACGCCGACAAGAAGTAACTGCTTGACCCCGTCGGCGCCTGCCCCGGACCTTCCTCGACCCCCGCAGGGTGCTCTCCTCGCGGGGCCGAGTGCGCGCATCAAGCGGGTGGGGCAGAGAGTCGCCACCAGAAGGCGAGGCCGGCGAGGCCCGTGCCGATCGCATCGCGGCGGTCTGCCGCTCCACCGCTGCCGCGATGCCCGGGTCCACCCGGCGCGGCCTCCTGGTGCGCGGCGAGCGCGCGGCGGTAGCCCTCGCACGCCGTTTCCCGGGTCCTGGCCGGACCGGTGAGCGCGGCCGGGCCGGGTCTGTCGGGACAGCATCGGCCGGGTCGGGGCGCGTACGACGGTGCGGCCCGCCGCCTTGGTGGCGGCCGCGATGATGCGGGTCCCGGAGTCCGCGTCGTACGCCACGGCGGCGACTACCCACCTGCAGCGGAGGGGGCGGGCTTACCGACGGCTTGGGAGGGAGGGAAGACCGCATGGCAGGGCCCCACTGGCTGGCGCGCTGAAGAACGCCATCGGCCGCTACGTGACTCGCCGAGAAGCTGCTGGCCGAGGGGACGCCCCGTCAGCTCGTGAAAGGCGCACGAATGGCGTGCAGCAGCGGTAAGGGTGGGTGGTCTTGGCCAGGGAAGGGCTGGAAACCGTCGCGTCACCTCAGGTCGCTTGGGGAGATATGGGCGGTCACATGCTCAGAGTAATCAGGGGGTCACGTGAGGTGGAAAGACGCATTCGGTGATGCCATGAAGGAACTAGAGCGATACGACAGCAACTCGCACGTCTCGATGACCCGACGGTCGGGCTGACAGCGCTGCACGGTGACGTCACGCAGAGCCGCCTGAAGATCCTCGAACAGCTCCAGGCCGGCGTCACCGGATTGCGTGAGGAGAACCGGGAAGTCCGCCGCCGTCAGGACCGAATGATCAGCGACCTGAACGAGACGCGGGGTGAGCTCCGACAGCTCCTGAACCTTGTCGACCTTCTGCGTCCCTTCGCGCCACCCGAAGGGACAGGTGACACCTCCGGCGAGGGCACGGGGACCCAGGAGGCTGCGCAGCCGCCCGAACCCGAGGCTGGCTACGCCTCGTCCGTCAGCGCCGAAAGGCATCCACCCGTCTCAACCGTCGACACCGACTCCCGGGGGGAACCATGGACAATGCCGAGCAGCAGCCGCAGCCCGAGACCGGCGAGGACCAGGACCTCGCGCTGAAGCGTGCCATCGAGGCCGCCTACCAGGGCACCGGCGCCTCCGCTGGCCAACCTGCTGCTGCCACGTCGCAGGCCTCCGCAGGCGCGAACGATCCGCAGGTCGCCCATGGCGTCCTGCTGCTGAAGGCCGCTGGTGTGGCCTCCGCCGAACTGATCGCGCACCGCGATACCTGGGAGTGGCTCGCCGCCCTGGCCGTCGACCACAGCCACTTCCGCACCCCGCCCTCAGTTGAGGACATCAAGGAAGGCCGCGTCCAGACCGTCCTGTCCGGACGCTCCCTCATCGCCCTGCTTATCGAGCTGTGGAACACCCGCTCCACCGCCACCCCGCTGCAGGCCGACTGGGCACTGGCCATGACCACCTACAACCGCATCGCGGCCGAACTCACCGACGTCACGGGACAAGGCGAGACCATCCGCATCGTCCTGGACGACGGTCTCCCCCACGAGGCCGGCGACTGACCGGCAGCAGACGGCGGTCGCCCGGATCGAGAGGGCGACCGTCCTGATCCGCGAGCTGAAAAGAGCGAGGGCCGCACGGTCAAACCGTGCGGCCCTCGACTGACGTCTGAACCCTGGGGGTATGGCCTGCCTTCTTTCGAGGGCTACCAGGGACGATTCCAGGGTCTTCGCCGCCCAGTGTACCTACGCTTGCCCCACCATGCACAGCACGCCGCCCACCAATATCGAGCCGCCCGACGACAAGGCCGTCATCGAGCTGATCAGCCCCGACCGGCTGAACCCCTACCTGACCGCCTGCGCCGGTGACTCCACCACCGCGCTCGCGCTGTACCGGTGGAACAGCGACCTCGCCGCGGCCTTCTTCGAACCGCTCGGACATCTGGAGATCATGCTGCGCAACGCGCTGGACGCCCGCCTCGTTGTCCGCCAGCAGCGCCGGGGCCGCACCACAGAGTGGTACATCGACGGGCAGGTTCCCCTCGGTGGCAAGGCCCACGGCGACATCGCCCAGGCCCAGGAGCGCGCCGGGCGGGGCGGCACTGCGGCCACCCCGCGTGGGAAGGTCATCGCGGAGCTGAGCTTCGGTTTCTGGCGCTTCCTGCTGGCCCGCCAGTACAAGACCAGCCTTTGGCCCGACCTCGCGGGCGCCTTCCCGCACGCCCCCAACCGTGCATTGACCACGGTGGAGAACCCGGTCAAGCGACTGCACCAGTTCCGCAACCGCATCGCTCACCACGAGGGCATCTGGCACCTGTCCCTCGAAGCCCGCCGGGACGACATCCAGACCGTCCTCGGCTTCATATCGCCGACCGCCGCGACGTGGGTCGCCGACGCATCCCGCATCGACGACGTCCTCGCCCGCCGCCCCTGACGCCTCGGGTTCTTCCCTCCTCACGCCGTCCTGCCCAGCGGTGTCGTCTGCGGGACCGTGGCCGCCGTCTTGGCCTTCCGTTCCGCGCGATCTGCACGGGCTCGGTGCAGGGCGGCGGTGGGGGTGGCGTCGGCCTGGCGACGGCGCTCGGTGCGGGCCTGCTCGATCGGAGCCGGCGCATCGTCCGCAACGTCCTCGGGCTCGGGGACAACGCCTCAAGGTCCTCGTCGAGTTCGGCGGCCGACACCCACTGGCGGCGCCGGTTGTGCAGGGCGAACGCCACTAGGGACAGCCGCTGGGGCTCGCGTTCCACCCGGGTGCGTGCCTCGTCGTCCGGTACAGAGGCGGGGACCGGACCCGACTTGTCGACCTCCCGGCGGGCGAAGGAGATGAGCAGTGGCTCGTACAGCTCGGGGGTCGTCGCCGTCGCGGCATAGGGCGTTGCCGGCGGCGTCGTACAGCGCCAGCATCGTCAGCAGCAGCGGCTGTGCGGCGAGCGCCCGGTGGCGCACGAAGTCCCAGTTTCCAGGTGTCCATGATCAGGGGGAAGCTCCAGCATCGATGACCGAAAGCAGGCGTTGCTCTCCCGGCGCTGTGGCCACACCATGAATGCGTGGTAAGGAACGGGAGGCGCCGCAGGTCGAGAAGAGGCCCTCTGGAAACCCTAGGCTGGCTGTTGCTTTCAAGCATGGCTGTTTACGCCGTCGTACGCTCCGCCCTGGAGGGGTTTCACGGGGCGCCGCCCGTGGACCTTCTGGCCCTAGTTGTCACCATGACCGCCGTCCTCCAAGGTGTTGCCTACAGAAGGAAAGATCTCAGAGCGGCTTCGGAAGACCGAGGGCGCACCTTGGCGGCGCAACTGGCGCGGCAGGTCCTCGACGCAGAGACCCCGCAGTTTCGCCAGCTCATAGGAGACGACGACCACAGAATCAATCTCCACTTCGTTCGGAGAACCAGCGCGGTCCGCCCGGCGTCTAACCCGCACGGAGTCGGGCGCATGTACCTAAATCCAGATGAATCCTCGACGGCTTCACCTGACATTCACACCTACTACCAAAGCACCCAGCCCAAGCGATTACTCATCACCGGTAAAGCAGGGGCAGGAAAGACCGCTCTGTTGCTGGAACTTTTGCTGGCGCTCGTCGAGAACCGACAGGATGACGAACCGGTTCCCCTGCGCATGGGGCTGGCACAGTACGATACGAGGCTCACCGTGGCCGAGAACGTCGCCTCTCATCTGATGGCTGCCTACAACTGGAGGCATGACGAAGCCCTGGAACTCGTGAAACAGGGCCGGGTACTTCCCGTGCTGGACGGCTTGGACGAGATGGATCGGGCCGTCGGCGATCCGGCTCACGACCAGCAAAGGGCCCGGGCACTTCTGGACCACCTGAACAGGTACCAACGAGGCCGCTACCTAGCTCCGGTGATCTTGACCTGCCGTACAACGCATTACGACGCCCTGCCGCGAAACAGACAACTGCGCGACGCGGCACGCATCGAAGTCGCGCCCGTGGACGCCGAGAAGGCGTGTGCGTACCTCGGTGGACGTGCGCTTGACCCACAGGCCTGGCAGCCGGTGCTGGATCACATCCGCCGAACGTCCACGAGCGCACTGGCCGTCACGCTGTCCAATCCGTGGCGCCTGACCCTCGCCGCCACCGTCTTCGCCCACGAGGGCGATCCCGCGGACCTGCTGCGTCACCCGGCGATCGATGATCCCGACAAATACCTGCTGGGCCGGCTGATCCCGGCATCCACCGGGCTCGCCGACCCGCGTCCCTACTCGTCCGCTGATGTCCACCGCTGGCTCGCCGGGCTTGCCGTCTACCATCACGAACACGGGACGTCTGCCCACCACGCCCCGGGTACCAGCGTCGACATCGTGCTGCACCACATCTGGCCGGCGTCCGGGCCAGTACTGACCCGGTTCTTGCACGTCCTCGTCGTCACAGCCGGTGTCGCGGCCTTCTCTGACTTCGTCATGGGCGGGCTGGACAAGTCGATGCTGCTCTACTTCGCCCTGCTTTGCCTGCCGGCAGCCAGGATCGGCCTGAGTCCCCGGAGTGCACCCAAGCGGTTCGACCCGAGGAGGTTGTTCACCCGACGCGGGCTTCGACAAGTCGTGGTCGGCCTGGCGTTCAGCCTCCCTGCCGCCGCCGGAGTCGGAGTGGTGTTTGCCCTTGTCGCGATGGTCCTTGCGAAGGACGGACCCCACGGATTCATACCCTATCTGAGCCAGGGCTTCGGCTTCGGGCTCCTGATCATCCCCGCAGCCAGCCTGTACTTCGCATTCAACCGCGGTCTGTCCGACGCGTTGACGCCCCGGGACCCACTGCGCAACGACCTGCGATTCGGTTTGTCCCTCGGTCTGATCTTCTGGTTCTCCTACGGGCTGGTCTTCTGGCCGGTCTACAGACGTGTCTACGCCTTACAGCACTCCCTGGGGATCGAACGACTTTTCGAGAACTCTCATGTCGGCGGTCGGCAGCTCACGCTGGCGGAGATGTACCAGGAGCACGGGCCGCTGTACGGCTTCACCAGCGGAACGGCGGCGGACCTCCTCCACACGTTCCACGTGGAGTACGCCACCGTTCTCGGATGCGCCGCCGGGCTGATGGAGGCACTGGTCTTCGGGGTCGCCCTGGGTGCCGGGGCCTGGACCCGATATGCGATCGCCGTCACGATCTCGTCGGTCCGGTCGGGCCTTCCGCTGCGACTCGACGCCTTCCTCGACTGGGCATACCGTGCCGGTATTCTGCGTATCTCCGGCATCTCCTATCAGTTCCGCCACCTGGAACTACAAGAATGGCTCTTGCAGAACCCGAGTGAGAATGCCGCATCTCACTCCCCGTGATCGAGGAAAGCGCACGCACCGTACTCTCGAAACATCATTCGCCTCCGCCGGACCGCTGAGCGTAGGAGGCGCGCGAAGCGGGTGCGGCGGCGCCGAGCCAGTGAACCGCTCGCCAGGCGGTTACCGCGCAGAAGACAGTGAGCGGCAGTTCAGCCGCTGATGCGAAAAAGATCGACTGCACCTGTGCGGCCATGGTGCTTGAGGTGACCGTGTCGAACCACGCATCCACGAGAAACAACGTCCCGGTCGCAGCCGCCACCAGTGAAGCCCGAAAATCACGGCGCCGCACCAACAGTGCGGCGCTGAGCAAGCCAACGACCTCGGCGATGTCCAGGCCTACCCAGGCCATCCCCCAGCGCGCCGCCAGGTATTCGCGGGAGCCCATGGTGATAGCGAGATAAACTATCCAGGGCACCAGTGCTGCGGCGCAGCACAACAGTAAAGCCGCAGACCGCCGACGAGCCCGTGAGTTCTCTTGTTCATGCATGTCGCCTCCTACTCAGCGCCCTGTTGTGGCACAAACAAGCATGGCAGGTACCCGGCCGTCGGCGACAGCCCAGCGGACTTCTCCGGCACCACCGCCGCCACGGCGTCAACGTGCGGGTCGTGGCCGATCCCACGGGCAAGCTGTTGAACCTTGACCCAAGGCCGGGTAGTTAGCGTTTTCGCAGGTCACGCAAGAGATTTGAAGGATTCTCGACGCAGAGCAACGGAGCTCGTTGGTACAGGCAGTCGACCAGGACAGCTTGTCCCGAAGGAGCTCCGTTGCCCCGTCATTGTGTCCTGCCGTCTGCACTGACGACCATCACCCGTACGGTCACCGTCGCCGCGGGCCGGTTCGCTCCCGGGCATCTGGGGGAGCTGACGGCGGTCGTGCCGTTCGAGCTCGTGGATGCGGTCCTTGCGGAGACGAGTGCGGTGCAGCGACGGCTGCGTGATCTTCCGTCGCGGTCGGGGTCTACTTCCTGCTGGCGATGTGCCTGTTCCCCGAGGTCGGATACCGGCTCGTCTGGGACAAGGTGCCCGCGGGCCTGTCCGGGATGCCGGTGGTCCGTCCGTCGGCGAAGGCGCTGCGTGACCTGCGCCGGCGGATCGGCAGCGCGCCGGTGCGGGCGTTGTTCGAGGTGCTGGCCGGGTTGTTGGCCAGTCCGACAACGCCAGGAGCGCGTTTCGGTCCGTGCCGGATGGTGTCGTTCGACTGCTGCAGTTCGCTGAGGGCTCCCGATTTTGAGCGGAACCGGGCCTGGCTGGGCAGGACTTCGCATCACGGCTACCGACGCTTGAGTTGATGACGCTGGTCGAGACCGGCACCCGACCCTGGTCGACGCCGTGTTCGGCCCCACCGCCGAAGGTGAGACAAGCTACGCCGGCCGGCTGGTGCATCTGCTACGGCCGGACATGCTGGTGCTGTGGGACAGCAACGCCTTCCTCGCAACGGTCACCGACACCGGCGCCCAGGTCCTGGGCCGGCTCCGCAGCAACCGGCGCACGCCGGTCCTCACCCTCCTCGTCGACGGCTCCTACCTGTCGGTGACCGGCACCTTGAAAGTGCGGATCATCGACGCACAGATCGCCGTGACCTGCGCGGACGGCCCATCTTTCACCGGGTCCTACCGACTGGTCACGACCCTGACCGACGCCCGACGTTACCCACCGCGCTGGTGGGTCTCTATCACCAGCGATGGGAACACGAATCGGCGTACTACGCGCTCCGCCACACGCATGAACGGCCGCAACCTCCGCTCGGGCGACCCGGCAGGCATCGAGCAGGAGATGTGGTCCCTGCTCACCCTCTATCAGGTCCTGCGGACTGTAATGGTCGAGGCCTCGGAGGCGCTGGCGGGCACCGATCCGTACCGCTGCTGCTTCACCGTCGCCCTCCAGACCGCCCGTGACCAGGTCGTCCAGGCCGCCGCCGTCCTCACCGACCCCGGCGACGCCCCTCGCCTCGGACTGATCGAGCACCGGATCCTGACCCGTCTCCTCCCGCCCCGGCGTCAACGGGTCAGCACCCGCAAGGTCAAATCACCGATGTCCCGCTACAGCACCCGTCACGAGGACGGCAGGCCCGACACCAGCCGCACCATCACCGCGCTCAATCAATGTCCGCGAGCCTCCGGAATCCCGCCCTCAGCTTTCCGCCGTCTCCCGCGACGACCGGCACACCGCCCTTGCCGCCGCCGTCACCGGATCCTGGCCCTGCTTGAGAAGGACCCCACCCGCCTCTGGCGCCCCTGTGACATTGCATCCCATTTCGGCGACATCACCATGGAGACCATGTATCGACAGCTTTCCAGATGGGCCGCAACCGACCTCATCCCCAGAACTCGGCCCCGGCCCTCTATGCCGCCACCGCATGAACCCCAACTCCAGCCGGGCCGGGTGTGCATGGGGGTGGTCTCTCGGTCGGTGTCCGGGCGCGGTCGGGATCGGGTGGGATCAGGCGGGCTCGGGCCAGTTCCGCAGCAGGGTGTCGAGGGCGTCCAGGATGCGCGTCCACGTCTCCTGGGTGTCGGGGGCGCTGTGGCTGAACCCGCCGCCCATCTCCAGGCTGACGTAGCCGTGGAAGACGCTGCCGAGGAGGCGGACCGCGTGCGTCTGGTCGGGCTCGGTCAGGTCGTAGCCCCGGAGCAGCGCCCGCGTCATCCGCGCGTGCCGGACGCCGGCACTGGCTGCCGCGGTCTCGGTGTCGAGTCTCGTCTGGGCTGCGGCGTAGCGTCCGGGGTGGTCGCGCGCGTAGTCGCGGTAGACGTCGGCGAGGGCGGCGAGGGCCTCCTTGCCGGACCGCCCGGCCAGCGCGTCGGCGGCGCGGTCGGCGAGCTCCTCCAGGGCCAGCAGGGCGATCCTCGTCCTGAGGTCCTGGGAGTTCCTGACGTGCGAGTAGAGGCTCGCGGCCTTGACGTCGAACCGCCGGGCGAGCTCCGAGACGGTCACCTTGTCGAAGCCCGCCTCGTCGGCGAGTTCGGCGCCCGCCCGGGTGAGCCGTTCGGCGGTGAGTCCGGCGCGTGCCATGACTGTCCTCCCCATCACCTACACCACTGCTCTGATTACCTAAACAGTATAGGCACAGGGTCGTAGCGCATAGGAAATGAAGCGGGGGCCGGCCGCCACGTGGGCGACCGGCCCCCAGGTTCCGGGAGCTTCGCGGGCCGGGACGGGCTCAGGCGGCCAGGCCGTTGATCCGGTACTGCATGACGCGGTAGTTCTGGGCGTCGAACCACTGGCTCACCGTGATGTGGAAGTCGGCGAAGGTGGAGCCGGGGACGATGAAGCCGCCGTACGGGCTGGCTACCGCGTTGCCCCACTCGTTGCCCGGCGTGGTGGGGACGATGACGGTCTGCTCCGGGGTGGTGAACAGATTGCTGGTGGGCAGCGGGAAGATCTGGGCGCGCATCGACAGGGGCGCCATGTTGAGCCAGGTCAGGGCATACTTGCCGCCCATCGCCCGGAAGCAGATCTCGCCCCAGCGGCGGCGCGGGGAGATGCTCGTGGGGTGGTTGCCCCACGCCCAGACGCCGTTCGCGTACCCCCACGGCTGGTACGCCGCCGGGTTGCCCACCTGGTCCTGGCGGACGCGGTGCAGCAGGAGGTCGGAGTCGATGTCCCGGTTGAAGACGGTCGACAGGACGTAGCAGTAGCCGTCGTCCGCGACCGCGTACGTCTTCTGCTGGAACTGGCCGCCGTACTGGTCCCCGGGCCACTGGCACAGGTACTGCCAGGTCTGGCCGTTGTCCGTGGAGCGCCAGAAGTCGGAGTGGTGGGTCTGGTAGATGAGGCCCCGCATCAGGTGCATGTACATGGTGTTGCCGATGGTGAAGACGTCCGACGGGATGGCCGTGGTGCCGTTCTGGTGGCCCTCCGGGACGAGGCCGACGGCGTGTGCACCCCCCACGCTGTCGTCGATGACGAGGGAGCCGAGGTCGGGGCGGCGCGCCCGCAGCCCCACCGGGGAACGCCAGTCGCGGTCGCCCACCCCGGCTCCGTCGAAGGTGTCGCCGCAGACGAACAGCATCGTGCCGTCGGGGCAGCGGACGGGGATGCCCAGATCGGTCCAGGGCGCGGCGAACTGCCCCGTCTCGGCGGGGCCCGTGAGGTTGCGGATCTTCGTGCCGGTGACGGCGGCCACCGCGGCGTTCGCGGGGGGTGCGCCCGCGCCGAGCGCCGCGGCCGTCGCCATGCCGAGACCGGCGCCGAGCACCAGGCGCCGGCTCGGGCCCTCGCCCGTCGCACCGGGAGTGGGAGTGGGGGGCTGTGAACGGACCATACTGAACTCCTCGGAATCGTCCGGTTTTCCTGGCTCGCCTGCCTGCTTACTCGTTCACGTCGTACTGGTTCGCGCTCTGCTCGTTCATGCCAGTGCGCCTTCGGGCCTGTGCGCTTCAGGGGTCCTTCTGCTTCATGTCTTGCTCGTTCCCGTGGTGGTCCACGCGTGCGGTGCGCTCGTACAGGCGCACCGCACGCGTGGACCAAGGCGCGGGTGCGGCTCCAGCGCCACATCTCCGCGCTGCCGTGCATGGTGGTGTCCGGGTCGAAGCCCAACACCGTCCAGATGCGGTGGGTGACGAGGAAGTCCACGGCGACAGGAAGTCCACGGCGACACTCCGCGGGTGCGGGCGGGGGTCACTCCATGAGGCCGGCGGCGAGCGTCGCCCCCAGTTCCCAGCAGGCCTCGATGTCGGCCTTGCCCGGCTCGCCCGTGGTGGTGACGACGTCGGCGGCCCGGCGCCAGCCCAGTCCGGTCGTGATCGCCTCGATGCCGCGCACCGCGCCCGTGACGTCGTTGCCGCCGTGGACGTAGCAGCCGAAGGGCCGCCCCCGTGTCTCGTCCAGGCAGGGGTAGTAGACCTGGTCGAAGAAGTGCTTGAGAGCCCCGGACATGTAGCCGAGGTTGGCCGGGGTGCCCAGGAGGCAGGCGTCCGCGGCCAGGACGTCGGAGGCGCCGGCGGACAGCGCGGCGCGGCGCTCCACGCGGACGCCCTCGATCCCGGGTGCGGTCGCCCCGGAGACGGCGGCCTCGAGGAGGGCCTGGCAGTTCGGCGAGGGCGTGTGATGGACGATCAGCAGTGTGGGCACGCTCCGCACCCTGCCCCGGCGTGCCGCACGCCGCAAGTGACGCGTCACCGGCCCACGGTGTCCGCCTCCCGCGGCACCGCACATGACGTCACCCCACGCTCCGCGTACGGCGTCCGGGGGCCGCCCGGCCGTGCCGTGTCGACGGGCGTACGTCGGGTACTCAGAGCTGGCACGGAGGCCGCCCGGGGCTCCGGTGCGGGTCCCGTTACGCACCAGCGGCGCCCGCGGATCGGCCCGGTGAGCGAAGGACACGAGGGAGTGGTCATGACGCAGCACGACGAAGAGGCGATCCCCGTCCGGCGAGCGGAGATGCCCGATCTGCGTCTGGCCACGGAGAGGCGGGAGCCGCCGGGGCGGCGGCACGGCGACCCGCCTGCGGGCGGGGAGGCCGCGGCGTCCGGGGGCGGTGCGTCGCACCAGGGCGGTGAGCACGCGGTGCCCGGCGGGCCGCGGCCGGAGGCAGCGGCACCGGGACGAGAGCCGCGGCCCGAGGAGGGACCGCCGCCGGCAGGGGAGCGACTGACGGTGGAACTGCCTCCGGACCGCAGTCAGGCGATCCTGGAAGCGGCCAAACGGGTCGGTGCGCTGCTGAAGCAGAAGGGGCACCGGTTCGCGCTGGCCGGCAGTGTCGCCGCGTACGCGCACGGAGTGAGCAGGAGCCTGCAGCACGACGTCGACTTCTGTGTCCGGCGCGAGGACGCCGAGGCGGTCGCGGCGACGCTGGCCGAGGCGGACATCGCGGTGCGGACGCCCCCGGAGGACTGGCTGATCAAGGCCACCTGCTACGGCCAGAACATCGACATCATCTTCGAGCTGGCCCATCAGCCCGTGGACGCGGGGATGCTCGGCCGTGCCGAGGAGGTGCCGGTCGACTCGGTGCGCATGCCGGTCCTGTCGCCGACCGACCTGATGCGCAGCCTCGTATGGGCGTTCTCGGAGCACCACTGCGACTTCGGCGCGGTCCTGCCGGTCGCCCGCGCGCTGCGCGAGAAGGTCGACTGGGAGCGGGTACGCGGCGACTGCGGCGACGCGCCGATGCCGGCCGCGTTCCTCTTCCTCCTGGAACGCCTGAACGTCATCGCCCCGCGCAACGACGCACCTCAGGACGCCGCCCGGCAGGACGTCCGGCCCCGGACCGAGGCAGCGCGGGACGTCGCAGCGCAGGACGTCGCAGCGCGGAAGGAGCAGTCATGACCGAGCGCGGACCCGGGCGGGCCACCGGCGCTCCGGCGGCCCAGAACCTGGACTACCAGGTCGCCCACCTCCACGAGCGGCTCGCGGGAGGTTCCCTCGGTGAGCTGGGCGTACGGGTCGAGGTGCACGGGAGTGCGGTGCTGGTCAGCGGCACCGTGCCGTCCGTGCACTGCCGCGAGGAGATCGAGCGCGTCGCCCGCGAGGCGCTGGCCGGTCATCCGGTGCACTGCGATCTCGTGGTCGCCGGGCCGTCCTCCCCCGACCATGCGGAGGAGCTGGCATGATCCGCGTCGCAGCCGTCGGAGACATCCACATGGGTCCCGACAGCCAGGGCGTGCTCCGCCCGGCGTTCGAGACACTGCCCGAGTGCGCCGACGTCCTTCTGCTGGCCGGTGACCTCACCCGGCACGGGACCGCCGAGGAAGCGCGGGTGGTGGCCCGGGAGATCCGGGACCTTGCCGTCCCGGTCGTCGCCGTGCTCGGCAATCACGACCATCACGACGACCGCCCGGACGAGGTCACGCGGATCCTCCGGGACTCGGGCGCGCGGGTGCTGGAGGGGCAGAGCACCGTCGTGGACGACGGACGGACGCGGATCGGCGTGGCCGGCACGAAGGGATTCGGCGGCGGGTTCGCCGGGCGCTGCGCCGGTGAGTTCGGCGAGCGCGTGATGAAGGACTTCGTGCAGCACTCGCGGGACTGCGCGGACGGTCTGCGTACGGCACTGGAATCGCTGGCCGGCGAGGGCTGCGACGTACGGATCGCGCTGACGCACTTCTCTCCCGTGCCGGAGACGCTGGCGGGCGAGCCGCTGGAGATCTATCCGTTCCTCGGCAGCTACCTGCTGGCCGAGGCGATCGACACGGCGGGCGCCGACCTCGCCGTGCACGGGCACGCGCACGCGGGCACCGAGCACGGCATGACCAGCGGCGGAATACGGGTGCGCAATGTGGCGCAGCCCGTGATCGGGCGGGCGTTCCACGTCTACCATCTGCCGGTGCGGGAGCGTGCGCCGCTGGGCGCGGCCCGCTGACGCTGAACGGGTGAGGGCACGGTCGGGCCCCTGTGGTCCCTACGGGGCGTCAGCCCGCCCGCGGCGGCGGGGACGGACCGTCGGCCGTGCTGCCGCGAGCCTGCGGCACGATGTGTGACTGACGTCGGCCCGGACGACGCGGCGGCCCGTCCACGAGACGGAGGCCGACGCGCGCTCGGTTGCCACGGCTTCGTCCTCGGCACGCACACCCGTACTCCGGCCGCGCGGGTGACGCGCCGTGGGCCGGCGCTCGAGGGGCGGAAGGTCGCGGGGTCCCTGAGGGAGCGGACGTGACCGGTTCGCCCAGCGAGCGGAGGTCGCCGGGGCCCTGACGGAGCGGAGGTGACCGGCTCGCTCATGGGGCGGAAGGTCGCCCAGTCGCCCGGGGGCGGAAGGACCGGACCGGATCGCGCGGGGCTGACGACTCGCCCGGCGGTCAGGCGGTGGGCCGTTGCCCCAGCCGCATGGACAGCTGCTCCCGGATGTCCGCGGCGAGCCGGCCGCTCTCGCCCCAGGTGACCACCAGGTCGGCCACGTGCCGCACCTTGATGTTGGTGCGCATCGACGTTTCGCGGAGTACGTCCCAGGCGTCGGTGGGCGTCATCCGGCCCACGGCCACGAGGACCCCTATCGCCTGGTCGATCACCGCATGGGAGTCGACGGCCTGCTCCAGCTGCGCGACCTTGTTCTCCAACTGCCTGACCCGGTCGCGGTGGGTGTCCGGTTGCTGGACCGCACCGGGGAGCTCGTCGTGCACGTCGCCTCCGCAGTGGAGAGGGCCGCCAAGGGGTAGCGGCGGCCGGCCCGGAGGACCACAGGGGCACGGGACCGGCCGCCGAAGCGTCCCTCCCACAGTCACACCGGGGCTGGTGCACCGCAACACCGGGCACGGGGCGTGAGGGCGCGGCCGGGAGGGGAACCCGGCGGGCGAACCGGCCGGACGCGCCGGGGGGCCCGCTCGTGAGCGGTACTCACCGGACCAACCACCGGCGCCCACCCGGGGGCCCCGGCGCCCCCGGCCCTCGTCACCGACCCGCCCCGACTCGTCCGACACGACCCGACCCCCTGGAGACTGGTATGAGTGTGTTGCGCGTTCTCGGCCGGCCGATGCTGGCCTCGATGTTCCTCACCGGCGGCCTGCACGCCCTGCGCAGCCCCGAGCAGGTCGCCCCGGCCGCCGAACCCGTCGTACAACCGATCACCGCCCGCATTGCGTCCCTGCCCGACAGCACCGAGGACCTCGTCCGGCTCAACGGTGCCGTCCAGCTGGGCGCGGGTCTGATGCTGGCGACGGGCAGGATGCCGCGGATCGCCGCGCTCGCCATGGCCGTGACACTGGTGCCCACCACCATCGCGGGTCACCGCTTCTGGGACGTGGACGACCCCGGCGAGCGGGCCCAGCAGCGCGTCCAGTTCTTCAAGAACCTCTCCATGCTGGGCGGTCTGCTGATCGCGGCCGACGACACCGCGGGCGACCCGTCTCTGCTGTGGCGGAGCCGGCACGCCGCCCACGACCTGCGGCGCGACGCGAAGCTGGTACGCCGTTCCGTGCGGGCCGGAGCGCGCCCGGCGAATGCCGTCGGCCGCGTCCGGGCGAAGCTGCCCGCCTGAACGGGGCCGCTGCCCCGGCCGGGGCCTGCCGTCCGTCCGGCCGGCCCGCACGTTAGGTCGCCGGACCCCGGGGGACCCGGGGCGCGGTGGGTCCGCCCCCGGAGCCGCCACGACGCCCAGGAGGTGAAGGACGTGGGACACGGAGGAAACGTCATCGACGAACTGGTGACGGACCACCGGGAGGTCGAGGAGCTCTTCGGCAAGATCGAAGCGCTCCCGGCCGGCCACAAGGACCGCAAGCTCTACGCCGACCAGGTCACGATGGAACTGGTCCGGCACTCGGTGGCGGAGGAGACCTGTCTCTACCCGGCGGTGCGGGAACACGTGCCGAACGGCGACGGCATGGTCGACCGTGAGCTCGCGGACCACGCCACGGCCGAGCGGATCATGAAGGATCTGGAGGGCTGCGACCCGGGCGACGCCGACTTCGACCGGTTCATCGGGCAGCTGATGACCGAGATCCGCGAGCACGTGGCCGACGAGGAGGGCAACCTCTTCCCCAGCCTGCGCGCGGCCTGCCCGCCCGAGAAGCTCGACGAGCTGGGTGACAAGGTCCGCCAGGCCAAGAAGACCGCCCCGACCCGGCCTCACCCGTCCGCCCCCGACCTGCCGCCCGCCAACAAGCTGTTGGCCCCGGGCGCGGGCATGGTCGACCGCATCAGGGACGCGCTGTCCGGACGCGGCAAGCGCGCCTGACAGCCGGAGCGCCGACCACGCGCGAGGGCCCGTCGCCGTCCGCGACGGGCCCCGCCCGTGTCCGCGTAACGGCGCCCGCACGACTTCCGTTTCCTGTCCCCTCCCCCCGGGGGCCGGCACGGCGTCGGGTTCAGGCGATGAGCGCGCTTCCCGGCTTCAGCCGCTCGAGGAGTGGGGCCCGGTGCAGGTCCGCCACGGGCGCCAGCAGGTCCGGGTGGCGCAGCAGTGCCGCCGCCCGCCGGTCGCCGTCGTCGGGTGCGAGCAGTCGGCGGAAGCCGGCCGGTGCCCCGTCGGGTCGGCCGCCCTCGGCGAGTGCGGTCACGGCGAGCGCCGCCAGCCCGGCGTCACCGAGCAGGCAGGCCGCCCAGCTCGCGACGACCTCGTCGACCCAGGTCCGCCAGGCGTGGTCGTCCCGCGCGGGGCCCCGCCCGCGGTCCGGTTCGTGGTCCGTATCCCCTGCCGGACCGTCGGCACCCGTCACCCAGTCCAGCCGGGCGGTGCCGCCCGGGCCGGCCAGCGCGAGGAGCGCGGCGTCCATGGGGGTCGGGTAGCGCAGCATCGCGGCGATGGTGACGGCCTGCCGTGCCTGCGCCTCGCAGAGCGCGGCGGCCAGCGCGCCGCCTCCGGCGGGGAAGGCGCGGGTCATCCACTGCGCGGTCGCCGCGACGACCGGGGTGAGTTCTGCGTGCACTGGCGGGCCGCCCGGACTGCTGGGGGAAGAGGACAGAGGGCAGACGGTAGTGGGCGCCTTCGCCCGCGCGGTGTGAGCGGCACCTCGCCCGGAGCGTGCTTTCGCCCACAACGGAGAGGGCCGTCGGCCCTCGCGCGACAGCGCGGCCGGCTCGCGGCACCAGCGGGACCGCCCGGCCACCGCCCCCGCAGCCTTCACGTCCACGGCACCCGTAGGTGCCGGGCACCCGGACGTACGCCTGCGCACGGGGCGATCGGGCCTCGGGCGTACACGCATCGCCATAGAGGCGAAAAGTCCGGTTTGTGTGTTCGGTGAGGGGTCGGGTACCCGTCCCGCGCCGACAGGCCCGCCGCCCCCGCGGGCCCGGCACGACAACCACGAAGCGATGAAGGAGGCCGCATGACCAGTGGCGCCGAGACCGGAGACGTGACCGGTACGCAGGACAAGGACTACAACCTGATCTGGTACGTGGAGGCGTGCCTCAACAACGCGCTGCGTCTCGCGAGCTACATCGAGGACGCGGAACGCGCCAAGGACACCGAGGTCGCGGACCTGTTCCGCAAGGCCCAGGCGGACAGCCGCAAGGGCGCCGAGCTGGGCAAGAAACTGCTGCGCGCACGTCTCGACGGCGGCTGACGACACGTCGCGCCACGTACATGATGTGGGCCGGCCCCCGCGATCGGGGGCCGGCCCACGTCATGTGCGAGGGAGGCTGTGCCGCCGTCCCGCCGTGCGCTGAAGATCAGGGCCGTGGGGCGCGACCGGTCCCCCGTTCCGGTCGTGCCCCCGGCTCGATGAACCTACGTGCCGGGTGCGGGCGTTGTGAATCGCGTCGGTGCCCGCTGCACGCCCGACAGCACTCAGCCGTGCACAAGTGAGTCCGGATAGCCCGTTTTCGTCCCGCCCAGGGTGGGCTGGTCGAGGTCACCGACGGCGAGATGGGCGAGGACGACCTCGTAGAGGTCCCCGCCGCCCGCGAGGAGCTGGTGCTCCAGGACGGGTTCCGCGCTGCGGACGTGTTCGCGCACGGTCTGCGCGTGGACGCCGAGGGCCTGTGCGGTGCGCTCGGCGTTCCCCCCGGCCGCGATCCAGGTGCGCAGGGTGCGGCGCAGGTTCCGGGTGTCGCCGTCCAGCCTGCCGAGCAGGTCCCGCGCCCAGTTGCGTACGGCGGGTGAGGCCAGCAGGTCGTCGAGGCGGGCGGCGGTGTGGGCGGGCGTGCCGTCGGGGACGGTCTCGGTGAGGGCCATCTGGGTGTTGAGGGCGAGCTGCACGGTGGCGCGGACGGTGAGGTCGGTGAAGTCGGTGCCGAGCAGGCACTCCATGCGTTCCATGCGGGCGCGCACGGTGTTGCGGCTGACGCCGAGGATCCTCGCGGTGCTGACGGCCGTGAACTCCAGGCCCAGGCGGGTGGTGGCGAGGAGCTCGGCGCGGGTGTGGTGCGGCAGCGCGTCGAGCGGACGCAGGACGTGGTACGTCCACTCCCGCAGCGCAACCGGGTCCATCAGGCGTTCGGGGTGGGTGCGCTCGGCGTAGACGGCCGTCTTGTCGGGCCGGAAGCGGGCCACGGCGAGCGCGCTGACGGCCTGCCCGTAGGCGGCGGCGGTGTTGGCGAGGCGCTGCCGGGCGCTGCCGCCGAGGAAGGTGTCCGGATGCCGGGCGACCAGGGAGCGCAGGGCGCCGCCCACGGTCTCGGTGGAGGTGACGACGATGACGTGCCCGTCCATGGCGGGGCAGCGCACGACGAGGGCGTGCTCGCCGGTGGCCTCCAGGCAGGCGGCGGCGAGCCGGTCGCGTTCCTCGGCGCAGCTCTCCACGACGTACACGCAGGCGGTATCCGTGTCGAGCAGCCCGGGCCACAGGCCCGCGGCGACGCGGCGTGCGGAGACGGTGTCCTCGACCATCAGGAGCTGGAGGATCGCCAGCCGCAGGTCGGAGGTCGCGCGTTCCAGCTGGTGCCCGGCAGCGGTGGACTCGTGGGCGCGCAGCAGGATCTCCACGACCTGCGCGGTGTGCGTGACGATGTCGGAGGCCCGCCGGCCGAAGGGTTCCCGGCGGGACACGGCGAGGACCGCGGCCCGGCCGGGTCCGGGGTGTTCCACGCGCACCAGACGCATGTGGTGGCCCCGCTCCTCCCAGGCGGCGGAGGCGATGCGGCCGGTGACGAGGCCCACGACGAGCTTCTCGTCGAGGGTGAGGGGGGTGCCGGCGAGTACGGCGCCGGTGTCGTCGCGCAGGCACACCGGGCCGTCCACGGTCTCGGCGAGCCAGGCGAGGACCCTGCCGATGTCGCGCCCGGCCGGACGCAGGTGTTCCAGCAGTTTCTCGGCCCACGGCGCAGGGGTGTCGTCCACCACAGCCGTCCGCCGTGTGCCGTCCTCTCGGCCCGCCATGTCGGCCTTCTCCTCGATCCTCGTCGGCCTCCCCCGGGTCCGGACGTTACCTCACAGGTGGCCTGAACCGGTCTGCGGTGACGGCGGCAATACCGGGCCCGGCAACGGCACTTCCGGCGCTATTCGGCCAAGTGCGGCGGGCCTGGAAGGGCCGGCGCGGGGCTCTCGGCGCAGGCCGCGGACGGCGGCCCGGGACCCTGTGGGCGGCCGTGGGCGGTGCTCCGCGCCGCGCGCGGGCACCGCCGCCCGGGCAGGCGCCGACCCGGGTCAGTGAGGCTTAAGCTCGACGGATGGCGAAGTACTACGACGTACACCCCGACAACCCGCAGCCGCGCACCATCGCCCAGGTGGCGGACGGCATCCGCTCCGACGCGCTCGTCGCGTACCCCACGGACTCCTGTTACGCGCTGGGCTGCCGGCTGGGCAGCCGCGACGGAATCGGCCGAATCCGGTCGATCCGCCAGCTGGACGACCGGCACCACTTCACTCTCGTGTGTCAGGACTTCGCTCAGCTCGGTCAGTTCGTGCGGATCGACAACGACGTGTTCCGGATCATCAAGGCCTCCACTCCCGGCAGCTACACCTTCATTCTCCCGGCGACCCGGGAGGTGCCGCGCATGCTGCAGCACCCGAAGAAGAAGACGGTCGGCGTGCGCATCCCCGACCATGTCGTGACGCAGGCGTTGCTCGCCGAGCTGGGCGAGCCGCTGCTGTCCAGCACGCTGCTGCTGCCCGGCGAGGACGAGCCGATGACGCAGGGCTGGGAGATCAAGGACCGGCTGGACCACGTACTCGACGCGGTGCTCGACTCCGGGGAGTGCGGCACCGAGCCGACGACGGTCGTGGACTTCTCCTCCGGGGAGGCCGAGATCGTCCGGCACGGGGCTGGAGACACCTCGCGCTTCGAGTGAACACCAGCCCGGAAGGGGTGGGGCGGGCGCGGCGGGCGGAGCCGCGCGTGCCACGATGACGGCGATCCGGCCCCTCTCACCGGGCGGCCGGGTCCGTCCCCATCCCCGCAGGAAGGCAGCGCCGGAGATGACCGCCGTACAGGGCTCGGCCGCCCGTATTCCCACCGCCGACGGCACGGCCGACGCGTACCTGGCCCACCCCGCCGCCGGGGGCCCGCACCCGGCGGTACTGCTCTTCATGGACGCCTTCGGGCTGCGTCCGCAGCTGAGGTCGATGGCCGACCGGCTGGCCGCGGCCGGATACACCGTGCTGGTGCCCAACCTCTTCTACCGGCACGGGCCCGCGCCGGTCGTCGAGTTGCCCGGCTTCATCGACCCGGGCGCGCGCCCGGAGATCTTCGAGCGGCTGCGCCCGATCATGGCCTCCCTCACGCCCGAGGCGGCCATGCGGGACGCGGGGGCCTGTCTGCGGTGGCTGGAGGACTGCCCGACGGCGGCCGGCGGGCCGGTCGCGCTCACCGGGTACTGCATGGGCGCCCGGCTCGCCCTGCTGACGGCCGGTACGTATCCGGAGCGGGTCGCCGCAGCCGCCGGGTTCCACGGCGGGCAGCTCGCGCCGGACACGCCCGACGGCCCGCATCTGGTGGCTCCCCGGATCACCGCCGAGCTGTACTTCGCCCACGCCGACCAGGACCACTCGCTGCCGCCCGAACAGATCGAGCGGCTGGAGAACACCCTGACGGAGGCGGGCGTACGGCACCGCTGCGAGGTGTACGCGGGGGCGGGTCACGGTTTCACGCAGGCCGACACCGCCGCGTACGACCGTGACGCGGACGAGCGGCACTGGGCGGCGCTGCTGGACCTGCTGAAGCGCACGTTCTGACGGCGTGACGCGGTTCCGCCGGCGCGGCGACGCGGTCCCGCCGGGAAGGCGGACGCCACGCCCCGGCCGCCGTCGCACGCCTCTTCGCACGAGCCCGTCCGCCAGGAACCCGCCGCGGACCTCGTGCTGGAGTCGAACGACATCCGGGACCACGCCCTCGACGGCGTGTGCGTGGACGCTCCGCTGCGGGACCCGGCGATCCTCGGCAACCGCATCCATGACAACGGCCGCCGGTCCGCCCGGCTGTATCAAGCGGCGGCGACCCGGTGCGCCACAGCGGCCTGTCCGTGTCGGACGACACCGCGCACCGGCCGCCGGACGGACATCGCGGCAAGGAGCTGACCGTGGGCGCGCACAGCGCACGCGTGGCCTCCAACACCGCGACGTCCCTCGCCCTCACGCCGTGGCGGCCGGGCGCGGACACGGCCCGGCCCGGCGGCACGCCCGCGCCCGGTTGCGCGTACGAGGTACCCGGTTCCCCCGCACCGCGCGCCGGGCTCACCGTCCGGGCGGCGGTGACGGGTGCCTCGCTGGACGGCGACCACCTCTGGGACGGCCAGTCGCCCCGCACGCAGGAGCTCGCCGTGTGGATCGGCGGGGACGGCAGCTGGACGGGTGGCCGGGTCACGGGCGACGGCTTCAGGGGCAACGCGCGGGCGGCCCTCCGCTTCGACACGGCGCCCGAGGGCTGTCACCGGCGCGACAACGACGAGTGACCCGGCGGACGCCGCCTGCCTGCCCGCCGGTCAACGAGCGGCCGGGCCCGTCGGCCGGGCCGACTCGTGGCCCGGCCCGTCTGCCCACCACCCTTCACCCGTGGCCCGGCCCGCCGGCCCCGCCGCCGGTCACCACTGGCCGAGCTCGCTCCCGACCACCGCCTCCGACGGCGTGCCGTCCGGGCCGACCGGCACGTCACCGGCGAGCATCACCCGGTGCATGATGCGCGGACGGCCCAGGTGGGCGGTGTCTGCCGGGGCCAGGTGGATGGTGGCCCGGTTGTCCCAGAAGGCGACGCTGCCCGGCTCCCAGCGGAACCTGACCGTGTACTCGGGCCGGGTCGCCTGCTCCAGCAGCATGTCCAGGACGGCACGGCTCTCCGCCCGGGACAGGCCGGTGATCTGCTCGACGTAGTAGCCGTTGACGAACAGGATCCGCTCCCCCGTCTCCGGGTGGACGCGCACCAGCGGGTGCACGCTGGCGACCTGATGGCCGAGCAGGTGGCGGACGTACGCGTCGTCGCCGGGCCTGGGCTGGTAGCCGACGCCGAGCCGGTGCTCGGCGCGCAGCCCGGCGGCGAACTCGCGCACGGGCGCGGACAGTCCGGCGTACGCGGCGGCCAGGTTGGCCCAGGTGGTGTCGCCGCCGTACGGCGGAACGGTCTCCGCGCGCAGGATGGTCGCGGCGGGCGGGTCGACGCGGGCGCCGTGGTCGCAGTGCCAGCCGCGCAGCAGGGTGTGGCGGCGGCGCCGCAGCCATTCCTCGTGCTCCATGCCGAAGCGGCCGCCCAGCTCCAGCCGGTCGGCGGTCGTCTCGATCTCCGGGACACCCGCCGGGGACGCCTTCCCGCGCCGCGCGAGGACGACCGGTTCGCCGAACCGGCGCGCCAGCGCCACATGCCCGGCGTGGTCGAGGCGCTGGTCGCGGAAGAACAGCACCTTCCAGCGCAGCAGTTCCGCCCGGATCGCGGCGACCACCGTGTCGTCGAGGGGCCCGGCGAGGTCGACGCCCCGGATGTCGGCCCCGATGTGCCCGGCGGCCGGTCTCACGTCGAGGTCCCCTTCCCGCCGGTGTGCGTCCGCGGTGCGCCCGTCCGTCGTCATGCGAGCTTCCTTCCGTCGGTGGCCCGGGGCGGCTCCTCGTGATCGAGTCGGTGCCCGGCGCGCCCTTGGCGACAGCGCCTCGCCGTGCCGCCGGGAGTGGGCGGCCCCGGCGGGTGGACGACCCATACTGGATGTACGACGCAGTCGACGGGAAGGTTCCACCGTGCTCGGCACCCCGGCGTACACCCTCAACGACGGCACGACGCTCCCGGCCCTGGGCCTGGGCACCTGGCCGCTGGACGACGACGGGGCGGAACGAGCCGTACTCTCCGCCCTGGAGACCGGCTACCGCCTCCTCGACACGGCGACGAACTACCGCAACGAGACCGGTGTCGGCCGCGCGGTCGCCCGGTCCGGCGTGCCGCGCGAGGACATCGTCGTGACGACGAAGCTGCCCGGCCGGCACCACGGCTACGAGGAGACCCTGGCCTCCTTCGAGGAGTCCCGCCGCCGTCTGGGCCTGGAGTACGTCGACCTGTACCTGATCCACTGGCCGCTGCCGCGCGTGGACAGGTACGTCGACGCGTGGCGGGCCATGATCAGGCTCCGCGAGGACGGCCTGGTGCGCTCCATCGGCGTCTCCAACTTCACGCCGGGACACATCGACCGGCTGGAGAGGGAGACGGGGGTGCTGCCGTCCGTCAACCAGATCGAGCTGCATCCGCTGTTCCCGCAGGACGAGCTGCGCGCCTTCCACGCCGACAAGGGCATCGTCACCGAGAGCTGGAGCCCGCTGGGCCGCGGCGCCGAACTGCTCTCGGACCCCGCCCTGGTGGCGGTCGCCGACGCCCACGGGGTGACGCCGGGCCAGGTGGTGCTGCGCTGGCACACGCAGCTGGGGGCGCTGCCCATCCCGAAGTCGGCGAGCCCCGAGCGGCAGCGCGAGAACCTCGACGTGTTCGGCATCGAGCTCACCGACGAGCAGATGCGGGCCGTGTCCGACCGCACCCACCGACGCCTGGGCGGAGACCCGGAGCAGCACGAGGAGTTCTGAGCCGCCCGGACGCCGTGGTCCCTGCGAACCGCTCACGGGGCAATGGCAAGACAGGGCAGCGGAGTACGGGCCGAACCTGCCGACCGGCAGAAACGGCCCGATACGCTCCCCCTCTCGAGGGGGTGCCACGCCCGCCGATGCTGCTACGGCCTGGCAGCGATCTCCTCGGCGCCCTGCGTCGTGACGACGGGCTCCTCGGTGTTGCTCGGCCGGTCGGCGAGCTTGAGCCAGACCACGCCGACGATGATGAGGGCCAGCCACATGGCCTGCGCCACGGTGAGCTCCTCGTCGAAGAACACGGGGCCCAGCGCCGCCGCGCCGGCTGCTCCGATGCCCGCCCAGACGGCATAGCCGATGCTGACTTCGATGGTGCGCAGCGCAACGCTCAGCGCCCACAGCGTCAGGAGGAAGAACACGACAGCGACCAGCGACCACGACAGGTTGGTGAAGCCGTCGCTTCCGCCTACGGAGAGGGCGTAGCCGATTTCGAACCCTCCGGCGAGGAGGAGCATGAGCCAGGAGTTGGCTGCGGAACTGCCGGTGTTGGACATGACGGAAGTCCTTTCGTGAGGGTGGGTCAGGTGGGGACGGGGGTCCTCGGGCGAGGAGGTCCTCAGGCGGCACCGCTGAGCTGGAGGCCGACGACTCCGACGATGATGACGAGGATGCCCAGGGCCTTGCGCCAGTCGAGACGCTGGCCGAAGAGCAGCACGCCGAGAAGCGTGATGCCGACACCGGCGACGGACGTCCAGATGGCGTAGCCGACACCGACGTTGAAGGTCAGCAGCGCCCGCGAGAGGAAGTAGGTCCCGAGGGCACCGGTGACCAGGGTGATGGCCGTCCACTTGCGGTTCTTGAAACCTTCGGCCTTGCCGGCCGCGATGGCGACGGCGATCTCGAAGACGACGGCGATGGCCAGGTAGAGCCAGTGCATGGGTGGTCCTTTCGTTCGTGTTGAGCCGGGGATGGTGAGGGCCGGCCCGTCATGGGGTCCGCCGTGCCGGGTGAGCGGTGCTGGGCACGGCGAAGCGGTGGTCCGCCGGTGCCCCGGGCGGAGCCGGACCTCAGGTCGAATCGGACTGCGGCTGGGCCGGACCACAGAGGGAGCCGGACCTCGGGTGGAGGCACGGCCGGCCGGCCCGCCGGCGGTCGTCACCGACCGGTCATGGGTGCCACCGCGGGCCGTGCGCCCTGCCGGGCACGGCGCACCGGTTCGCGGTGGGGGGACGCATCTGCGTCACGACCAGCAGGTGCGGATTGCGGGAGTGGACCTTCGCGTAAGGAACTGTCGTGAAGAGGACTGTCGTGCGGAGGTCCTTCGTGTCATGTCAGCACCCGTCGACTCCGCAGGCGTCCCCGCGGGCGACCGCCTGTTCGGCCTGGGCGTCGAGCACGGCCTTGCGGATCTGGGCGGCGACGGGCACGCCTTCCAGGCGGTGGCGGTCGTCGACGATGATCGTCGGGACGACGGTGATGCGGTACGCCGCGGCGGTCCGCAGCGCCTCCTGGTGGGCCTCGCGGTACTTTCCGGCCTTCAGCGCCTCGGTGAAGTCGTCCGCGTCCAGACCCAGTTCGGCGGCGATGTCGGCGAGGACGTCCAGTCGGCCGATGTCCCGGTCCTCCTGGAAGAAGGCCCGCAGCATGCGCGGCGTGTATTCCGCGGCCTTGCCGTGCTCGGCCGCGTACTGACAACCCTCGAACGCCAGCTGGGTGTAGGGCTGCGGTGAGACCGTGGGCAGGGTGATGTCCACGCCCATCCGGCGGGCCATCGGGTAGACGGAGCGGGCCCAGATCGCCGGCAGGTACGCGTCCTCCGGCCGCAGCGTCGGGGTCGGGTGGGGCCTCAGCTCGAACGGCATCCACTCGATCTCGACGTCGAGGTCGTGGGTGGCTTCGTGCAGTGGTCCCTCGGCGAGCATGCAGAACGGACAGACATAGTCCGACCAGACCTTGATGCCGACCTTGGTGTTTTCCGTTCCGGTCACATCCGCCTCCCGTTCAGGGTGAGGAATTCTTCGAACGGCTTCGTCGCCTCCGGTATCGGCATCGAGGTGACCTTGATGCGCCAGTCCGCCGGGTCCTGGGCGAAGATCTCGTACGAACCCGAGTAGTCGAAGCCGTACTGCGCGGCACCCTTGCGGTCGACCGCGTGGACGATGTGGCTGACGCCGAAGTACAGCGAGGCCATGTAGCACAGCGCGCAGGGCTCGCCGGAGGCGATCAGGGTGGCCCCGGCGGTGGCGTGCGCCCCGTACTTGGCGGCGGCTTCACGCAGCGCGACCACCTCGGCGTGCGCGGTGGGGTCGTTGTCCTCGCGCACCCGGTTGAAGCCGATGCCGAGGATGCGGCCGCCGTTGACCACCAGGCCGGAGAAGGGGATGCCGCCCTTGGCGACGTGCTCACTGCTGACCCGTACCGCCTCACGGACGTACTCGGTCAGCTCGTTCTCGGAGATCTCGGAGTAGGACATCCGGGCCCCCGACTCAGGCCGCGGCCGGGCGCGACGGGACGGCGTAGCCGCTGATCGGTAGGCCGGAAACTGGCTTGAGGGCAGAGCTCTTCGCCTCGCTCTCCCCGCTCCTCTCCCCCACCACGACCTCGAACGGCGACGACGGCAGCAGCCAGACCCGGCGTCCTGCGGAAGGGGAGCTGCGGGGAGCGGATGGCGTGGTGTCTGACATGGGATCCCCCATACTTGCTTGAACGTGCATGTATTTTGTGCCCGTGAATTGTGAGTGAAGAAACAACCGGGCAGAGAGCGAGCTTGCATGAACATGTATCTTGTTGTCAAACGCACCGACTGGGAGGGATCCGCCCATGACAACGATGCCTCAGGCAACGGCCGCCTCGTCCGACCAGGCCCTGTGGGGGAAGGTCCTCACTCTGCACGCGCATGTGGAGCGCCAGCTCACCCAGGCTCTCCAGCGCAAGCATGGAATCGGACTGTCCGAATTCCGCGCCCTGGAGTGTCTCGTCCAGGCCAAGGACAGTGAACTGCGCATGCAGGACCTCGCCGACAAGGTCGGGCTCGGACAGAGCTCGGTGACGCGGCTGGTCGGCCGGCTCTTCTCCGCCGGCTTCGCTTTCCGCGACACGTGCCCCGACGACAAGCGCGGTGTCTACGCCGTCATCACCGACGAGGGCAGGCAGCGCTACACGGATGCGCGGGGTACTTACTCCGAGGTCCTCAGCTCCGCACTGAACACGGCCGGGGCGACCGCGCATCTGGCCGGGACCGTCCAGGCCCTGCGCAGCGCTTCCTGAGCTTCGCCGGCACCTCCCACCGGCTCCGCACCACCTGGACCGCCGACTGAAAGCCGCCCCCCGGGGCGGCTTTCGGCGTTTTTGTACAGCCGAGTCGCGCCGCGGAACGGAGACGCGGTTTGATCGGCGCATTTTTGCCCTGAGCTTGCCTTTCACCGTCCGGCGCGCCGCCGGACCGCGTCCGGCGGCGCGCGTCCGGGTGGCCTTTGCGCCATAGCGATCAGGTGATTTTGATCACGAAGAGCGGTCCAAACACATGCTTGACTCTACATACACCATCGGTACGGTTGGTCGCGGCTCGATCACGTGGGGGTGATGCGGAGACTGGCTGATTACAAGGCCTGTCGGGTTCCGCGAGTTCTTTGACCGATTCACGCCGTCATCCCTTCGGGCTGACTACTTGCATGGACATAAAAACGAACAGGGGGGAACGTGCGATTACCAAACCTTCTCGACGCCCTGGCCGAGCACGCTCGGCACCGGCCCGAACAGGTTGCCCTGATCCGGGGCGAACAGCAGGTGACGTACCGGGAACTGCTCGACCTCGCCGAGGACTTGACGGGGGCTCTGGGAGAACTCGGCGTCGACCGGCAGCAGCCGCTGTGCGTGCCCGCCCACAAGACGCCCGCGACGATCGCCCTGATCATCGGCGCCTTCCGGGCCGGCTACGCGGTCCTGGCTCCCTCGCCCGAGCTGGGCGCCTCGGCCCGTGCGACGCTTGCCGCGCAGGCCCGGTGCTCCCAGGTGCTGACCGTCGACGACAAGGGAGTGCTCGACGCGGCTCCGGTCGAGCCCGACGAGCAGGCAGCCCTCGGCTTCGACACCGTGGACCCCGCCACCGCGCCTCTGCTGCTCACCACCTCGGGCTCCACCGGTACGCCGAAGATCGTGCCCATTCTGGGCGACGCCATCATCCGGTTCGCCGACTGGGCGACCGACCGGTTCGGGCTCACCCCGCAGGACACCCTGCTGAGTTACGCCCCGCTGAACTTCGACCTCTCGCTGCTCGACGTGTGGACCGGACTGCGGCTGGGAGCCCGCGTGGTGCTCGCCGAGCAGGAATCCAGCGCGGACGCCCGTTACCTGCAGGACCTGGTCAGCGGACACGAGGTCACCTTCGTCCAGGGCGTGCCCATGCTGCACCGGCTGCTCACGCAGGACGGCGCCGTCCATCCGGCGGTCCGCACCGTGATCTTCACCGGTGACGCCATGCCTCAGGCGCTGCTGCACCAGCTCGGCAAGGCGTTCCCCGGCGCGACCTTCCACAACGTCTTCGGGTGCACCGAGACCAACGACAGCTTCATCCACGACGCCGACCCCGCCACGGCCGGCGAGCAGACGCCCATCGGCCGACCGCTGCCCGGAGTGCGGGCCCTGCTGCTCGACACGGAGGGACAGATCCTCGACGGTCCCGGCACCGGCGAGCTGCTCGTGACCACACCGTTCCAGACCACCGGATACCTCCAGCGCTCTCGCAACGACGGGGTCTTCGTGCCCGCCCCCGACGGCGGCGGCGAGGTCTTCTACCGCACCGGCGACCTCGTCACCCGGGACGCCGACGGCGTGCACTGGCTGCAGGGACGCACCGACTTCCAGGTCAAGGTCCGCGGCATCCGGACCAATGTGCAGGAGGTCGAGAACGTCCTCGCGGCTCACCCCGAGGTCGCCGAGGCCGCCGTCGTGGCGATCCCCGACTCCGAGGCCGGCTACAAGCTGCACGCCCAGGTGACCCGGCGGCCCGGCACCGCGCTCACCTCGCTGCGACTGCGCTCGCACAGCGCCCAGCGCCTGCCCCGGCACGCCATCCCGTCCTCCGTGCACGTGGGCGACGATCCACTGCCGCGCACGTCCACCGGAAAGCCCGACCGCAACCTCATCAAGGCAGCTCGACAGAAGGGAACATCCGCATGACCTCCCTGGTAGACGAGATACGCGGCTACATCATCACCCAGTTCCTCGCGGGTGAGGACACGGCGGATCTGACCGCCGACTTCGACCTCATCGACAACGGCGTCGTCGACAGCCTGGGTGTGGTCCGGATCGTCTCGCACCTCTCCCGTGCGTACACGATCCCGATCGACGACATCCCGCTGATCCCGGACAACTTCCGCAGCATCGGCGCCATCGCGGCGTTCGTCGAGAGCACGACGAAGACCGCGGTCTGAGTCACGCCGCGTCCCCGCGGCGGACCGCACCACACTCCCGGGAGTCCTGTGGAGGACTTCCCGGTCACCACACAAGGAGACAACAGTGATCGTACGCAGCACCAGCGACGTCGCCCCCGTCGAGTGGGGCAACGGCACCAGCCACCGGCTGCTGACCGAGGCCGACGGGATGGGCTTCACGGTGTGCGAGACCCTGGTCCGCAAGGGCACCACGAGCGCCCTGGAGTACCGCCGTCACCTCGAGGCCTGCTACTGCACGGGGGGTTCCGGCGAGGTCGTCACCGCGAGCGGCGAGACCTACAAGATCACGGAGGGCACGATATATGCCCTCAACGAACACGACGCGCACTACCTCAGAGCGTCGGACTACGAGGACCTGAGGCTGGTGTCCGTCTTCAGCCCGGCGCTGCGCGGTGACGAGAAGCACACGCTGTCTCCCGACGGTTTCTCCCAGTACTGAGTTCCGCGTTCCGGGGCCCGCCGCACGCCGACGGTGGCGGGCCCCGCATCCGATCAGCGACGTACCGGAAGGCAGCACACGCATGACATCCGCACCGCAGTCCGAGAGCACCGACCCGGACCCGTACGACCTCGCCGCGCCCTGGATGGACGAACTCAACGACGACGTCGAGACGTGGGACGCTCTCGGGGAGTTCCCCTGGGAGAAGTGGAAGGCGATCCAGCGCTCGGGACTGCTCGCCGTACCGTTCGAGACGCAGTACGGGGGCCGTGGTGGCACCCTGACCGACACGATGCGCGCCCTGGAGGGCCTCGGGCACTCCTGCCGCGACGCCGGCCTCAGTTTCTCGGCCTCCACGCAGATCGTCAGTGTCGGTGTCCCGCTGCAGGCGTTCGGTTCCGAGGATCTGAAGTCCCGCTTCCTGCCCGGGATCGTCACGGGTGATCTGATCACCGCGCACGCCATCACCGAGCCGGACAACGGCTCCGACGCCCTGAACGTCGCCACCACGGCGACCCGCGACGGCGACGACTACGTCATCGACGGCGGCAAGATGTTCATCACCAACGCCCCGATCGCGGACCTCTTCCTGCTCTACGTGCGGACCGGCAAGCCCGGCCCGTTCGGCCTGAGCGTCTTCCTCGTCGAGCGGAACACTCCCGGTCTGCGGGTCGGCGCGCCGCTCGGCAAGATGGGGCTGCGCACCTCCCCGCTGAGCGAGGTGACCTTCGAGGGGCTGCGCGTGCCCGCCTCCCGGCGCATCGGCCAGGAGGGCGCCGGCTTCCTGATCCTCGACCACGTGATGAAGCGGGAGATCCTCTTCTCCTTCTCCCTCACGCTCGGCGAGATGGAGCACCGTCTGCAGCGCGTGCTCGCGTACGCCCGGTCCCGCCGCCAGTTCGGCAGCCCGATCGGCGCGTTCCAGGGCGTCTCGCACAAGGTCGCGGACATGAAGATCGCGGTGGAGACCGCCCGCAAGTGGCTCACCGACACCGGCGCCAAGGTGGAGGCCGGGCAGGACGCCGCGATCGACATCGCCGCGACCAAGACCGTGGTCAGCGAGGCCAACAAGCAGACCGCGCTCGACGCCGTCCAGATCTTCGGCGGCCAGGGCTACCTCACCGCCACCGGCATCGAGCGGGACGTCCGCAACGCGGTTGCCGGAACGATTTACTCCGGCACCAGCGAGATCCAGCGCAATCGCATCGCCTCCCTCCTGGGCCTCTGAGCCGGGACCTGACGGAAGGGTCATCATGAACGAAGCAACTCCGGACGATCTGCAACGGCTCACGGCGCCGACCGCCTTCCTCGACTACGAGAGCGACGCCGTCCAGTCCTTCATCGACGAGGCGGTCCCCGACCGCGGCGCGGACAAGCGCCAACTGGCCGTCGAGCTCTACTACGCCGTCCGCGACGACGTCTTCTACGAGGTGTACGGGGCCGACCTGTCCCCGCAGGGGCTGCGGGCCAGCCACACCGCGTCCGCCCGCGAGGGCTTCTGCCTGCACAAATCGGCGCTCTACGCGGCGGCCTGCCGCGCCGTGGGCATCCCGGCGCGCGTCCACTACGGCGACGTCCGCAACCACCTCGCCTCCGACCGGCTGCGCGCCCACATCGGCGGTGACGTCTTCTTCCACGGCCTCAACTCCGTGTACCTGGACGGCAAGTGGGTCAAGGCCACCCCGGTCTTCAACAAGATCCTGTGCCGGCTGTACGGCATGCAGCCGCTGGAGTTCGACGGCACGGCCGACAGCCTGCACCACCCCTTCGACGACCAGGGCCGCCAGAACATGGAGTTCCTGACCGACCACGGCGGCTTCGACGACGTTCCCTACGAGTTCGTCATGGAGAACATGCGCCGCAAGCACCCCGGCTTCCTGAACTCCGAGGGCAGCGGCACCGTCCGGGGCGGTTCCCTGGCCACCGAAGCGTCCGTCTGACCGGTCCGACGACAAAGGAGGAGAGACCGATATGAGCACCATCCGTGCAGAGAAGGACGGCTGGGAGGCCCGGGCGCGCATCGGCGTGGTCGTACCGCACGCGGACGTCGGCCCGGAGTCGGAGTGCCAGGCGATCGCGCCCGACGACGTGTTCGTGCACGGCTCGCGCGTGTACTTCGGTGCGATGCGGGCCGGCGGCGAGATGGACCCGAAGATCCCGCACGACCCGGTGCGGGCGTTCGTGGAGCCGCCGCACATCGACAACGCGGTGGAGCTGCTGGCGGCTTCCCCGCTCGACGCGATCGCGCTCGGTTTCACGAGTTCCGCGTACGTCCTCGGGGCGAGCGGTGAGAAGGACCTGTTCGCCCGGCTCGCGCAGTACACCCGGGGCATCCCGATGACCGGCACCACCAAGGCGGCCGTGGCCGGTTTCACCGCGCTCGGTGCCCGGCGGATCGCCCTCGTCAACCCGCCGTGGTTCGACGACCGGCTCTCCGGGCTCGGCGGCGACTACTTCGCCGAGCAGGGCTTCGAGGTCGTCCACCACGGCCCGTGCGGGCTGCCCAGCAACCAGAAGCTGATCACGCCCGAGGCGCTGTCCGAGTGGATCCGCACCACGGTCGCCGGCCATCGGCCCGACGCCGTCCTGGTGGCCGGCAACGGCATCCGCGCGGTGGGCGTGATCAACGCCCTGGAGCAGGAGCTCGGCTTCTCGGTCCTGACCGCCAACCAGGTGCTGTTCTGGCACGCCCTGCACCTGGCCGGGGCGGAGGAAGCGGCCGGGCAGATCACCGGGTACGGTCGGCTGTTCGGCACTCGGCCGCCGGGGGGCGGGGAGTGAGCCTGCTGGCGGCCGACGGGCACGTGGCGCTGTTCCTCACCGGGGACGGGGAGGCCTGCCGGCTTCCGCTCGTGTGCTGGCGGGACGACGGCATCACCGTCCACGGCATGGTGCTGTACCGGGGCGCGCTGCACCGGGCCGATTCCGTCCCCGGCTTCCGCCGCTATGCGCACCCCCTGGACGAGGACATCCTCGCGCGCCACCCGGAGTCGCACCCCGGCTCGCACAATCTGCGGACGAGGCGGGCCCGGATGCGGTGACCGGGGCGCCGCCCCGGTCGTGGGAGGGGCCCGGGCCGCTCGCGGCCCGGGCCCCTCCGCCGTGTACGGGTCAGGACACGGGGGGCTGTTCCCGGTGGGCGCGCAGCGCGGCGAGGGCGCGGTCCGCGTGGGTGTTCATGCGCAGTTCGCTGCGGACGACCTCCAGGACGGTGCGGTCCTGTGCGACGACGAAGGTGACGCGCTTGGTGGGTGCCAGGGAGAAGCCCCGCTTCACGCCGAACCGGTCACGGACCGCGCCGTCGGTGTCGGACAGCAGCGGCATGCCCAGGTTGTGCTGTCCGGCGAACTCCCGCTGCCGGTCGACGGGGTCGCCGCTGACGCCGACGGGGCTCGCGCCCGCTGCCGCGAACTCGGCGGCCAGGTCGCGGAAGTGGCAGGCCTCGGCCGTGCAGCCGGGGGTCATGGCGGCGGGGTAGAAGAACAGCACCACCGGTCCGTCCGCGAGGAGACCGGACAGGGTCCGCGTCCGGCCCGTCTCGTCCGGCAGGGCGAAGTCCTCGACGGTGTCGCCGATCCGTACGGTCCCGGTCATCGTGCGTCCTCCGTGGTGTCGGCGACCGCCCGGGCCCACAGCACGAGCGGCAGTTGCAGCGGCAGTCGTCCCAGCGCCACGGCCTTCTGCGGCGCGGGGCGGTGGCGCCGGTCGGCGGCCATCTTCACGTTCGCCGGGAACACTGCCACGAAGAACGCCGCCGCGGCCAGCGCGGCCCTGCGCCGGGTGCGGGGCAGGGCCACCCCGGCGGCGAGGGCGAGTTCGGCGGCTCCGCTGAGGTATGTCCAGGTTCTCGGGGAGCCGGGCAGGGTGCGCGGGACGATCGCGTCGAACGGCCGCGGAGCGGCGAAGTGGGCGGCGCCCGCGGCGGCCAGCAGACCGGCGAGCAGCAGGGGCGAGCGTTCGGACGGTGGCACGGTGCCTCCTTGGACGGCCTGCCACCCGAGCTTACTGGGCGGTAATCACGGGTCTCGGCCGGGGCCGGGTCAGGGGCGGGCCGTCACGGGCGCCGGCCACAGCCCGACGATCGCGTCGACGAGGCCCGCGGTGGCGTCCTGCCAGGTCAGGCGTGGGGTGGGGGCGCCCTCGGCGAGGGCCCGCTCCCGTTCGGCGGCCGTGTGCACGACCAGCAGCCGCACCATGCCGGCGCGTTCGGCGCGCACCTCGGCGGGCAGGTCGGGCAGGCACCGGTTGAGGCCGTCGACGGCCTCGCGCAGGGCCGCGGAGGTGAGGGACTCCTCGTGCAGGATCTGCCGCAGCGCGGGGTCCGTCATGGCCTGGGCACAGAACCGGGCGTACCAGGTGGGGCTGCCCAGCGCGGCCAGGTGCTCGGGCACGGGGCGGACCAGGCAGTCGGCCCAGTCGCGTACGTCCGTCGAGTCGCCGATGCCGGCGAGCAGCCGGACGCGGATCTCCTCGACGCGGGGGGCGTGCCGCCTGAAGATCGCGCGGACGAGGTCGGTCTTGGTGCCGAAGTGGTAGCCGACGGCGGCGTTGTTGCCCTGTCCGGCGGCCTCGCTGATCTGCCGGTTGGAGACGGCGTACACGCCGCGCTCGGCGAACAGGCGCTCGGCCGTCGTCAGGATGAGGTCACGGGTCGCGTTCACCTGTTCCGCCCGTGCCGTTCTGCCGGACATGGTCACCACCGCACCGGGACTTCTCGCTCTCCCCGGCGGCCAGTCCCTCGAACCGCCGCGGGGCCGCCGCCCGGGCGGCGGGTCTCTCACCGGCACCGGAAGCCTACGCAACGTCCCGCGCGGAGCGGCCTTCGCCGTGCCGTTACAGTGAGCCCACATAAGTCAAGCAGTTGATTTAATTGTGTGCGACCGGCACAGCGTCGTGCCCGCCGCACACCACGGCCCGCCCCTCCTGCGGAAGGCACCTTCATGTCCGACTCACCGCCGCGGCCCGGTGCCGTGGTGGCGGTCCTGGCGTTCGCCGGGATCGTCGTCTCGCTGATGCAGACACTGATCATCCCGATCGTCCCGGAGCTGCCGAAGTACCTCGACGCACCGGCGTCCGACGCCGCGTGGGCCGTGACCGCCACACTCCTGGCGGCGGCCGTGGCCACTCCGGTCGCCGGGAGGCTCGGCGACATGGCCGGCAAGCGCCGGGTACTGCTGGCCTGCGCGGTGCTGCTGGTGGCCGGGTCGGTGGTCTGCGCGCTCTCCGACACGCTGGTGCCCATGATCGTCGGGCGGGCGCTGCAGGGGCTGTCCGCCGCCGTCATCCCGCTCGGCATCAGCATCATGCGGGACGAGCTGCCGCCCGAGCGACTGGCCGGCGCCACCGCCCTGATGAGCGCGTCCCTCGGGGTCGGCGGCGCCCTCGGACTGCCGGCCGCCGCGCTCATCGCCGACAACCTCGACTGGCACGCGCTGTTCTGGACGTCCGCCGCGCTCGGCTCGCTGGCGCTCGTGCTGGTCCTGCTGCTGGTGCCCGAGTCGAAGGTGCGCACCGGGGGCCGCTTCGACGCGATCGGCGGGCTCGGCATGGCGGCGGGCCTGATCTGCCTGCTGCTGGCGATATCCAAGGGTGCCGACTGGGGGTGGGGCAGCGGGACGACGCTCGGTCTGCTCGCGGCGGCCGTGGTGGTGCTGCTGGTGTGGGGCTGGTGGGAGCTGCGGACCGGTGAGCCGCTGGTGGACCTGCGCACCACCGCGCGCCGTCAGGTGCTGTTCACGAACCTCGCCTCGATCGCCGTCGGCTTCTCGATGTTCGCGATGTCGCTGGTGCTGCCGCAGTTGCTCCAGATGCCCGCCGCGACCGGGTACGGGCTCGGCCGGTCGCTGCTCGCCGCCGGTCTGGTCATGGCCCCGTCCGGCCTGGTGATGATGGCGTTCGCGCCGGTCTCCGCGCGGGTGTCCCGCACCCGGGGCCCGAGGGTGACGCTCATGATCGGCTCGCTGATCGTGTCCGCGGGCTACGGCCTGAACGTCGTGCTGATGTCCGAGGTGTGGCACCTCGTGCTGGTCTCCTGCGTCATCGGCGCCGGCATCGGCTTCACGTACGGCGCGATGCCCGCGCTGATCATGGGTGCCGTGCCGCTGCGGGAGACGGCCGCGGCCAACAGCCTCAACACGTTGATGCGTTCCATCGGTACGTCGGTCGCCAGCGCCGTCGCCGGTGTGCTCCTGGCCCGTCTCACGACGGACTTCGGCGGCTTCGCCCTGCCCTCGGAGGACGGTTTCAAGGTGGTCATGGCCCTGGGTGCGGGCGCGGCCCTGCTGGCGTGCGCGCTCGCCGCTTTTCTCCCGACGGCACCCGCGGCCCCTTCGCCGGCCACGGCTCCGGTCACTCCGGAGCGCACGGCGGACGCCCCGTCGGTGGGCTGAACGGGCGGAAGCCGAAGAGCGGGACGGTACCCCCTGCGTGCCGTCCCGTGACGGGCTCTTTCAGGGGAACCTGCCGCTCGGCGGGCGTGGTGGCCGGCGCCCGCGTCGACACCTCACCCGTGACTCTGCCGCTGATCGCGCCCATGCTCGCCACGCCCGGTGTGCTGCCGCCCGCCGCGCAGGACACGCGCTGGGCCTACGAGACCAAGCAGGACGGCCAGCGTGTCGTCGCGTATCTGCCGGGTGACGGCGGCCTGCTGCTGCGGGCCCGCTCCGGCCTGGAGATCACGGGCGCCTACCCCGAACTGGCGGCGCTGGGCGGCGCCCTCGGCACCACGCCCGCCGTGCTGGACGGCGAGGTCCTGGCCCTGGACGAGGAGGGCCGGGCGGACTTCCAGTTGCTCCAGTCCCGCATGGGCCTGGCCCACGCCCCCGCCAGGGCGGCCCGGCTCGCCGGCCGGTCCCCCGTGCACCTGGTGCTGTTCGACGTGGTGCATCTGGCGGGGCGGTCCCTGCTCCGGCTGCCGTACCGGCGGCGCCGGGCCCGACTGGACGACCTCGCGCTGCACGGCCCGCACTGGTCGACCCCGGCCGCGCTCGTCGGGCACGGCGAGCAGGCGCTGCGGGCCACCCGGGAGCACGGCCTGGAGGGACTGGTGTGCAAGCGGCTGGACTCGGTGTACGAACCGGGCGTGCGCTCCCGCGCCTGGATCAAGATCCGCAACATGCGCAGCGAGGACGTGCTGGTGGGCGGCTGGCTGCCCGGCAAGGGCCGGCTGACGGGCCTGCCGGGCGCGGTCCTGGTCGGCCAGCGGGCCGCGGGGCGGCTGCGCTACGTCGGCGGGGTGGGCACCGGCTGGAGCGAGGACGAGCGGGAACAGCTCGCCGGCCTGCTGCGGGCCGCCGGTACCGACGTCTGCCCCTTCGACCCGGTGCCGCGCGTCCCCGGCGCCCGCTGGGTGGTGCCGCGGCTGGTGGGCGAGGTCCGCTACAGCACCCGTACCCGCGAGGGCATGCTGCGCCAGCCGTCCTGGCTGCGGCTGCGCCCCGACCTGGCACCGGAGGAGGCAGCGGCGGACATCCCGGACGACTTGGTGTGAGTCGCCACCGAACGCCCGCTCGGTGACCGGCTGCTGGGCCCTTCTTCACGGCGGGGACGCCGACACCCTCTTGGCATAGACCTGACCAACCGGGATGCTGAAGTCCGTTTCCCCCCACGGCCGTTCGGCCGCGCCCGGACCCAGAAGGAGGACGCAGTGCCGTCGAGCACGTCCCGAACCCACCGCAGGAGATGGCTCACCGGTCTGGCCGGTGCCGCCGCATTCGTCATCGCCTTCCCCGCCACCGCCTTCGCGGCCCCGCCGCCGGCCCTGCCCGGCAACGCCGAGACGAGCGAGCGGACATACCAGCCCGCCTTCGACTACGACAAGGACGGCTGCTACGCCACGCCCGCCATCAGCGCGGACGGGACCGTCAACCCGGGTCTGAACCCCACCGGCGCGCTCAACGGCGAGTGCCGGGACGCCTCCGACCTGGACAACACCAACAGCTACTCGCGCTACAAGTGCAACAACGGCTGGTGCGCCTACCTGTACGGCCTGTACTTCGAGAAGGACCAGGCGGTCGCGGGCACCAGCATCGGCGGGCACCGGCACGACTGGGAGCACGTCGTGGTGTGGGTGCAGAACGGCACCGTGCAGTACGTGTCGACGTCGAACCACGGTTCGTTCACCGTGCACGCCCGCTCCGAAGTCCGCTTCGAGGGCACGCACGCGAAGGTCGTCTACCACAAGGACGGCATCGGCACGCACTGCTTCCGGCTCGCGAGCGGCAACGACGAGCCTCCGGAGAACCACAAGGGCACCTGGCAGTACCCGTCGCTGATCGGCTGGAACGGCTACCCGGCCGGTATCCGCGAGAAACTGAGCGGCTGGGACTTCGGCAGCGCCAACTTCGGCCTGAAGGACGCTTCCTTCGCCTCCCACCTGTCCTCCGCGAAGCCGTCCGGTATCCCCTTCGACCCGAACGCCTGACGCGTTTCCTCCCCGCCCCGGCCGGTGCGCCAGGCCACGCCGGGGCGCGGGGGTCGCCCCTGCGGCGTGTCCCGGCCGTGCCGGCGTCTATGGTGGTTCGCATGCCCGCTGCCGAAACGATCCGCATCGTCTCCCGCGACTCGCCGATGGCGCTGGCCCAAGTGGCGCGCGTCCAGGCCGAGTTGACCGCCCTGCGACCCGGAGTGCGCACCGAGGTCGTGCCCGTGAGGACGACCGGGGACAAGTGGCTGGGCGACCTCTCCCTGGTGGAGGGCAAGGGCGCCTTCACCAAGGAGGTCGACGCCGCACTGCTGGCCGGCGAGGCCGATCTCGCCGTGCACTGCGTGAAGGACGTACCGGCCGACCGGCCGCTGCCCGCGGGCACCGTGTTCGCCGCGTTCCTGAAGCGGGACGACATCCGCGACGCGCTCGTCCACCCCACCGGGCTCACCCTGGACGAACTGCCGCCCGGCACCCGCGTCGGCACCTCCTCGGTGCGCCGCGTCGCCCAGCTCGCCGCCACCCACCCGCACCTGCGGTGCGTGCCGTTCCGCGGGAACGCCAACCGCAGGCTGGCGAAGCTCGCCGACGGCGAGGCGGACGCGCTGCTGCTCGCGGTGTCGGGCCTGGAGCGCATCGGCCGCACCGACGTGATCAGCGAGGTGCTGTCCCCGGAGACGATGATGCCGCCGATCGGCGCGGGCATCCTCGCCCTGCAGTGCCGCGAGGGCGACACCGGCCTGATCGACACGGTCAGTGCCCTCGGCCATCCGGAGACGCACCGGGAGGCCACGGCCGAGCGAATGTTCCTGCACGTGCTCCAGGGGCACTGCAACAGCCCGATCGCCGGCTACGCGCGCGTGGACCGCGGCGGGGAACTGTCCCTGCGGGCGTGCGTGTTCACCCCCGACGGCAAGACGCGCCTGAACGCCCACGAGTGGGCCGGCCGGCTGGACCCGGCCACCCTCGGCACCTCGGTCGCCGTGGCCCTGCTGCGGCAGGGCGCCCGCGAGATCATCGACGGCATCCCGCACGACTGAGGCCGCCGCACGCGACCGACGGCCGAGCGCGGCGGCCGTCGGCGACGGGCCGGTACGCGGGCGGCGTCAGGAGGTGCCCTCCTCCGCCTGGTCCCGCAGGAAACTGCTCACCTGGTGGGCGAGACGGTCCCGGACCGCCCCGTGAGGAGTGCCGGTGTCCTCTTCCTGGAGGCCGATGCCGCCGACCCACAGCCGGCGCTCGCACCACTCCTCGTCGACACGCAGCTGCACCTGGACGTCCACCTGGCTCAGGGCCGCCCCGGGTCCCGCCGCGAACAGCACGGCGGTGGCGCGCCGCAGCGGATAGACGTCGAAACCCTCGACGAACTGCGAATTGCGCCAGTCGAGGAAAGCGCTCTCGCCGTCCGGTCCGAGGCGCACATCGATCTGACCGTCCTCGAGATGAATTCCGACCGGATGCTCCCCGCGGTTCTCGACGGTCACGCGGACACTGAAGTACGTCATTCCCTCGGCGGCGTCGTCCCGTCCGCGCGGCGGCTCGGCCGGCTCAAGACGGTGGACGCGGACCCGCAGACCGGTGTGCTCGTCGTACTCCTGCCAGTCCCCGACCACGTTCGGCTCGTACACAGTGCCCCTCTCGACCTCCGGACCGCTGTTTCCTATCTGTGCGCTCGGCGCACTGTCAAATGGGCTGAATGGGCTGTGGCCAGGTAATTCACCCGTCTGATCGCTGATCAAGCCGTGCGCAGGAACAATCCCTCCGGGACCCTCCGACAGTCCGACCGGGGCGTGCCGCACATCACGTCCCGAACCCGGGGCCGCACCCCGGACCACGCCGTGGGCCGTGCCCCGCACCGCGAGACGCCCGGTATCGAACGCGCGGGCGAACGGGGTGACGGCGTGCCACCCCGCCCGGACCACGCCCCGGACCTGCGCATTTCACTCCATGGATTCCTTCGATTTCATTACGTGGGTTTTTGTGGAACGAGCCATAAAAGCGATCGCCGTAGGCGTCGACGGCATTACGGGAATTGTTTCGGACCGACCGCCGGGGGGAATGCCCTTTTCAGTGCTTCGGACAGGAGGCACGTTCGCGGGAGCCGCCCACCGGACCCCGGATGTACTCCGTCCCGGACGTCCTCCGCCGGTCCGAGCCGCGCCTCCCCCGATGTCCGCCCATCGAGCACGTGCTCTGGGAGGTGCGCACATGCCCGTCGCGAGCAGAAGGAAACAGCACCCGCACGACGACGCCCCGGACACGGCGGAGGCGTTCGAGCGGCTCGCACGGATGCCCGGGGGTCCGGAGCGCAAGGCACTCCGCGACGAACTGGTCCGGCTCTGGCTCCCCATGGCCGAGCGCATCGCCGTCCGCTTCCGCGGTCGCGGCGAGACCCTCGAGGACCTGTACCAGGTGGCGGCGCTCGGCCTGGTCAAGGCCGTCGACCACTACGACCCGGCACGCGGAAACCCCTTCGAGGCGTACGCCGTGCCGACCGTCACCGGCGAGATCAAGCGGCACTTCCGCGACCACATGTGGACCCTGCACGTGCCCCGGCGCGTACAGGACCTGCGCAACCGGGTCCGGCAGGCCGCGAAGGAACTCTCGCAGACGCCCCCCGGACGGCCGCCCACGGTCGGTGAGATCGCCGAGCGGGCCCGCCTGAGCGAGGACGAGGTGCGCACCGGCATGGAGGCGCTCGACTGCTTCACGGCGCTGTCCCTGGAGGCCGAGATGCCGGGCACCGACGGGTACGCCCTCGGTGACGCGCTCGGCGGGCCGGACGCCGCCTTCGACACCATCGAGAACCGGGTGGCGGCCACGCCCTGCCTGCAGGCGCTTCCGGAGCGCGAGCGGACCATCCTCTACCTGCGCTTCTTCGCCGGCATGACGCAGAGCAGCATCGCGCGGCAGCTCGGCATCTCGCAGATGCACGTGTCCCGGCTCCTCAGCGGCTGCTTCGCCCGGCTGCGCGAGGAACTCCTCGCCGAGATGCGCTGAGCCCGTCCGTCCCCGGGGACATGTTCCCCAGGGACATGCGCGGGAGAGGGGGTTGAGCCTGCGGCCCCGGGCGGGCATCACTTCCGCGACGTCGCGGAGCGTGGCGCCGGTGTGCCGGGACACGCTCATCAGCACCGCCCGTCCCCCGTCCGGTGACGGCCGTCCGGGCGCGACGACCACGCGGATCGTCCGGTCGACGGCGGCGTGCGGGACGAGGGCCCCGTATTCAGCCGCTGGATCCCATTCCTGGGGCGCTGACATCCGCTCCGAGCCCCCGTCCGTGGGCATGATCACCCCGCGTCCGGTGTGTCGCGCCGCCCCTGCCGTGGGGCACTGCTCCGATCTCCTCCATCGTCGCCACTCGGCCCGTACCCGCCACCCGGTCACCGCCCGTTTCGCCGGCCCCTGCGGGGTACCCGGCAGACGCCGGCAGCAGCACCGGCCCGGCACCGGTGCGCACCGGTGGCCGCCGGCCCTCGACACCAGGACGCGACCGCCATGAACCACGACAGCACGCCCACCCTCGGCACGACCCACGTGGTCTCCACCGATTCCGTCGTCGGCGCCCCCTGCTGGGTGAGCCTGACCAGCCGCGACCTGCGCACCACGGAAGAGTTCTACGGGGCCGTGCTGGGCTGGCAGTGGCGCAGGGGCAAGCTCGGCGAGCACTTCCGCATCGCGCTGTCCGACGGCGCGCCGGTCGCCGGGATCGCCGCGATCGCCACGATGTGGCACATGGCGGTGGCCTGGACGCCGTACTTCGCCGTGCCCAGCGCGGACGAGGCCGTGTCGCGGGTGCAGGAGCGCGGCGGCACCGCGGCCGTCGGGCCGCTGTCCTTCCCGCCGGGCCGCGCGGCGCTGCTGGCCGACCGGGACGGCGCGACGTTCGGCATCTGGGAGGGCAGGCTGTTCAGCGACTGGGAGACCTGGCGCCGGTCCGCGCCGGCCTTCATCAGGCTGCACACCCGCGACGCCTTCGACGCCGCCATCTTCTACGGCCAGGTCCTCGACTGGGCGTCCGGCAGCCCCGGCTGCTGCGAGGTGCACTACGAGGCCGACGAGGTCGTCCTGCGCAGCGGCGGCGACATCGTGGCGCGCATCGATTCGGGCGCCGTGGACGAGGCGCCCGACCCGACGGTCCGGCCGCACTGGCAGGTCCACTTCGCGGTGTCCGACGTGGAGGCCTGCGCGCGGACGGCCGAGTTGCTCGGCGGCAGCGTGCTGAGCAGGAGCGCCGGGGAGGCGGTGCTGCGCGACCCCGACGGCGCCCGGTTCACGGTCACCTCGCGGCGCACCCGCTGACCCCGCACCCCGGTTTCACGCCCTCCTCGCGGCGCACCCGCTGACCCGCCCTGGTTACGCGCGCACCTCGCGTCCCGGCGCGGCCTCGGCCGGCTGCGCGCACCACCCGCTGAACTGCGCCTTCGCGAGGGAACATGCCGTGCCGGTGTGTTGATCTGTCCGTCGACCGCGCGGGCGTAGGAGTCGGAGAGCAGCTTCGCGGGGTTGCAGCGGTGGCCTGCGGAGGGATGACACGGACCGCGGACGCGGAAGCCGGGGCGCTGCCCGGGGCCGACGCCGGGCAGGCAGCCGTGCCAGACGAAGCCGTCGACCTCGGTGAGCGGCACAGCCGTGGACCGTCCTGCGTCGTCGACGAGGATCACTCGACGCGTCCGGCGACCTCGCCGAACAGGGCGAAGCCGGTGCCCCGTCCGTCGTGGACAGTGCCCAGCGGGGAGGGGTACCCGCTTCGTACGGGTACCCCTCGCTCGGTGCGGCGTGCGGTCACCGCGCCCCCTCGAGCACCGGCTCGGGAGTGCCGGCGCGGCTCGCCAGGACGAACAGGACGGACTCGCGGGGGATGTCGAGACCGTCGCGGAGGGTGGGCGCGGGCGCCAGGGGCACCAGCGGGACGCGCTGGCCGGCCCGGGCGCGCTGCGAGAACCAGATGATCTTGCTGCCGGTGCCGGTGGCACAACAGCCCCATCCGTCGCTCATGGCGGCGATGCGGGCCAGGCAGCCGCGCAGCTCCTGGTCGGGGCGCAGGGCGTGGTCGTTCTCCCCGATCGCCGTGATCAGGTGCTGGCCGTTCCACCACATCTCGATGGAGGTGTTCTTGTCGGTGGCGTGCTCGTCGATGGCGTTCAGCAGCATCTCGGTGCCGTCGCAGACGGGCTCGACGAGATCCTCCAGGTCCCAGAACCTCAGGCAGGCGGCCAGGACGCGCCTGACCTGTCCGACCTGTTCGGGGCTGACCTCCACGTCGAGGTGGTAGTAGCAGGGGACTGCGGTCTTCATCGTCGTCGGCTCCTCACCGCGAAAGCTCGCGTCCTCCGCGTCCCTGCGGGACGCGCCCCGTGCGCAGAACGTGAGCGCCCATCGCTTCTGAGTCATTTCCACAGTGCGGGTGCTACGCCATTCGTGCAACACGAGAGGCGCCTGCGCGGGCCGAAGATCCAACAGGACGTACAGTCCCCGCGCGTGCACTATGAGTGAAAGCTTCGATCGCCGTAACGGAGTCGTGCCGCTGAGCGTGCGGACGCCGACCCGACCGTCGGGACACGCGCCGACCGAGACCCCCGAAAGGTGAACGGTGCCATGCTGCTACCGGCCAAAGCCGAAGTCGCCCGGCATTTGCGGCAGTACCGGGCATGGGAGCGCGCGATGCTGGCGTCCCCGGCCGACCGCGCCGTGCGGGCCACGTTCGAGGACGCGGGCTACACCTTGTGCGTGCTGATGGGGAAGCGCTGCGCACGGGAGGCGGCGGACGCCGCGGAGCGGTATCTGCGTTCGACGCTCGGCTCGTACGTGCGCGAGCAGAGCGAGCGGTCCGCGGTCGTCCCCGTCACCGTCGCCGTCACCGCGCGGAGACCGCCGGTGTCAAGCCCGGTGTCAAGCCCGGTGTCCGGCCCGATGTCCGGCCCCGCGTCCGGCCGGATGTCCGGCCGGATGGCCAACCCGGCGTCCGGCCCGGCTTCTCACTCAGCGTCCGCTCCCGTGTGCGAACGGCGTTTCCCTGCCGGGACATAAGGCGCCTTTCCGGCACAGTGTGATCCAACGCCGGGCCGACGGGCCCGGCTTCCACACGATTTCGAGCTCGGCGGAGGTGAACCGATGCGCACGACTTCGGCCATCGGCCGTATCCCGGTACGCGATGTCCGGCCTGCCGTGGACTGCGGCAGGCGTCCGGCCAAGGCGGTCGTGGGAGAGACGTTCCAGGTCACCGCCACCGTGTTCCGCGAGGGGCACGACGCGGTCGCGGCGAACGTCGTGCTCACCGGCCCGGACGGCCGGCACGGGCCCTGGACACCGATGCGGGAGCTGAAGCCGGGATCGGACCGCTGGGGCGCGGAGGTGACACCGGACGCGATGGGCCTGTGGACGTACCGGGTCGAGGCGTGGAGCGACCCGGTGACGACGTGGCGCCGCATCGCGCGGGTGAAGGTTCCCGCGGGCATCGACACGGGGCTGGTCCTGGAGGAGGGCGGCGACCTGTTCGCACGCGCCGCGCGCGGTGTCCCGAAGGATGCGGGGCGTGCCGTGGTGACGGCGGCGGCGCGGACCCTGCGCGACGATGCGCTGCCGCCCGGGGAGCGGCTGGCGGCGGCGTTGGATCCGGGGGTCGGGGCGGTGCTGGCCCGGCACCCGCTGCGCCGGCTCGTCACCGCTTCGAAACGGCTGCCGTTGCTGGTGGAGCGGGAGCGGGCGTTGTTCGGTTCCTGGTACGAGTTCTTCCCCCGCTCGGAGGGCACCCCCGAGCAGCCGCACGGCA